>JAAYJK010000125.1 GCA_012522955.1 Syntrophomonadaceae bacterium
ATCCACTATAGGGGGTGATCCGGTGCAGATTACCAGACAAACTGAGTATGCTATTAGGACCCTGTTGGAGTTGGCTAAGGGACCAGCAGGGGAAGTGTTGCAAGTTAAAACTATTTCTGAGAGGCAGGATATACCGGTAGAGTTCCTTAAAAAGACGGTTCAGCTTTTGGCCCTAGCCGGGCTGGTTAATACCCGGAGGGGAACCCAGGGGGGAATAATGTTGGCCCGTCCGGCAGAGGATATTAATATTGCCGATATAGTTAAAGCCATTGAGGGTCCTATAGCTATTAATTTATGTTTGGAACCAGGCTATGTCTGCCCTAACCAGGGCACCTGCCCGGTATCGCCAGTATTGGCCAGGGCACAGGGAGCTTTCTTGCGCGAACTGCAGCGGGATAGCCTGGCCGATTTGGCTGGTATTGTGACAGACAGGGTTTCATCCTTTGCTAGGGAAGGAGAAGGACCCGAATTGGAGTCCAGGGACTTTCCATAGAGGATAATAATGGCTGATTGACCAGTGAACTAAGAACAGATAAAGGAAAGGGTGATATGAATGAGTCAATCCAAAAACCAGATCAGTATGGATATTACCTCCCGTACCCTTGATCCCGCTCAGGCCGTTGATTACCAGAGCAACGCTGTAGTGAGCAGTACCTTGATCAACAAAGCTACAGGAACCATTACGCTATTTGCTTTTGATGCCGGTCAGGGTTTGAGTGAGCATACGGCACCTTTCGATGCTACGGTTTATCTCCTGGATGGAGAAGCTGAAGTTACCATATCTGGGCAGAAGCATAACTTGAAAGCCGGAGAAATGATTATTATGCCGGCCAATGAACCCCATGCCTTGTATGGGGTAAGCAGGTTTAAAATGATGTTGATTATGATTAAGTAGCCAGACTCAGCATCAATTCGTTAACTTTCCAACATTTGGCCCAAGCCATGGAGCTGATTAGGTTATATAATGTAATTAGCAGTGAGCTTGGGGTAGTGAGTGAGGGTACGAGATTTAATAGGTTTAAACCTTCCTATACATACCTGCCTGTGCTTGCGGGCAGGGATAAGATGCTTAATTCAATGATTTTCCTTTTTTAAAGCCTTGGTTGTTCAAGGCTTCTTTTTTTGCTCGGGACCTTTAAGCAGTGGTTTAAGCTGTGCTGCAGCTGAATAAGGAAAGCCCAGTTGATCCAGGAAATCATGAATTCGTTCAAAAATCAGACCAGCGGCAAACCAGAAGGGTGAAAAATCAAGTCGGATTAAACCCTCCACTGCATAAGGACTGGAGCCCGAATAATCCCAGGGACAGAAGCCTATCAATTGTATCAAAATACAGCCACATATGTATTCAATAACCAGTATTAAAGCGGCCCATATAAGTCCCCGGATAGGCCAGGGAGCCTTTCTTATTCCATCATGTATGGGCTCCAGGCATATGGCCAGACCATAGATAGGAAACATCCATAAGTAAGTATATCCGGTTAGGCTCAATGAACCTCTTAATAGGGAGCCACTCCCGGTAAATATTATTTCCAGTATCCAACCCAGGAAACCGTAAAGCATAAATTTTATTATCATAACTATAGTTTGGTTACCGGAGTTAATTACTTTACCTGTAAATTAAAGACTTATATGGTAAATAAGAACAACTGATGGCGGGCAGCGAGGAGGCTGATCTGGATCAGGGTACGAGGCTGCATAAGACTTTTATGTTTTTATGCACTTCTGTTACTCCACACCCAGGTGAGATCTGTGTTTATAGCGGTATACCAGGTGGGAGGCAATATAGCATACCAGTAAGGCCGCCAACAAGCGAGCAATTTGCACGGGGACAATATAAGCTCCCAGGGCCATCCATATAATAGTATCCTCCACCACACTGTGGCATATGACCAGAAACAAGTTAATGAGGTATATCTCGTCTGAATTCAGGGATCCATTACGGCCTGCATCTATTATTATGGCGGCTCCATAACTGATGCCCAGAAAGGTGCCGGCTAGCAGAGGCAGGTTGCCGGCCTGAGGCAGTCCCAGTATTCGGGTAATAGGAGAGGCCAAGGCGGTCAGACGATTTAGTATCCTGTATTCCTGGGTGAACTCAACTACTACCATAATTACGGTAATTATTAGACCCAGTTCGATTACCAGCTTGAGGCTGTTTATTAAGATTTCTCCAGCAATATTGAGCATTTTATCACCACTAGAATAAATAATTAATACTGATGCCAAAGGCACAGGCGGCCAATACCCGAATAAGCATCAGTGATACAATTCTGCTGCCGCTTTTTTTGCTCACTGCCGCTTCTACGGGCAGATCATGAGCCAAAAGCAGCATGGCCGCCACGATAGTCAGCTCCTTGGGGCCTAAACCCAAGGGTACTACAGCACCCAGTCCAGCGTAGAAACTAACCAGAGCTCCTAAAACCAGGGGCAAGGCAGCTTCTCCGGGCAAACCCAGAAAACTCATAAAAGGAGACAGGGAAGCCGACAGCCAGGGTATAACAGGGGTGTAGGTAAGTAGGGAGACAATGATATAGACCGGCAGTACTATTTTGATAACCAATTCCCAGGTTAAATTTAATCCTTTTTTGGCCCCTCGAGTAAATATTTCCAGCATCGGCATCATTCACTTCTTTAAGATATAGTCCAGCTTGACAACAGATCTATTATACCTCAAACGGGCTGCCATTGACCATTAATTTGATTTATAGGCAGGGTAGGGAATAATTTACCCAATAGACCTATGGATATTTGGTGCAGAATATATTAATATTTTAATAAATGATAAGACATCCTTCCGTTAACGGATTGTGGCCAGCTATATCTAATCATGGCTTATGCTTTATTTGAGAATTGAGCAGTTATTACCACTCTGGATTTGATCTTAAAGGAAGGCTGCAGTTAAAGGGGGAGCTAAAGGTATTAGTGCCTTAGGGCAGAGAGGAGTATTTTGAATGATCCGAAAGCTGGCTGAGAACGTTCTTATGATGGGAAACCAATACTTCAATTATTTGATGATTGGGAAGGAAAAGGCGGTGATCATAGAATGTGGAGTTAGCGCCGGGGTCATGAGCTTTCAACAGGATTGGCAGCAACTACCCCGGTTCCCTGAAATAAAAACCATTGTGGCTATGCATGAACACTTTGATCATGTGTGCGGTATTCCAGGTTTAAGGGCCATGTTCCCGGGGGTTCCAATTATGGCCCATACCAAGGCAGGACGGGTATTGAATAAAGCTGCTGTGGTTAAAGGGCATTTTCAGCAGGATGAAAAAATGTCCATATTGCTACAAAATTGGGGCATTATCAAGGACCAACCTCCTACTCCTCAGCTTAATTCTATTCTAATTGATGAATATGTGGCAGAAGGAGATATAATCCCTGTCCATGGGGTTGGAGATCTGAAGGTAATGGAGACCCCGGGGCATAGCCCGGGTTCTTTAGCACTTTATCTTAAAGAGGAACAATTAATGTGCTTGTCTGATGCTGGAGGATACCAAATAAGAAACGATTTCATCTTTCCAATATTTTTTCAGGGTTATGAAATGTACTTGGAAAGCTTGGAACGTATGAGTACCTATCCTACTCACATTTTATTCTTACCCCATGGAGAAATATGGACTGGGGAATCGGTACATCTTTTCTACCGCCGAGCTCTGGAATCTGCTGAAAAAGCTTTTAACTGCATTAGGCGCCTGCTGAATGAAGGATTGGCAGGAGAGGAAATAGAGCAACGCCTGTATAAACACTATTACCGAGACGGCTTGACCATTTATACTCCAGACAACATTCGTTTATGTGTAAAGCTCTTGGTTCAAAGAACCCAGGAATGCTTATAGTATTAACAAGGGGCTGGTTCTCTTCTTAATACTATCATCTCCTAGGATCTGAACCTTATCATTGATCAAAGATCAGCGGGTCTTGTTGACATAAATGGATAAAATGTCTTCCTGGTAAAGTTAAGATTATGGTAAACAGCGCCTTGGAAAACCATCTTCCTTTCAATAGTGTGGCTGAGCCCAGGGCAACAAATTGCTGGCTCTTCTCGGCAGGTCTTTCAGGTGTAGATAGAGCATAAAGCCCAAATAAAGAATCCGGGAAAAGCTTCCCGGATTCTTTAGCTTTAGAGCATAATTTTACAAATCATAATAGAGTTCGAATTCCATAGGATGGGGTATGCTGTTAACCTTGGCTGCTTCTGCCCGCTTGGCTGTAATCCATATTTCTATAAGCCGGGGCGGGAATACTCCACCAGTCAGAAGAAATTCATGGTCTTTTTCCAGTGCATCCAGAGCTTCATCCAGAGTTCTAGGCAAAGATTTGATCTTGGCTTGTTCTTCCGGAGGCAGTTTGTATAGATTTACATCATAAGGACCATAACCTTCAGCTACCGGGTCTATCTTCTTTTGAATTCCATCCAGACCTGCCATCAGCATGGCAGCAAAGCCCAGGTAAGGATTACAGGTAGCATCAGATGAGCGGAATTCAAAGCGCTTGGTTTCAGGAGTCTTGGCATAAGCCGGAATTCTAATTACCGCACTGCGATTGGAAGTGGCAAAACAGATGCTGACTGGAGCTTCATAGCCAGGTACCAAGCGCTTGTAGGAATTGGTACTGGGGTTGGTGATAGCCAGAAGGGCCGGAGCATGTTTTAATAAACCTCCGATAAAATAAAGGGCTTCTTTGCTCAATCCGGCATAACCATCTTTATCATAAAACAAGGGTTGACAGTTTTTAAAAAGGTGCATATGCACATGCATACCATTACCGGCTTCACCGAACAATGGTTTGGGTAAAAATGTAGCGGTTTTTCCTTCCTGGAAAGCTAGGTTTTTAATGAGATATTTGGCCAGCATGGTTTTATCAGCCATTTCTCTCATAGAGCCAAACTCTACTTCGATTTCTACCTGACCCGGACCACCTACTTCATGATGATGATATTTGACTGGTATATTATTCTCTTCCATCAGCAGGCACATGCGAGCCCTTAAATCATAAAGGATGTCCTGGGGTGGGGCAATGTGGTAGCCTCCTTTAAGGGGTATCTTATATCCCAAGTTTTGATATTCTTCATTGCCGCTGTTCCATATAGCCTGTTCGGCATCGATGGAAAAAGAACATTTTTGGGGTTGGCAGGTATAGGTGACATTATCAAAGATATTGAATTCATACTCGGGACCAATTCTCATTTCATCTGCTATACCAGTAGAGGCCATATATTCTTCGGCTTTAATGGCTATAGCTCGGGGATCCTGGTCAAATCTGTAGTTTTCTGGTTCTGCTATTACAAAGACATCTCCGATCATGCTCAGGGTAGGTACATCGGTGAAGGGATCAAAAACCCCGGTAGAAAGGTCAGGAATGAAAACCATGTCGCTCTTCTCAACCGGAGCAAAACCATAGTTGGAACCGTCAAATCCGATACCGTATTTTAAAGTGTCGGGGGTAAAACGACCAATAGGGATACCCAGGTGGCGCCATCTACCTAATAAGTCAACCATCTTAAAATCAATCATCTGGATCTGTTTCTCTTTACAAAATGCTGTTACTTCTTCGTAACTACTGAACATATATAAGCCTCCTTTGCATCATATGACACTCCGAAATTATAGCAAAAATATAACAGTCTGTTAAGTATTTTATATGCTGTATACAGTATAATACCCAGCTACGGAAACTGTGCTTGGAATAATATTCTTCCTATCTCAATGCATATCTACCCCGGGTGGTTAATAAGATGTATTACATGCAAAGACGCTTCTCAAGCTGGATGGAGGTGAGCTTGATAAATAAAAAGCTATTTAAGATAGTACTGCCTATTTTGATAGTTATATTGGCTTTCGGGTTAGCCTTCGACAGCTTACATGATATGTATATCAAGTCCCGTCTGGAAGCTCAAGTGGAATTAAATCGAGCCCTGGCTGGGACGGAGAAAATTACTGATTATAGATATAGCTTGAAATCAGGCTTTATAGTAGAAGGGCGAGAGGAGGTGATAAGTCAGGTCCAGGGAGAAAAAAGTCAAGGAAAAACTCATATAAAGGGGGAGATGGTTAACACAGCTATAGATATTTATTATATTAACCGTACCATATATAATTATGATTCAGCAGCTGAAAAATGGTTAGTCATAGAAAGCGATTCAAGTAATTCGGAAGAACTGCTGATATCAGAGCTAAATCCCTTGAGTAACTTCCGTATCAGAGCCCCGGCAAGGGTTGAAAAAGTCGGTTTTGAGAAGATCAATGGTACAGAATGTTTGGTAGCAACTTGTGAAACTGGTGTTCGAAGCGAATTGTTAGAGACCTTCTGGCAGGATTTTAAATATAAGTTCTGGATTGATTATCAAAAAGGTCTGATTCAGAAGGCCCAATTGGAGGCTAGGAACAAAGATTCTTTTGAAACTCTTTTAAAAATTGAGGTTGTTTTCCAGGATATGAATAAAGAAATAAGTATAGAAGCACCAGATCTTACTAAAGGAAAGGAGTAGTAGTAATCAGCAGGGGCTTTTAGCCCCTGCTTTCTTAATGTGGGCTTCTAGATCCGGGCATGGGCTGCTAGTTTAGGATATTAGCTTTTGACTCCGGCTTCCGGGGGGAATCTTAAAAGTCCACATGAAAAATGTTTATCCTGATTTAACCAGTGTTCATAATCGCCAAATAATAGTAGGGGCGTTCTTTGACCCCATTTCCGGCATAGTACAAAATGTTCATGCTAGTTTGTTTTTGCTAATCATGAGGGTGGTTAATTAATCGTCTTTGAGATGGGAAAAAATTGTAAAGGGAGGATTGGCTGAGAAAGAAAAAAACATTACCAACATTTAACAGCTTGATTGCGTCCATGGTCAGGAGTTTGTTATAATCTCCTTATACAAGGGGGGATTGTTTTTGAATCTCGAGGAAGTAGATATCTTATATACACCCGAGGAAATTCGGAAAAAGGTGAAGGATTTGGGCAGTAAAATATCTGCCGATTACAAAGGAGAAAGCCTGCTGGTAGTGGGGATATTAAAAGGTGCTTTTGTATTTATGGCTGACCTGATCAGGGAAATCGATATACCAATGGAATTGGATTTTATGAGTGTTTCCAGCTATGGTACCTCTTCTCTAACATCGGGTGAAGTTAGAATTCTGAAAGATCTGGATTTCTCCATAGAAGGAAAACATGTCCTGGTGATAGAGGATATAGTAGATACCGGCTTAACTCTTAATTATATCAGCAAGATATTGAAACAAAGAGGCTGTAGCAGTGTGAAAATATGCTGCTTGTTGGATAAGCCTTCTCGCCGTCGCAGCCCGGTTATACCTGATTATATCGGTTATACCATACCCGATCACTTTGTGGTTGGATATGGGCTGGATTACGCCGGCCGTTACCGTAACTACCCTGCGGTATGCATATTAAAACCATCGGTATATATGAATGATTAGAGGTGCAGCAATGAATAAAGAACTGGTATTGGTACTTGATTTTGGAGGTCAGTATAATCAGTTGATTGCCAGGCGAGTACGTGAATTATCGGTCTATAGTGAAATGGTTCCATTCAATATTAGTTATGAAGAAGTGCTGGCCAAGCAGCCCAGCGGAATAATATTAACTGGTGGACCGGAAAGCGTCCATGTTGACAATGCGCCCGCTTGTGACCCAAGGATTTTTGAAATGGGGGTTCCAGTACTGGGGATTTGCTATGGAATGCAGCTATTAGCTCGGCATTTTGGAGGTCAAGTAGCCGGGGAGAAGCTGCGAGAGTATGGGCGCAGCATGCTGCAGGTTACCCAGCCGGAGGATAGGCTTTTTAAAGGCTTGACCCTGGACATGCAGGTTTGGATGAGCCATGGAGATTCCATAAAGGAATTACCTGATGGCTTTCAGGCTACCGCCCGTACCAATAATTGTCCCTTTGCCGCTATAAGCAATCCAGAGCGTAGATTGTATGGAGTTCAGTTTCATCCTGAAGTCAAACATACCCTCTTGGGTATGGAGATACTTAAGAAATTTCTGTTTGAAGTCTGTGGCTTAAAAGCTGAATGGGATCTGGGAGATTTTATAGGGGAAACAGTAGAAGAGATTCGCCGCCAGGTAGGAGAACGTAAAATTTTATGTGCCTTGAGCGGGGGAGTTGATTCATCGGTGGCCGCCACTCTGGTGCATAAGGCTGTGGGAGATCAGCTGGTATGTGTTTTTGTGGATAATGGACTCATGCGCAAAGGGGAACCAGAACAGGTAGTTAAGACTTTTCGAGATCAAATGAAAATGAATTTAATTGCAGTGGACGCTGGGGAACGCTTCATTACTAAGCTGGCCGGAGAAAAAGATCCGGAGCGTAAACGCAAGATCATCGGTGAAGAGTTTATTCGTGTTTTTGAAGAAGAGAAGAATAAATTGGGGGATATTGAGTATCTGGTTCAGGGCACCATCTATCCCGATATAATAGAAAGCGGTACCAGCACTGCCCACACTATTAAGAGTCATCATAATGTAGGAGGCTTGCCGGAAGACATGGATTTTAAGCTCATTGAACCCTTGCGGCTACTGTTTAAAGATGAGGTTAGGCTTTTAGGCGAAAAACTAGGCATACCCCATGAAATTTTGTGGAGGCAACCTTTTCCCGGACCCGGATTAGGGGTTCGGGTATTAGAGGAGATAAGCTGGGAGAAGCTGGAGCTTTTAAAAGAAGCAGATGCCATTGTTAGAGAAGAAATTAAAAACGCCGGCCTGGAAAACGATATCTGGCAGGCCTTTGCTGTGCTTCCGCCAGTGAGAAGCGTAGGGGTAATGGGAGATGCCAGGACCTATGCTTATCCGGTAATTATAAGAGCAGTGGTAAGCGACGATGCTATGACGGCCGAATGGGCTCATCTTCCCTATGAATTGCTGGATTTGATGGCCCGCCGTATTGTCAACGAAGTTCAGGGCATCAACCGGGTAGCCTATGACATAACCAGTAAACCTCCAGGGACTATTGAGTGGGAATAGACGTTGAAAAAAGCTTCTAAAACCTCAAATAGAGGGTGCGCCTTGAATCATCGGGGCGCACCCTTCTTAATACTGTAGGTCTTGTACTGGCTTTAGGTAAATTTTTCAATCTGTCATGGTTTCAATAAACCTTTGCAGCATGGCGGCTGCTTCAGCCCGGTTGGCGAAGCCCTGAGGATTGAGATTACCGCCATTGTCACCGTTCATTATTCCGGAACCGCATGCCCACTGGAGGGCGGGATATGCGTAATCAGATATCTCGAAGGCGTCGTTATAGGACAGGATGTTGGTGTCCTGTCCGACGGACACATCATAGCCCATATATTCAGCATAGCGGTACAACATGACCGCCAATTGCTCCCGGGTGATTTTGGTGTTGGGTGCGAAGCGGTTGTTGCCCACGCCTTTGGAAATATCCTTTGCCTCTGCCCAGGCTACAGCATCTGCGTACCACGCAGTGGAGGTAACATCCGCAAAGATGTTTTGATAATTACCAGCGTCACCGCTCATGCGATGCAGCACTGTGATTATCATAGCTCGGGTCATACCGAGCTTGGGGCTGAAAGTGTCAGAAGCGGTGCCCAGTAATAGGCCTGCCTTATAGGCAAACAGGACATTATCAAAGAACCAGTCGCTTAGAGTAACGTCAGTAAACGGGTTTTTCAGCTGGGACGCTCTGTCACCATCCAATACACATACATAAGAGAGTGTGTCGAGCCCAAATGACAGTGCTACGTCATCCAGAGTGTATGCAACATCCCGATAAACCCCGCTGTCAAGGGCGTGTATCACCTTCAGATCGTTCATCGCGATGAAGGAGCTGTCCTTTAGGGTTATGGCGATGGTGCCAGCCAAATTATGAACCGCCTTGCCATCGATCAGGATGGCGATCTGGTAGACCGGATAACCGGCATTCGCTAGGGTCTGAAGCTCGGGATCGTCCAGGATTTCAGTTCTGCTGAGCACAAACTCGACTTGGCTGTTCGAACTGATCTCGAGACCGGCCAGCACTTCCGCGGATATGAGCATGGTACCGCTGCCGGTAGTAAGGCTGAGGTCCAGGTTCTTGTTAATCAGATACTGCAGTCCCTCACCAGTGACCTTTACCGAACTTCCGGTAGTTTGTACCGTTACCGTGCCCCCTTGTTTGGCAGCCAGTGCTGCGGTTTTCAAAGAGTCGGCGGATATGCTGCCTGACGGGCTGGCCTTGATGTGGGTTGAACTGTAGCTGTACGACCTGCCTCCGGTGCCTATGGTTGCTGAGCTTACGGTCACATTGCAAGCAGCTGTCTTGCCGCCATCTTCTGTTGTAACTGTAATGGTGGCTGTTCCTGCTGCTACTGCTGTTACCTTACCATCAGTACCAACGGTTGCTACAGTTCCATCGCTACTGCTCCAAGTTACATTCTTGTTGCTTGCTCCAGCAGGTTCTACAGTTGCTGTTAGGGTTTCTTCAGCACCCACTGCTAAGCTGAGGGTTCCTTTATTTAATGTTATGCCTGTTACGGGTATGGTCTGCTGTTTTGAAGCACGTACGATCTGGGCAAAGGTGGATGCTGACACGTTGTTGGCCGCATCCCTGGCGCACAGAATAATCGTCGCGCTGTCCGCCGCAACAAGCTCATTGGCCGTGTCTTCAGGATTTAGTTTTCCGGTCATGGTGAATATGCCTTTTTCGTCCGCTGTTACCTGATCTGCATCTAGCTCGACTCCGCTGCTATAGTCATCCGTGATGGTCTCGTTAGCCATCACCTTAGCACAGCTCTCGGTAACGCCGCTCACCATGAAGGCGCCAGTATTCTGGTTGGCCTTAAAGGAATCGTTATCCAGGGTTATTAGAGGAGCTGATTCGTCCAAACGCAGCCCGAGATAATCCACTGCTATGTCTCCCTCTTCGTCTGTAGCAGTGATTTTTATATTCAGGGCGCCGGTAAAATCCGCGGGGGTAGAAAAGCTAATGCTTGTGTCCGGGCTCGAAGTCTGTTTTATGACTTCCCTTTTATCCATACGAGTTACAATGATGTCTGCGGGCACATCCGAGCTAACAGTAATTTCCGTGACCTCCTTGATATTGAGTAGCTTCATGGTGTCTCCATGTGACCAAGGAACGGGTGAATAGGTCAGAACTGGATAGGTCGCCTCAGGCAGGTATTTTCCGTCGCTCTGAACCTCACTGCTCTCCAAGGGAAAACTGTCGACCTTCCCGTCACTGTCCTCGTCCGCCAGATAGCGAAAAGCCGTTATTCCCACCTTATAGGTCTTGTCTGCGTCCAGATGCAGTGTCTCGTCTCCAACTGTGACCGCCATTTCATAGGTATAATACCCGTCTGGGGCAGGAGTCAGATCAGAAGCTTTCAGCAGGTAGTTGGCGCCCGTCTTGGTCCAGTCGCTGCCGTCC
>JAAYJK010000126.1 GCA_012522955.1 Syntrophomonadaceae bacterium
ATGGATTTTAGAGAACAATATTCTGTTTAATACTATAATAAATACTTATTCAGCTGAGTTCCTTCAAAATTTAAAATATCTATCTGATTCAAGAATGCACTGGAGAGAAGATGTAATTAGTATTATAAACAGTGGAGAATATAATAAACTACATATCTTAACCCCTCCATTTTGGTACGCGGAAGATAAGGGAGATATAAAAAGCCGGGTTGAAAGATACATTAACCAGGCGAAAAAAGAAAGGTATTCTCAATTAAAGGATAATATCAGATATTTAGAAGATGTTCTTAGGATTGAGGAAGTGCAATAAGCATTTTTATAGTTAAGTAATGTTTGGTGGGGTGATGGATGTAGGAACCATAGCTAAAATAGTAATAATAATTTGCTAAAAAGGTGGAAAAAATGAATTATTCATTTAATTTATCAGATGTAATAAGCTTTCTAAATAGTAATGATCTCCTTAAAAAAAACATATGTTTTGAAAATGATTTTTCCTTATATGGTTTTTCTTCTATTTTTGAAACAACCCTCGGTACAATATCGTGGGCAAGTTCAAAAAAGAAAAGTTTAGTAGATTGGTCTACAATTAATTGTTCAGTAATTGTTTGCGACCAAGAGTTCGAAAAAGAATTTGAGAACATACTACAAAATGTAATTTATCTTCCAGTTGATAATCCAAGAAAAGTATTTATTAAACTTTTAAAACATTTTTATCCTGAAAAAAAGCTAAATGGAATAGAAAAAACAGCTATTATTAGTGAAAATTGCAAGCTGGGTAAAGACGTTTATATTGGCCATTTTGTTATAATAGAAGATAATGTTCAAATTGGAGATAATACTATTATTCATAACAATGTTTATATTCACGAAAACACCCGGATTGGATCTAATTGTATTATTCACAGTGGAGCTAAAATTGGAATAGATGGATTTGGATATGAAAAGCAAGAAGATGGTACTTATGAAAAGTTTCTCCATATTGGTGGAGTTACAATTGGTGATAATGTGGAAATAAAAAGCAATACTTGTATTAATAGAGGAACGTTATCTAACACAGTAATTAAAAAAAATGTAAAAATTAACGATTTATGTCATATTGCCCATAATGTAATTATTGGTGAGGCTACAATCATTACTTCAGGATGTAGTATTGGCGGTAGTACAAAAATTGGAAGAAACTGTTGGATCGCCCCGAGAGTAGCTATAAGAGAAGGATTAACGATACATGATAACGTGCTAATAGGTTATGGTTCAGTAGTAGTAAAGAGTATTGAAAAAGAATGTACTATTATTGGCGTTCCAGCAAAACCACTAAAAAAAGGCAAAGATTGATTTTTAATTTGATAGTTGATATAAAATTAGACTTCATTGTTTTTATGGCTAAGCTGTTTTTTTGTAGACAAAAAATTAGATTATCACACAAGGAGAAACATCGAATGCAGAAAAAAATATGTGTCATTGGAGGGGGGCGGTGGGGTGAAAATCATATCAGGACCCTCTTCCAAATGGGCAACCTGGCTGGTATTGTAGAAACCAACTCACGAAGATTGGATGAGTTGACCGAAAAGTACCCTGTACCGGGATTTACCCAAATAGATAATGCGATTCAGCGAGAATTTGACGGTTATATATTGGCTACACCTGCAGAAACACATTACCCTGTCGGAAGAGAGTTGTTGGAGCGAGGATTAAACGTGCTCATAGAAAAACCGATGGCCCTCTCTTCTGAGCACTCCAGGGAACTTCTTGAAATTGCCGGGCGCACAAAGGCCAGGCTTATGGTGGGCCACCTTTTATTATTTCATCCGGCTATTAAAAAGATTAAAGAAGTAATAGATAGCGGTAGAATCGGCCGGCTTTATTATGTTTACTCAACCAGATTGAATTTAGGCACAGTCAGGACTGAGGAGAATGTCTTTTGGTCTTTTGCCCCTCATGATATATCAATCCTGGACTATTTCATTGGACAACCTGCTGTGAAGGTAGAAGCCAAGGGCGCAAAATTCCTGCAAGATAATATCTATGATATCACCATGGCTCAATTTGAATACCCGGGCAATATCCATGCGCATATTTTTGTATCCTGGCTGCATCCTTTTAAAGAACAGAGACTGGTTGTAATTGGCAGCCGGGGAATGATTTCTTTTGACGATTCGTCTAGGAGAAAGGACATCCTTTATTATAATAAAAATATTGCTTGGTGCGATGGAAAGCCTGTTAAGGTAGAGCGGCCGGACGAGATCATTGCTTATGAAAAACTCATGCCGCTGACTGAAGAACTGAAGTACTTTATGGAAAACCTCGATAAAGAGATAAGTATTTCCAGCGGAAAAACCGGCCATGAGGTGGTCAAGGTGCTGGAAAAGGTGCAGAATCAAATCTCGTTAGGGAAATGAGATGTGGATGGTGAGGCAATGGAAAAATATTTTGTTCATGAAAGCAGCTATGTGGATGAAGCCGTGACTATAGGCTGCGGTACAAAGATATGGCATTTTTGTCATATTCAAAAAGGAGTTCAAATTGGAGAAAATTGTACCCTGGGCCAGAATGTGAATATATCGAACAACGTGAAGATAGGTAACGGCGTAAAAATCCAAAATAACGTTTCAGTATATGAAGGGGTAGAGCTTGAAGACTACGTGTTTTGCGGCCCGTCCATGGTATTTACCAATGACCTGACACCGAGAAGCAAATACCCTAAAGGCAGTGAAAGTTACAAAAGGACGCTGGTAAAATACGGTGCTACTATCGGTGCTAATGCAACCATTGTATCTGGTATTACCATTGGAAGGTGGGCCCTGGTAGCTGCCGGTGCAGTAGTGACCAAAGATGTCCCGGATTATGCTTTGATGGCGGGGGTTCCTGCAAAACAAATCGGGTGGGTTTGTGAATGCGGGAAGCCGCTTAAAAGAGAAGAGTTGAAGTGTAAGGCCTGCGGCAGAGAATATATGCTAGAAACAGGAGTTCTTTTGGAGAAATGACAAATATGAGCAAGGAGCATAAAATTGCAATTTAGAGATTTGAGGGCCCAATATCAACGTTATAAAAATGAGATTGATGCGGCAATACAGAGGGTATTATCCAGTGCATACTTTATTGGCGGAAATGAAGTTGCCGAACTGGAAGAACAGTTAGCGGATTATGTTGGCGTTAAACACTGTATCACCTGTGCTAATGGAACTGAGGCTATGACGCTGGTTCTGATGGCCTGGGGCATTAAAGAGGGGGATGCAGTTTTTGTTCCGGACTTCACTTTTTTCTCGACAGGTGAAGTCGTCTCTTTTAGAGGGGCAACGCCAGTATTTGTGGATGTAGAAAGGGATACCTTTAACATCGATCCCCCAAAATTAGAAAAGTCTATCCAGAAGACATTTGCAGAAGGCAGAATAACGCCTAAAGCCGTTATTCCAGTTGACCTGTTTGGTTTGCCTGCAAACTACCCTGAGATAGAGAAAATTGCCCGCAGGTATAACCTTTTAGTGCTGGAAGATGGCGCACAGGGCATGGGCGGCAGTATAAATGGGAAAAGAGCCTGCAGCTTTGGTAACGCGGCTACTACTTCCTTTTTCCCCGCAAAACCGTTGGGCTGCTATGGGGATGGCGGCGCTGTATTTACCGATGATGACAGTCTTGCGCAGCTTATCAAATCCCTCAAAGTGCACGGCAAAGGGGAAAATAAATACGACAATGTAAGAATTGGTGTCAACTCAAGACTGGACGCTATGCAAGCGGCCATTCTTAAGGTAAAGCTAAGAGCTTTGATAGAACATGAACTGGAAGATGTAAACAGGGTCTACCGGCTGTACAATGAAAAACTCGAGGGCGTTGTCGAAACCCCCGTTATCCCTGAAGGATATTATTCAAGCTTTGCCCAGTATACAATAAAGCTAAAGAACAAAGAACAGCGTAACAAGTTACAAGCTGAATTAAAAGAGCAGGGCATTCCAAACATGATCTATTATATAAAACCGATGCATAAGCAGGGAGCTTTTTCTCATTTGAGTTATGATAATAAAGATTTTGAAGTAACCAACGAGCTCTGTGATATTGTCCTTTCCCTGTCTATGCATCCGTATTTAAGTGAGGAAGATGTGGAGAAGGTTGCAAATACTATACGCTCCATAATCATATGATGTGTTTCAATTTTTAATACATCCCGGACATTGAAAGTTTCAATATCTCCAATGATTCAATAAGTGTAACTGCTCAGCCTAATAAATAATTTTTTATTTTATGCAAAACTGGAAGATATTGACTAGACATTCCCCTGTTTTTGTGGTACCATTAAAACATGGGAAAACAACGATTATCTCGAAATCCAAAA
>JAAYJK010000127.1 GCA_012522955.1 Syntrophomonadaceae bacterium
TATTGCTAAAATATCAGTTCCAGTCTTCTTCGCACTTTAGTCTTGCTGTTCAGTTTTATCAGATCCTTTGCGCTTTGGCTTCCCGCCGCGCAAGAGTTATATTACCATCCACCAGCTTAATTGTCAACCAATAATTTTAAGCTTTTGCGAATTCACCATAATCAATATCTACCGGTTGAACTTCCTATGTTCCTGAATGAGGATAGCTCGTTTTTATTGCTATGTCCCATAATACCAAAAGGCTTCAAGTAGATAGACGGCTATGGATGGCAAAAGGATTAGTCTCTCAAAAGACCCTGTTCTTTCTTTTCCAGCTCTCTAAGCCGAGAATAGACCTTGTTTAAAAGTGCTTGCTGTTGTTCAATAAAACAATCCTCTACCTCAGCCCGTTGGTATTGTTCAATGGTTTTCATAATGACTGGTATATTGAATTCCTTCAAGTCTCTAATCTTCTTACGGGTTTCCTGTAAGGCTAGTATTCTAAAGCTTTCTCGATCCATCAACCATTATCTCCCACATATTAGCACTTTACATTTATATATTGTATCATAATAAGAAGTAAAATCAGGGAGGTAAAAATGCGTCAGGTTGAGTTGATTGCCACCGCTGCCTTTGGCCTGGAGGCCATTGTAGCTCATGAATTAAGACAATTAGGATATCAGGATCTGCAGGTGGAAAACGGCAAAGTTACTTTTTTTGCTGATATTACAGCGATTCCCCGCTGCAACCTGTGGTTGAGGAGCGCAGATAGATTATTGCTAAAGCTTGGTGAATTTGAAGCCAGGTCTTTTGACGAACTCTTCGAAAAGACTAAAGCTCTCAACTGGAATGATTGGATTCCGGCCCAGGCTAAGTTTCCCGTAGAGGGAAAGTCTATCAAGTCGAAACTGTTCAGTGTCCCTGACTGCCAGGCTATCGTTAAAAAAGCTATTGTGGAGAAAATGAAAGAAAAGTATCAAATCAAGTGGTTTGAAGAAATTGGTCCCCGTTACCGGGTGGAGGTAGCTCTGCTTTCGGATCGCGCTCTTCTTACCATTGACACCTCTGGGGCCGGGCTGCATAAAAGGGGATACCGCAAGTTATCTGGTGAGGCCCCTCTTAAAGAAACCTTGGCTGCAGCTTTAATAAATATCAGTCGCTGGAAGCCAGACCGAGCCCTTATCGACCCCTTTTGCGGCAGCGGAACTATCCCTATAGAAGCCGCCTTAATCGGCAGAAATATAGCTCCGGGACTGGGCCGTGATTTTGTGGCGGAAAGCTGGCCCCAAATACCGGGTTATCTTTGGCAGCAATGCCGGGAAGAAGCCCAGGACTTAATAAGACATGATCAACCCCTAGGAATTAGAGGTACTGATATAGATGCCAACGCCATCAAGCTGGCTCATTACCATTCCCAGCAAGCCGGTTTACATAACCTTATTTCTTTTCAGCAGCAGGATGCTCGGGAATTAAATTCACGTTACAAATATGGCTACTTGATAGCGAACCCACCCTACGGAGAGCGCCTAGCGGAAAAAGAAGAGGTGGAAAGCCTGTATCGTACTATGCCTCAGGTTTTCCAGCGTCTGGATACCTGGTCATTTTATATATTAACCGCCCATCCGGCTCTGGAGAGATTGATTAAGCGCAAAAGCAGCAAAAGACGCAAAGTATATAACGGTAGAATACAGTGCACCTATTACCAGTTTTTCGGTCCCCGTCCCGATAATCTGCAGGGGCCGTTTGCTATAGACTAAAGGGCTCTCGCCCCTTTAGTCGTTCGGCTTCGCAGGGTGTTGCTGTCATGCTGCGTCAGACGACCCCTATAATGTTTATGCATTGCATCCAACCCAGTTGTGCTAAGTTTTTCGTAGGAGAATCTATTTTAGATTTTTGCATTATTTATGCCTATGTATATTATGGCGCTAGGAGCAAGTTAATGTTTCATAAAGCCTAAGCATCCTATTAAAAAAATAATCTAATAGCCCAAAACACTTCCTTCCTTTTTCTTCCTTACCCCCAACTTATAGAATCATTTCGATTTAGCCATAATAAATAAAGTGAAGCTTTACTACAGTCGGCATAAGCAGCGGGCTTTTAACATATATGTATAGATATATATAACGGAGGTAAATATGATCGCAGTAATACTAGCTGGAGGCCGGGGACTTCGATTATGGCCGGAAAGCCGCCACCTGCGGCCCAAACAGCTTTGTAAGCTAGTTAATAATAAATCCATGCTGGACAATACTATAGATCGCTTAACTGCCGCCGGACCCAGCAAAATTATTATAATCACCAGCGACGATTTGCTGTCCGGCGTCGAGGCCGTGATCGAAGACCGTACTGATGCTTATATGATTGAGGTACTGACCGAACCGGAAGGTAAAAATACCGCCCCCGCAGTTGGACTGGTTTTAGCCCGGCTACAGCAGGAAAACTCAGATGAAATCCTAGGTTTTTTCCCGGCTGATCACCATATTAGCGATGCCAAGGCTTTCGCTGATAGTATGGAGCGGGCGATCAGAGCTGCCCAGCAGGGTCATATTGCTACCATAGGTATTGCTCCTGACCGTCCGGAAACCGGCTACGGATATATCGAGAAAACCAAATGGGAACTTGGGGAAATCGGCAAGGTATTCCAGGTCAGCTCTTTCCGAGAAAAGCCTGATTTACCCACTGCTGAAACTTATATCAATTCAGGGCAATATGTATGGAATGCCGGAATTTATATAGGTTCTACCGCGGTGCTCTTGGATGAATTTCACACTCATTTGCCGGATATTTATGAAAAAATAAGTAAGGGCTTTGAAGCATATTTATCTTCATATGCTGAGTTGCCCAGTATCAGCCTGGATTATGGAATAGCTGAAAAATCTAAGCGCATGGCGGTTGTACCCGCTGATTTTGGCTGGTGCGACCTGGGCAGCTGGAATGCCCTGGCTGACATCCATGAACAGGATGAACTGAGCAACGTTTGTACAGGCTCTGATATAGTCGTCCTGGACAGTCACAATTGTGTGGTCAAGCAAAGGGAAAAAACCATAGTGCTTTATGGGGTAGAAGATACTCTAGTGGTGGAAACCGATGATATTATACTGGTGTCCAACCGTCACCTTTCCCAGGACATACGAAAAATAACTGAAATTCTTAAGGAAAAAGAGCGCTTGGATCTGCTTTAATAAAATATTGCTTTGGGAATTGAATACCGATTCATATACTTGCTGGTGTGCAATTTTTTTGGTAAGGAGGAGATATTTATTAAGCATATATTTCGCCAATATGATATCCGGGGCTTAGTAGGAGAAGAATTGAACCAAGAACTGATGCAGGATATTGCCCGAGCTTTTGCCGTCATGGCTAAGCAGCAGGGCTATACCAGCATCCTGGTAGGCAGGGATAACCGAATTTCCTCTCCTGAGCTTAGAGATGCCGTAGTGGAAGCCCTTTTAAATTCGGGCTTCGATGTAATGGATCTAGGCCTGGTCATAACCCCCATGTTCTATTTCGCAGCTCGCCATCTGAACGTCCCGGCCGGTATAATGATTACTGCCAGCCACAATCCTGGTGAATACAACGGTTGTAAGCTGCTGCTGGGGGAGTCCACCATCTACGGGGAGCAAATCCAGCATTTATACAGTTTAATTGAAAAACAGGAATTTATCAGTGGCCCTCCTGGTATTACTTATGACTATGATATTAAGGCGGAATACAGTGAAATGATAAGCGGCAAAATTAAAATGGGCCCAAATCTCCCCAAGATAGTGGTAGATTGCGGCAATGGGACGGCTTCCCTGTTCGCCCCCCAGGTTTTCCGAGCTCTAAGGTGTGAGGTCATAGAATTATATTGCGATTCTGATCCGAGCTTCCCCCATCATCATCCCGATCCAGTAAACCCGGAAAACATGCTGGATCTAATTCGAGAAGTTAAACACCATCAGGCCGATCTGGGAATAGGCATCGATGGTGATGGGGATCGGCTGGGCGTGGTTGACGCCCAAGGCAATCTCATCTGGGGAGATATGCTAATGATTTTATTCTGGCGGGATATCCTGCCCCGGTATCCCGGTACCCAGTGTATAGTGGAAGTCAAGTGTTCCCAAAGTCTTATCGATGAAATTGAAAAACTGGGAGGTAAACCCATAATTTATAAGACTGGTCATTCCCTGATTAAAGCTAAAATGAAAGAAATCGATGCCGTATTTACCGGAGAAATGTCCGGCCATATGTTTTTTGCCGATGATTATTATGGGTTTGATGATGCCATCTATGCCGGAGCCCGGCTTTTATCCTTGCTTTCTTTCAGCCAACAGAGCATTGATGAAATGCTGGCTGATATCAACAAATACTACTCAACCCCAGAAATAAGGCTGCCCAGTACAGATCACGAAAAATTCCAGGTAGTTGATCGAGTTCTGCAAGATTTTCAAAAGACTTATCAAATCCTTGATATCGACGGAGCCCGGATAATATTTCCGGATGGATGGGCCCTGGTTCGAGCTTCCAACACCGGTCCAGAACTGATTGTGCGCTGTGAAGGCAATACTCCGGAAGCCTTGGAAAGGATAAAGCAAGAACTATTTTCGGTTTTGGAGCGTACAGGCGCGACCGCATCATTAATAGCCTCAGCGACCTGACGCAGGTATAATGGTGGACCGCAGGTGGAATAATGTCATTTATTACCCTACAAAGATATAAAGGAGTGAAATAATGCTTATACTCAATCTAGGAACCTATCCTCCGAAACAGTGCGGTATTGCAACTTTTTCCATGGATTTGCGCAACAGCCTCTTGTTGCATGGCAATGAAGTTAAGGTGATGGCAGTGTCGGAGGAAAAAAATAAATACGCTTATCCCTCAGAAGTGGTATTTGAAATAGACCATCAGCACCAGCCTGATTATATTAAGGCGGCATCTTTTATTAACTCCCAACCGGATATTGACTTGCTTATTATCCAACATGAATATGGTATATTTGGGGGAAGGGATGGTGAGTATATTATGGACCTGGTAGGCTTATTGGAAAAGCCCTATGTACTTGTTACTCATACTGTATTGCCCAACCCCTCACGCAACTGCAAAAGCATTCTCAACTATTTGGCCGGGCGGGCATCGGCAATAGTATCCATGACTAAAAATTCCCTACAAATGATGTCGGATCTATATGAAGCTCCAGCTGAGCTGATTTATCTTATTGCCCATGGAGTACCAGAATTCAAGGCTCAGGAAAATAAATTACTTAAAAGAAGATACGGTCTGCAGGGGCGAGAAGTGGTTAGTACCTTTGGCTTGATCGGGCCAGGCAAAGGCTTGGAACTGGGTATTGAGGCCGTAGCCAGTCTTACTTCCAAGTTTCCCCAGCTAATATACCTGATCCTTGGACGAACTCATCCCATGCTGGTAAAATATGAAGGAGAACGATATCGTCATATGCTGGAAAATAAGGTAATACAGCTTGAAATCAAGAATCAAGTGCGTTTTGTAAATAAATATCTAAGCAACGAAGAACTTGGCGAATATTTATACATGAGCGATATTTACCTTAGTCCCTATCCCAATAAGGATCAGGCCGTCAGCGGAACCATGGCCTTTGCACTAGGATGTGGGCGAGCCATTGTTTCAACTCCCTATTCTTATGCCCTTGAAACCCTATCTGAAGGAAGAGGACTGGTGGCGAAAGAAGCTGATGCTGAAGAACTGGCAGCTCTAATGGAATCTATATTGCAAAATCCGGCATTGAAGCTGGACTTGCAGAAAAAAGCCTTTAGGTTGGGCAAACACTGGACCTGGTCTAGCGTGGGTCAGCAATATACAAAAATGTTTAAATCTATGCTGGATGCAGATAGTGAATTCTTATGGAAGGATAAAACCGCAACTTATGGTAACTTACCAACATTTTCTTAAAATGACCGATGATATCGGTATGTTACAGTTTAGCCGCCTGGATCAGCCTGATCCCTACAGCGGTCATACCCTGGATGACAATGCACGGGCCTTGATCTTGTCCATCTTCATGCAAGACGGGCAAGACTTGGCTCAAAAATACTTGGCCTTTATGGATCACTGCCAGCAGGAAGATGGCAGTTGGTCCAACCTTCTTTTAAAAGGCCGCTACAGCTCTCTGATAAACTCGGAGGACTCAATTGGCCGTGCCCTCCTGGCCTTAAGCGTAGGTGCTTCCCGCAGTAATTGGGACGATATTAAAAACTACTGCCGGGATCTCCTGCAGCTTAACCTGCCCCGGGCCGTCACTTTTACTTCTCCCCGGGCCATAGCCTATACCCTCCTTGCTTTAGCCATAGGAGACGCAGTTAAAAAAGTTCATACCATGACTGGCATGGCTGAATACTTGTTGAATCTGTATAAAGGAAAAAAAGGTGCTGGCTGGTACTGGTTTGAAGATTATATGACCTATTGCAACGGAATTCTGCCCCAATCCATGATAGCAGTCTACGAGATTACCGGAGACAAGAGATACTTAAAGGCAGGACTGGAAACCCTTAATTTCCTTAATGACACTCTGTTTCGTGATGGATATTTAAATATTATCGGCAATCAGGGCTGGTATCAAAGAGGACAGGCCATACCCGCTTATGATCAACAGCCAGTTGATGCAGCTTCAGTTGCTTTTGCCTGCTACCAGGCCTACACTATTACAGCCAAATCAGAATACCTGGAACTGGCTAAAAGGGCGTATGCCTGGTATTTTGGAGCCAATATTTGCGGGCTTTCGTTATATAATCAAAATACCGGTGGTTGTTATGACGCCCTGACCCCCTCCGGAGTTAACCTCAACCAGGGAGCGGAAGCCATTTTGTCTCTTTTGTTGACGGACCGGCTCATCAGCACTTCCGTTAATGCTGCGGGCAGCGCCATTGGATAGAAACATTTGAAAAATGGGGGCTAATATTCAGGACATTTTATTAAACCTGCTACTCTATGCAAAAATCAACTGCCCATGTAAATTTACAATTTAGCAGTTGATTTAAGTTTTTTTACCAATTTTCCGATGTTCTAGCTCCGGAAGCAGAACAAATCCTAGCCCGATATCTGGTGCCGGTTCTTAAACCTGCTGCTTAGAGCCTAAGTGCGCCCGACGGTGATCCCTCCTTGCCTACCCGCATTACTCAGCAGGTTTTAGTTCATCCTGAATTCTTCCGGTATCAATTCTGCCACTGTAGCAGTAGCTACCCCAATACTGGTATCTGCGGCTCCGTAATAAACCAAAACTTCATCGTCATCGTCCAGTACTTCCTTATCTTCTGCTCCCACAGCCCCACAAGTGAAAACTACGTTAGGCACCCAAGCCCCGCTTAGACCCACTTCATAGTCCTCCTCCGGCTCCAGGATAGGATTGGGAGAGCGGTATATCACCTTCTGAGGATTTTCCAGGTCTACCAGTAGAACTCCCAAACTATAAACATAGTTATGGTCTACCCCATGATAAATCAAGAGCCAACCGTGCCTGGTTTTAATAGGCTGGGCTCCGGCCCCAATCTTTAAGGAATCCCACATCCGGCCGGGCCTGGGGCCGACGATTATAGCATGTTTTTCTTTGATGGGAAATTTTATCTGATTCATATAGGTAACCCATATACTGGGTTCAATTCGGTGGTAAATAACATATTTGTCATTGATTCTATCCGGGAAGAGAATTGCATCCTTATCCCAAATGTTCTTAAAAGCCAGGCCATCCCTTCTCCAGGCTCGATATTTTTCATTAAGCAGGTCCTCTACCGCAATGGAAGCAGCTGCGATTTGAGCAATGTTACCATCATAAGCGGTATAGAGCATGTAGATGCGATCTTCTATTTTAATTAGCCTGGGGTCCTCGCAACCCATCTTCTCTTCCGGAGTAGCTGGTGAAAAAATAGGTTCCGGTAGCCTTTTCAGAACTCGATAACCATCGGTAACAGCCAAGCCGATATGGGAAATATCATCATCCCCTACTGCTCTATAAAACAGGTATACTGTCTCTCCTATGCGGAGTGAACCGGGGTTTAATACATATTTGGATTCCCAGTAGTGTTCCTTGATGGGTTCCAGGATAGGATTGCGCTCATATCGAAGCAGGTGTTTGCTTGGTTTATCGGTGGGTTCCTGCACCACTACTGTAACATCCTTGGGCCGGGTGGGCAGAAGGGTATCCAGCAGATTTTGACTGCTTTGGCCAGATTGAATCAAACGGATAACAATTTGCATTATGCTATCCACATCATAGCCCAACTGCTGGTAAAGAATCTCCAGGAAATGATGATTAAACCAACGGCTTTCTACCGTGGTAGTCCAGGGGCCAGGATTGGTTTGCCCTCCTTTGAAGCTATAGCTAGCCCAACTCCAGGCTGAACAAGTTAAAAAACTGTTGTCTTCCATAACCTGGGCCAGGCTATAACCATCGGCAGCCAGACGAAGTAGTCGAGCCGAGCCTTCTTGTTCATCAGCGGCTAATTTATCGGATAGGTAACGAATTTTTTCCACCATTTCCCGATGATGAAAATTTTCGAAAATATTATGGGCTGAGAAATCCTCTCCTTTAGTAAGTCCCATAATGGAATTATAGAGTCGGCGGCCAATGTTTTTCCGTTCTGATACTATGCGGCGGAACAGCTGGGAGTAATGTTCAGCTACCACCATACGACGCACAATGCTCATAAAATATCTCAGCCGGGGATATTTGCCCCCACTGTCGTATTCCAAAGGTTTTATCGGTATCCGGGCCGTAATATGATTGGAATAGGATATCTTTCCCCGGGATAATATTCCCATATGCAGATCCTCATCCAATATAATCGGTTTCATTTCCACCCATTCAAAACTCTCAGGTTTGAGGCTATTGGCTAGCCACTCCAGGTCTCGGTCAGCATAAGCTCGGGTTTCAATCAGATTGGAGAAAGTGACTGCATCACGGGTGCCCATAGCCTCAATCAGATCCGCCGGCTTATAAAAACCCAAAGGTATCATCACGTTGATGGGCGGAAACCTTACCAGCATTTCCCGCAAGATGTCAGAGTGAATGGTAAACATTTTATGCTTGGGCATTAAGTTAAACAATATATCTACGAATTGCCTTACCCCATCCCTTTTGTGCAGGTCGCCCGGCAGCAGTTCTGCCAACATTTCTTCCAGGCTTTTCATAAACTGCTCCATCGCCAGGTTCATCTCAGTCGGAGCAGCATCCGGAGTCAAGCCCAAACCATCAGTCATAAAATGATTAAAAGATTCTCCATATTGCTTGCGTAAATCTTTAAATATGTGATCTGTCTCTACCAGTCGTTTATCTTTGCCTACAATTTTCTTGGGTATAACTATGGGTTTACCCGGTACATATTCCATATAACCAAGTGGCACCAGAGGTGGACGGGACTGTTCTAAGCGGGTGATCCAGTCCCTGACAAAATCGCCTTTCATACCCCTTACCGCAGCGGTGAGCCGTTGTCGCATAGCATCAATTTTGCGAGTAAGGAATTCGTCTTTCTCTTCAAAACTAGATTGCTCTAATTGCAGCTGGAAATGATGCAACTCTACCCCATAACTGGCTATCCTCCCATTGTACAGAGAAGTTAAGGCAGAGCAAACACTGGTCTGTTCATCTTCCGCTCCAAAGGTATAGGCAAACATAAAGTCAAAGAGAAGTGACACCCACAGCTCATCATCAAAAGAAAATTCATTTTCCGACTGCCCAAGCAAATCTTGAAGCCTCTTCTCTTGATCATAATGGTCAAAAATGTCTTTATATGTTCCATACCCGGCTTTAAAATTGCCAATAAGAAGGGGAATGGGGTGGGTAATTACTTCGGTCCTTTTTCGGGTGCTGCGGGCTAAGGTATCAGCTACCTTGAGCACCAACTTATCCTGCATCCAGATAGCGCTATCCCGCTTAATAGATTCGAACACGGTTAATACGGTATCATAGAATATCTGATTTTTTTTCTCCACGCTATGGGGGGCTGGTTCACTGCCAATGTTCATTTCACAGATAATCTTATTCCAGCATAAGGCCCGGGTGAGTATCCAAAAGTCGATTCCATAACCCTGGATGCGGTTTCCCCAGAATATGGCCTCATGGGCCAATTGTTCCACCAAATCGTGGGAAATGGCATATATTCCACCCAAGGGTTCGGACATGCGAAAACCATAAAAGCTTTCAAGTATAGGGGCTGCCAGCATATGGGCTACACTGTCAATCCCCAGGTAACGTCGCAAACTGCCCAAAACCATATCATAATTACCCTGAATAGGGGTAAGAAGGCTTTCCAGCCAGGTGCTGTCAATACCTGGCCCCTCAGGAGTAGCCATTTTAGCACTGAATATCAGTAGATCTGCTTCCAGCCGCTTACTAATTTCTAACATGGCCCGGATAGCCGCCCCCCGCCCGCTTATCTCAGCCGGCAACACAAATTCCAGATGCGGATGCTTGAGCTTCAATTTCCCGATTAGTTCCAGGGTTGGTTGGGCCGAATGATCCCCTACACATACTATAAGCTGTCGGCGTCCAATCCAGGAGTCCAGTACTTCATCGATAGATTCCAGCACTCTTAAGAGTTGCTCATTTTCTTCGTTGAAAGGTATTCCTATAACCAGGTCATAGCTAGCCAGTTGTTTTAAACGAGAATAGATTTTCTCCATAGCATGATCGAAAATGGCCTCACTATTTAATTGGGTCAATTTAATCCCCCCTGCTAACTTGGATAATCTTTAAATAATATGCGCATTTTGAGGTTTTAATATTTAACCCGGCCCAATTAAATATTTATATGTCAAGAGCAAAGGGGGATGTTAAGCGGTAATCAGCCAACATCCCCCTTTATTTAACAAAAAATTACTATACCATGGCTTCCAACTCAGCCAGCAGGTGATTAAAATACTGCAGGGCTTTGTCCACCGGCTCCGGAGTGTCAAGGTCTACTCCCGCCTTCTGCAGCAAGGCTATGGGATAATCACTGGAACCCGAACTCAAGAATTGCAGATAGCGATCTACTGCTGCTTGACCTTCCTTCATTATCATTTGCTTAATAGCAGTAGCTGCTGAAAAACCAGTAGCATATTTATACACATAAAAAGCGGAATAAAAATGGGGGATACGGGCCCATTCCATTTCAATTTCCTTATCCAGTATTACTTCAGGGCCATAATATAGAGCATTAAGTTCCCGATAAATCTGCCCCAGAGAATCAGGCGTCAAAGCCTGACCGGCTTCTACCTGATCGTGTACTATTTTTTCAAACTCGGCAAACATGGTCTGCCTAAATACGGTACCTCTGAACTGCTCCAGGTAATGATTAATCAGGTACATTTTTTCCTTGGGATCAGTGCTTTTCTTCAATAGGTAATCAATAAGCAGTGATTCATTAACCGTAGAGGCCACCTCAGCTACAAATATTGTATACTGGCTGTAAATATAGGGTTGGGCTTTATTGGAATAATAACTGTGCATGGAATGCCCCATCTCATGAGCCAGGGTGAATACATCATCTAATTTGTTATCATAGTTCAGCAGTACATAGGGATGACTGTCATAAGAACCCCAGGAATAGGCACCGCTGGTCTTGCCCCGGTTTTCGTATACATCAATCCACCCCGACTCCAGGCCGTTTTTAAGAGCTGAAAGATATTGATCTCCCAGCGGAGTCAAAGCCTGGAGGATTATATTCTTGGCCTCCTCATAGTCTACTTCCATCTTGAATTCGGATACCAAGGGGGTATAGATATCATACATGTGTAATTCATCCAGGCCCAACATTTTCTGACGCAACCTCATATAACGATACATGTATTCCAGATTATTGTGTACTGATTTTATTAAGTTATCATAAACCTGAAGGGATATCTTGTCTCCATCCAGGGAAGCTTGCAAGGCGGAATCATATTTCCTGACCCTGGCATAGAAAATGTCGCTTTTAACACTGGAACTCAAGGTACTGGCAAGGGTATTGCGCATTTTAGTATAGGAATCATAGAGTCCGGTAAAGGCTTCTTGTCTGACCCTTCGCTCACTGCTTTCCATTAACCTGCCATACCGCCCCTTGGTCAGCTCGATCTCTTCACCATTCTCATCCTTAATTACCGGAAATTTTATATCAGCATTATTGAACATGGTAAATATATTGCGAGGGGCAATGGAAAGATCCGCCGACATTGCAAGTATCTTCTCTTCGGCGGGTGTTAAGATGTGTTTTTTCTGCCGGAGCAATTCATCAAAGAACTTTTTATAGAGCTTCAGGTCAGATTCCTGAGCTATAAATTCCCCCAGTCTTTCTTCTGGTATGGCAATTATTTCTGGAACTACAAATGAGGTGGCACTCTGCACTTGTACCATAATTCCCTGGGCCCGATCAAACAGGGTTTGATAATGGGGATTGGTGTTATCCTCATCCTTACGCATTTTGGCATATACAAACAGGGCTTCAACCCGGCGATCAATAGTTTCTAGTAAATGGAGAGTCTTAAGTAGTTCTTGGGCTGAATCTCCCAGAGTATCCCTAAGACTTTCTATCTCCTGGGTCTGCAGCTTTAGTTGCTCAAAATCCCGTTCCCAGTCCTCTTCCTGACTGTATATATCTTCCAGCTTCCATTTATATCTGGCTTCTATTTCTTCCCTTATTCTTGCTTTACCCTTCACGATATTCCTCCTTATCGATAATATTGGCATTAACACTTTATTTTATCCTTTAATGGCATAATTATACCAGAAAAGAAAAAACCAAGGCATGCAAGCCCTAAAAGCTACTTGTATCAGCCCGCCAAGAACCCTCCTTTTAACTTTTTCATAGGATAATGGAGGATAATTATAACAAGGGAAGGGTTGCTTTGAAACAGATACAGGGACCTGTGCCCTATTTTTCCAGCCGAGTTCTTAGGCTGCAGGTTCCTTATCAGCAAGGGCTGGACATAAAGATTTTACAGGCCCTGCTCAACCTGTTGCCAGAACCCATGGGTGGCCAGCAAATTGAGGTGGATGGCATCTTTGGACCGGATACCCGCAAGGCCCTTATGCTTTTTCAAAAATATTTCCAACTAGCCGTAACAGGAGCAAGCAGTGATGAAACTTACCATTGTCTGGGGCATTCCAGCGGTAAGTTTTCCCGAGGGAATCCGGTTTTTTCTTCCCGTATGATTATACCAGGAAGCCAAGGCCGGGATGTACAGATTCTGCAAAACCGTTTATCTGCCTATTATAAAACCTATTTGAATCGACCCGGCAGTGGTAAATATGATAAATATACAGCCCGGGCCGTAAAATCTCTGCAGGAAGACTTTAAGCTGACAGGTGAAGAAGACCGTGTCGGACCTTACACTTATGCGCTTATACTGCTGCAATCTCCCTTGGGCGGACGAATATTACAGAAAGGCAGGCATGGTCTGGACACTTATTTTCTACAGCTCTATCTTAAGCGCTGGGGTTATTACCATGCTACTTCCAATGGTTTTTTCTCTCATTCTACCTTTAAAGCCCTAACCAGCTTTCAAAGGGATGCTGCCATCAGAGCAGATGGGATAGTCGGACCCCAAACTTATCTGGCTTTAGGCCATGCCCAATCCTTTCCTCCTTTGGAATACAGCTGTATAATCGAGAACGCTGATACCATCTCCAAACTGTCCCGGCTAGTTAAGCAACCTGAGGCCAAGTTAATGAAGTTCAATAAGTTTAAAGGCCGAGGCAAGAGGCTTAAGCCTGGACAATGCTTACGCCCGCCGACTCCCCTGGCGTTTCATCTAATCGAGAAAAATGACAGTTTAAAAAGTATTGCCGATAAATATGGCCTGGATCCCCAACACCTAACCCAAGCTAACCCAATTCAAGCCGGGCAGGGACTGGTGCCGGGAGCAACCCTTTTCTTGCCCGAATACAAGCCCCGATTGAAGGGCCAAATATGGTATCTTAATAACCGGCCCGGGTCAGTGGAGCTAAAATCTATAAATCTGAAAAATATGCATAGAACCATCCTGTACCGGTTTAATGAAGAGGAACTGGGTTTTGGCAGACATGGTTTAGAAAAGGGGATAGGAGCTTCCCACATCTGGCCCAAGGTTTACCGCTTATGGCGGAATAATGCAGCTTACCCTCCGGCAACCCTGGGTCATAAACCCTGGTGCCTGAAGAAAAAGGATAATTTCTATTCAGCATTTAATAAGGCCAACAGCAGTCCAAAAGCTATTTCCCCTTCGTTATCGGCAGATAGATTTTCCTTGTGGAATAAGTTTTCTCCTGTCCCTGAGCCCAAGGCAGTCTCATCCCCTGGCTATGCCCCGCCTATCATTGAAACTTCTATAAACCGGTATTTCGATGAACAAGCTCTGGTTCATTACCGCCTAAGCCTTGATAATAATCATCTGCTGCTTTTTGTAATTATACCTCCAGCCCGGGAAACTGCTGCATTTCTTTATCACTTGCCATCGGAAGAGCTGCGCAAAATAAGCGAGCATGCGATAGATGGAGTATTTAGCTCTGATAGCCAGCTCTTTCTGCTCCTGGAAAAGGACAGTTATGGAGCATATTATCCATGGTTTTACCAGCAAATAAAGCTCTACTCATCACGGGGTTATTGCCGAGGTGAAGTAATAAAGGTGCGATCGTGCCAGTTCAATCAATATTGCTTTAACCCGGATAATACTCTCCTGCTGTTCATCATGCACACTCCCCGCACCTTTTATCCACTGCCTGAATACTGCCGACATATGTATATTAAACCATTGCAATCTCCCTTATTGTTTCAGCTGACCTCAAATGAAAGGCCTTTTTATCCTATATGGATATAGGGTGAGTTGCCATCATCCGTACCGTTTGGTCAGCTGGCTATGGAATATTCCAACAGATAAATACTGGAACAATATAGATCCATAACAGCAGGATACCAGGGGCATAAAAATTTATATTTGAATATTGATAGGCTCCAAGTTAAATGTGGCCCATATTAGTATATAATCTAGTAGACAGTCTACACTGTACTAATCAATACCCATATCGGAGGAATTATTAATGAAACGAATTCTTTCCATGTTCGTAGCCGGACTAGCCACCTTATTGCCGGTATACATCTCTATCTGGCTGATAGTATGGCTATTTAACATGGTTGATAATATATTGAAACCACTTTTGGAACCAATTATAGGTTGCGCTGTGCCTGGCCTGGGTTTTATAATTATTATTACTTTAATTGTTCTGCTTGGATTCATCTCCACCAACTACCTGGGCCACAGGATACTGGGATGGTGGGAGAATATTATGCAGAATATTCCCCTCTTGGGCAAAGTATATGGAACCATAAAACGTATTACCGATTCTTTATTCTCATCCAATAAAAGCGCTTTTAGGCAAGTGGCCTTATTGGAGTTTCCCCGCCCCGGCATTTATTCCCTGGGCTTTATTACCAACGACGAATTCCCCTATATTAATAAGGACACCTACTCTATCTTTATTCCTACTACTCCCAATCCTACTTCGGGCTGGTTTGTGGTACTGCCCCGGGAAGATGTAACTATACTGGACATAAGTGTTGATCAAGGCATGGAAATTATAATCTCAGCCGGCATGGTTTCCAATGGCAAGAGTACCCCTTCCTGTAAAGGGGATTAATTTTAATGTATAAGTACTCAGGATATCAAGTACAATAGTAACATAATAAGTATTATATGGAAGGAGTACCCTCATATGTCAGAACAGATAAGTTACAATGCTATGGCTCAGGAACTCTTGGGACAGCTGCCACGAGGTGCTTTTCTCTCGGTACGGGCTGAAGAAAGGATTAATACTATGACCATTGGTTGGGGATCCCTGGGCTATTTTTGGAACCTTCCAGTGCTTATGGTGGCTGTCAGGTATTCAAGATATACCTATGACCTTATGGAAGAAGCTCGTGATTTCTCGGTAAGTGTACCCTTAAATTCTGATTTCAAAAAATCTCTGGCCGGTACTGGCAGCCAATCCGGAAGAGATATAGATAAATTCAAGGTGTTCAGTCTTAAAGCAGAAAAGGGCAAATCCATTGAAAGTCCGGTGATTGGGAGCTGTGGCCTGGTTTATGAGTGCCGGCTGATATTTAAGCAGACAATGGATCCAGCACTCTTAGCGCCTGAACTGCGGCAGAAATTCTATTCCCAGGAAGATTATCATGTAATGTATTACGGTGAAATAGTATCTACTTATCTGAATAAGAACTAGCTTAATGACAAATTCTTCGCTATGATATTAAGACTTGCCCGGCAGCTTAAGGTATGAACAGACAGTGTTGTGTCAATGGCCCGCCAAACTCCCGAATCAGGAGTATTTGGCGGGCTTAATAACAAGTAGTCCAGGGCTGAATATAACTGCTATTATCCAACTGCAGCCGTTGCAGTATGAGTTCCAAAAGACTGTCCAGCCCCTGTCCGCTGCGGGCGGATAGGTATATGGATCCCTTATGACCGCTATGGGCTTGTTCCTCTAATAAATCCACCTTGTTAAATACCGTTATAATTTTATTTTTTTCAGCTCCCAGCTCTTCCAGAACTGTTTCTACTACCCCAATTTTATCCAGGTAATTTGGATCAGAGATATCCACTACATGCAACAATAAATCAGCATCGATGGCTTCCTCCAGGGTCGAATGGAAGGCGGCCACCAAAGCCGGAGGCAACTCCTGAATAAATCCCACTGTATCGGTTATCAGAATATGCCTCCCCCCGCCCAGGTCTATGCGTCGAGTGGTAGTATCAAGGGTTTGAAAGAGACGCCCATCCGCTTCCACCTGATTGGAGCCGCTTTTATGAGCCAAGCTGCACAAGGAGTTGAATAGACTTGATTTGCCGGCATTGGTATAACCCACCAAAGACAAGGTTTTAATGCCCGAACGCTGTCTCTGTTTCCTATGCAAGGCCCGGGTAGCTTCCACCTTGGCCATCTGTCGTTTTATCTCTTGAATCCGGCCCCGAATATAGCGGCGATCCAGTTCCAGTTTCTGTTCCCCTGCTCCCCGGGTACCAATGCCTGCACCAAGGCGGCTTAATTGGGTTCCGATTCCCCGCAGCCGAGGCAGCCGATATTGTAGCAGAGCTAATTCCACCTGTAGTTGCCCCTCCCGGGACCTGGCTCTCTGAGCGAATATATCCAGGATCAACATGGTCCGATCCAGGACTTTTATCTTAAGGGCCTGCTCCAGATTGCGCAGCTGCACCGGTGAAAGTTCCCGATCAAATACTACTGTATCCGGCTCCAATTCCTGCACCAGATGTTTTAGTTCCTCCACCTTGCCCCGGCCCAGATAGCTAGTGGACTCCATCCGACGGCGGGCTTGTACCAAAGTGACTATTACCTGCCCCCCGGCTGCCTCTACCAGCCCTTTTAATTCCTCCAGGTACTCATCAAATCCAGAACTGCCGGAACCTTCCAGTTTTAAAGCTGCTAGAATCACTCTTTCCTTGTTATTACTATTTATAAGCTTAACCCCCTGTTTCTTCTTGGCTGTGATGGACCTCCTCTAATAAGCGTTCCCATTCCTCATAAGCCTGATTTAATTCTCCCTTGATCTTTTCGTATTCCTCCAGACAGTAGCGAGATTTTTCCTGATCACTATATATCCCTGGACTGACCAGCAATTCTTCTGTTTCATCTTTACTAACTTCCAGCTGCTGTATTCTCTCTTCCAGTTTCTCCAGGCGATTAGCCAGCATTTTTTTCTTCCGTTCTCTTTCCTTCTGTTTCAGTCTTATTTCTTGCTGCCGGCTAATTTTGCTCTTACCTGCACTTGCTTCGGCCCGGTCCTGAACTTCTTTTCTCTTCTCCAGATAGTAGCTATAGTTGCCGGCATAATTCTGCAGACCATCCGGCTCTATGGCTAAGACCCGCTGGGCTACCCGATCAATTAAATAGCGGTCGTGAGATACCAGCAACAAGGTCCCTGAGTAATCTCCCAGCATGTCCTCCACTATCTGCCGGCTTTCTATATCCAGATGATTGGTAGGCTCATCCAGTATCAAAAAGTTGGCACCACTGAGTATATTTTTCAACATTGCTAGCCGGCCCTTTTCTCCCCCGCTTAAGTCGGCAACCTTCTTAAATACCTCATCACCTCGAAACAACATGCGACCCAACAGATTACGAGCCTGTCCTAAGCTTATATCAAAGCTTAATGTAATTTCTTCCAGAACCGTATGGCTATCCTCCAAGCCCTCATACTGCTGCGCAAAATAAGCCACCTTGACTCGGCTGCCTAATTTAACCGTACCCTGGTCAGCCTGCTCCTGTCCAGTTATGATTTTTAACAAAGTGGTCTTGCCGCTGCCGTTGGGTCCAATAAGAGCCACCTTTTCGCCTCGGTATAAATCCAGGTTTATCCCTCTAAACAAGCTATTATCCCCAAATGCTTTAGATATTTCCCGCAGGCTCAGCACATCCTGCCCGCTCTCTTGCTCTAATGAGAAATTCCAGGAGGTAATGCTAGCTGTTTCCTGTGGTCCTTCCAGTTTCTCCATTCTTTGCAGACGGGTTTCCCGGCCCCTAGCCTGTTTAGATTTGATACCAGCCTTGAATCTCCTAATATATTCTTCCGTTTCTTTAATATATTCTTGCTGTTTTTCATAAGCTCTCTTTTCAGCTTCTTCATCCAGCACTTTAGCTTTAAGAAAAGCAGTGAAATTGCCAGGATAGGATTTTAACTGACCATTTTTTAACTCAATTATCCGGGTCACCACCCGGTCCAGGAACCAGCGGTCATGAGATACAATGACTATTGTACCTGGATAATCCTTCAGAAATCCTTCCAGCCACTCCACTGACTCCACGTCCAGGTGATTGGTAGGCTCATCCAGCAAGAGCAGATCCGGAGCCTGGGCTAGCAGCCGCCCCAGATTGATGCGAGTTTTTTGACCGCCGCTGAAGCTGGACAGGGGCCGATGGAAATCATCTTCTTTAAAACCCAATCCTACCAGTATTCTACGGGCTGTGTTTTCACAGGCATAAGCATTATTTCTTTCATATTCATCCATTAACAAAGCATAGCGATCCATCAGAGGGGTCAGTTGAGAATCCTCTGTCTGGCTGATCCGCTGTTCCAATTCCTTGATTTGGCCGCGCAGAGCAATAAGGTGAGCATAACTGCTCATTACCATTTCCCAGGCGCTAAGGTCTTTGGGCAGAGTGAGCATCTGTTCCAGGTAAGCCAGGGACAAAGAAGCCCCTTTAATTATTTCTCCGCTATCAAATTCCAACTGCCCGCTGATGCAGTTTAACAAAGTAGTTTTGCCGGTGCCATTGGCACCTACCAAGCCTACCCTTTCTTTTTCATTAATCAGCAGAGCAGCAGATTTTAAAATATGATTGTCGCCATAGAACTTGTTGATATTCCTGGCCTGCAAAGCTATCATAAAAATCACCAGCCATCTATTAATTAAGTATCCCCTTTATGTGTCATGCTGAGATCTTGTAACTCTATAAACACCAAAAATAAGCTATTATTGATGAGATCCTTCGTCGCCTTCGGCTGCTTTAGGATACCAAGCAGGTACTTTTTCAGTGGTTTCGAACTTCATAGCAGATTAACGCAGACGACAGGGATTAGAGCTCGCCTTTCCTGTTATTCAGGAACCTGGTATTACTGTACACAACTTTTTGCCTCGTTATAATATAACATTTTAACCTGCGGCGGTCATCTTCTAGCATTGATTTACCAAGCAACATGATATCCGATTAAAAAACAAGGCTTTAGGACAATAATAAGCTCAGGTATATAATGCTATAAGGAAGTGATGCAAAATGGCAGCCAGCTCAGGATTTGAACCGGGACCATGGGTAGACAGCATTGAGGTCAGGGATTTTATTCAGAAAAACTACCAAGCTTACGATGGAGACAGCAGTTTTCTTGCCGGCCCCTCCGAACAGACTTCCCGCCTATGGAAAAAGTGTCAGGTACTCTTAAGAGCCGAATACCAAAATGGAGGAGTGTTAGCAGTCGATGCCAGCAACCCCATTACCATAAATAGTCATTCCCCAGGCTATATTGACCTGGAACTGGAAATTATAGTAGGATTGCAAACCGATCAGCCTTTAAAAAGGGCTATAAATGTTTTCGGTGGGTTAAAGCCCAGTATCAAAGCCTGTCATGCCTATGGTTATGAGCCTGATGAAGAAGTAGTGGATTTCTTTCGCCGCTATCGTCCTACTCACAATGATGGAGTATTTGCGGTATATACCCCGGAAATGAGGCTGGCCCGCCGGGTAGGAATAATAACCGGCCTGCTCGATTCCTATGGAAGGGGCAGGATTATCGGGGATTACCGCCGGGTCCCACTTTATGGAATTGACCGCTTGCTGGCTGCTAAACAGAAGGACCTGGATTCAATGGGTAGAAGAATGGATAATGATTCCATTGGACTGCGGGAGGAAATTTTCTATCAATTAAGAGCCTTGGAAGCCATGAAGGAAATGGCGGCTCTTTATGGTTTCGATATTGCCTCTTCTGCCGGCAATGCCCGGGAAGCCGTACAATGGCTATACTTCGCCTACCTGGCTTCAGTTAAAGAGCAGAACGGAGCAGCCATGAGCCTGGGCCGTATTGCCAACTTCCTGGACATCTATATTGAACGGGATAAGGCCCGGGGCATAATCGATGAAAGCCAAGCCCAGGAGTTAATAGACCAATTGGTTATAAAACTGCGCCTGGTAAGACATCTGCGGGCTCCCGAGTATAATGAACTCTTTGCTGGTGATCCCAATTGGATCACTGAATCTATAGGGGGAATGGGGCTGGATGGCCGCCATCTGGTCACCCGTACTGCTTACCGGATGCTCAACACCCTCTACAACTTAGGTCCAGCTCCTGAACCTAATATGACTATATTGTGGTCCAAAAATCTGCCTCAGTATTTTAAGCGCTTTTGCAGTGAACTCTCTATCAATACCAGTGCTTTGCAATATGAGAATGATGACGTTATGCGCCGATACTACGGTGATGATTATGCCATTGCCTGCTGTGTATCAGCCATGAAGATTGGGGAGGAAACCCAGTTTTTTTTGGAGCCCGCTGCAATTTGGCTAAACTATTGCTATATGCCATAAATGGAGGCCGGGATGAAATTACCGGCCAACAGGTAGGAATCGAAACTTCAGTCTACCAGGACTCGGTGCTTAATTACGATGAGGTCCTGCGCCGCTTGAAAATTCAGCTGAATTGGTTATCTGAACTCTATGTCAATACCATGAATGTCATTCACTATATGCATGATAAATATGCCTATGAAGCAGCCCAATTTGCCTTACATGACAGTAAAATTCATTATTATATGGCCTTTGGCATTGCCGGCCTTTCGGTAGCCGCAGATTCTCTAAGCGCCATCAAATATGCTCAGGTTAGGGCTATTAAAGATGAGCGGGGCCTGATTACTGACTTCTCCATTGATGGAGAATTTCCTAAGTTCGGCAACGATGACCCCAGGGTGGATGGAATTGCCGCCTCTCTGGTAGAGGATTTCATCCAAAATCTTAAGAAATATCCTACTTACAAGAATGCCGACCATACCCTTTCCATTCTGACCATTACCTCTAATGTAATGTATGGCAAACATACCGGCACCACCCCTGATGGCCGAGCTGCCGGTCAGCCGCTGGCTCCAGGTGCCAACCCTTTGCACGGCAGGGAAGAACACGGAGCTTTGGCCGACTTTATCGCCCCTTTGTCCTGGGTGGAAAGGGTCGATCTGCTTCCCTATCATGCCCTAGGCCGCCACAAGTGGTCCTTGCTGGGCATGTCCTATGAATTGGAAGAGCTGCGTCCGCCTCCCGGGGAAAAGATGCTGGAACTGAAGAAAATAGTGGAAGAGCATAGCAAGAAAAAGGTAGCAGTACACGATTGACATGGTCCGGTATCGAGAAATACATGGGATTGTCGGCCCTAGCCCACGGCAATACAGTCAACCGCTCAAGGGGACTTACGCCACCATCTTACTCTTAATAAAAACTGCTTTCCTTTTAATTACAGCTTAAATCTTTTAAAATATCAGCAATGATGAGAAAACCACCCGATCTGGATAAACCGGGTGGTCAAATGACATTTATTTATTATATGTTAAAGCTCAAAATGCTAGACATGGAACTGTTGTCAGGACCTCCGCTTTCCATGGGAATAAAGCTAATTTGCACATTATAGCGTCCCGGGGGGAGCAATTGTCCAGATTTATCCTTCATATCCCATAACACCTGCCCGCTCAGGAATTCCCCGGCTGCAAACGTCTTGGCACCGATTACCTGGGCAAACATCATCTTATCCGAATAGCGATATACTTCCTGCCCGTTGCGGTCAGTAACCACCACTTCATATATCTGACCCGAAGCAAAAGTTAAATCGTGACTTTTTCCTGATCTATTGACCAATTTAAAATTGAATTTGATGTTTTTCTCCTGTTTGACTACTTCTCCATCTACATAAAAAGAGGCGTCAGCAATCATACTCTCCAACCTGCTGGTAAATACCAAGGCTTCTCCATAAGTCAAGTTATCTTTTGGATACATTAAATTATTTCCTCTGCCTTTCAACAATCCACTACTGTATGCGTACATAATATTTCTGGTATACTCCGGGTTGATCTGGGCAAAATCTTCAAAAGGCACCAGGGCTACAAATAATATTTCATCAAGATTGATTCCGGTGTGATCGGAAAAAAGATCCACCATCTTGCTGACTATTTCTTGCCTGCTGCCGTTAATCAATTCCAGATCAGAGTTCATAGTACACTTAATCAGACGTTCCATTGCATCTGGACTAATATAATCATTCAGATTATAATCTCCCATGAGCTCATGGATGGGATACCGAGTCTGCAATTGATCGGCATAAGTCTGAGCCCAATGGGGCTGCCCAGTCGCAATCACGGGAACCGGAGACAGTAAAGCTACCATAAAAAACAAGCTTAATAGTATAGCGATAAATTTTCTCATTAACTAACCTCCTCCTGACATAAGATCTGGTTTTACTTATATTACGTCCATTCCAAATGCTACTTACAGTGCACCCCTAAATTAATATTACCACCTGAGTCAATTATGACTATTCTTTTCACAAAATGGTATAGGTACGACTTAAATAAAATTAAAGTGCTATAATAAACAGAAATGTATGCAATATAGCCTGGGAGGAAGAAATATGGATCAGTATCCGCAATTTGATTATAGCAGAACTGTTATGGGAGCCCTGGATATAGAAATGCTTGAATTTAGCCCCGAGAGAGTTGTGGCAGTTATGCCGGTGACCTGGAAAACTCATAATCCCTATGGTATTTTGCATGGGGGAGTATCAGTGGTCTTAGCGGAAACCGTTGCCTCCGCCGGCAGTTATGTATTTATTGACCAGGAAAAGCAAAGCGTAGTAGGACTAGAGGTCAATGCCAATCATATAAAAAGTGTAGCCCAGGGTATGGTTAAAGCAGTAGGCAAACCGGTTCATGTTGGAAGAAAAACCTTGGTCTGGGAAGTACATATTATAGATGAAGAAGAAAACCTGATCTGTATTTCTCGTTGTACGGTGGCGGTTTTGGATAAACCCAGTAACAAGGACAGTATTAAATAATATTAAGCCTTGCGGATATTCAACCTTTACCCTATTAGTAAGGCCCTTGTCTTCATAACTAAGGGGTCAGGTTCCAAAACCCGACCCCGCTACTAGAAAATAAAAAAATGTGGATCCATGATCATTTCTGCCATATACTGTTCCACATCCTCGGGAACCCCTCTTGCCTTATTATCAGGCCTCTTACTGGTATCTGAGGCAGGATTCCTTCTCTGAGACCTGAAATTATTTTGGGTCATACTTCATTACCCCACTTTCCTTTTCACCTAGCTTATGCAATTCTTGCTTCTTTATGCTGGGGATTATGCGGCCATAGTTTTACTGCTTTAAAAAGTTTTTAAATGAAAGGTAATTCCCCCACGAAAAGTTATGTTACGCAGGTTTGGATGAATGAATATCGTCGTCAGATTTCGCATGGCCCATCTGCCTGTTTGCTGCTTAGGCTAAACTTCAGCGAAAAGATCTGCCAATAACAGCTCAAGACCATCAAAAGCCGATGATTTAATAATATCTTCTTCCTTAATAGTGGTTAGGCTATCGATATCTCTTTCCTCATTAAAAGAATATTGCATAATACTTCTGCTCTCCAGGTCCACAATCCAGTACTCACAAACCCCGCTTTTCATATACAGCTGCAATTTAGCCGCCATGTCCTTCCCCTTAGTAGATGGACAAAGCACTTCAACTATCAATGTGGGTACACCCTCATACCTGTTGTCAATGACCTGGTTGGTATCACAGATCACCATTACATCCGGCTGAACCACATTGGGATCTTCCTCAAACTTGGTGGCAATACCGAATAACCTAATGTCTAATGGCGCAGTCAGTGATTTACATGGATGTCCCTTAAAATAATTATTGAAATGCCATGCTATTTCGTTTACCATCATCTGATGCCTAAAACCAGGTGACGCCAGAAGATAAATCTCACCGTCAATAAGTTCGTAGCGTTGATCAGATGAACTGGTCAAATTCATATATTCTTCATAGCCGATCCTCCGGGTGGATTTATAATTGCCCATTTCTTCATGAAGCAGGAAATAATCGGGTTCACTATAGTGAATTAGCTTAGCCACATTCCTGCCATTTTTGGTAATAATAATATCTTCCTTCTCGACCAGGGCTAAATATTTACCGAAAGCGTTCTGCAAATCAGTGGTATTAACACGCATACTATTCACCCCCACTATAATATTAGCTATAATCTTAGCATTATTATAGCTAATATTACAAGTAATTATATTTATTCTTGTGCCGGTTTTATAGTAATAATATTCTTTTTTTGCCCCGAATTGATTTAAATATTTTATTAGAAAACTGACCCGATAAGGCAGGAATGCCGGTCTTACTATGAGAATAACAATCATAAACTCCCTTGCTTATTCCTGATTGTACTGAATGCCGGTGAGTCGAAGCCGCCTGTCCGGTACGTATTGAGCCACCAGTCCGAGTTACCCACTAAGCGGAGGAAAGCAAGCCATTAGTGAACAAGCCGAGATTAATTACAAGAAAGATTTTCACTCCCCTTGTTTCTTATGTTCTGGCGAATTATAATAATTTATGGACTTACTTTAATGGTGGGCTGAAGCAGGCTGGCAAATATACTCTTAGTCCTATCCAGATTGATTAAACGTCTTACTTTAGTCCTACCGCAGCAGAAAGGTCAAGTCAATATGGGGGCGTGGCTCAGCTGGGAGAGCACCTCGTTCGCAACGAGGGGGTCAGGGGTTCGAGTCCCCTCGTCTCCACCATAATTTTAGGTAGTAAAAGATGCCATGCGGCGAAACCCGCATGGCATCAGCATTTCTTAGGGTTTTCACTCTCGTTTTATTGTCCCTCAGTTTCATAGATGACATCGAACCTTTTTGACATGCTGGAGTGATTTGAACCCACGTAATCTTATTCAGATGTTCCCTGCATATAGGAACTGTTAGAGGATTTTTCATTGACTTTCAATCCATACAAATAATGCTGGATGTAAGAATCTTTCCTATCCTGCTTGATATGGGAAATGTAAATACCTGCATCTGCAGACTGGTGGACATGGGCATGACCAATATCATTATCGCCGATAGTCTGGAGGATGTCCAACGGAGGATTGGTTGCAGCGGTACAAGCGGATAGCGGAATGCTTTACACTGTCTCACCCGACTCGACAGCATCCCTCTGTGGCTGCAAACTGGAGGTATTTCCCCCGCGCACTTTTTTTACGAGGGCCTGGGCTTCAACTATATCGTCTACGGCAAGGCACTTCTGCTCTCAAAGAATTACATCAAGCTCGAAGTGCTCACTGATGAATTTGCGCGCTATTTCGCCATCTTCCACAACCAGTTCGGCTTTCTGCACAATCAGATTTTCAGGACAGCGGCGAAATATCCTCTTTACGGCCTGGAGGCGGGCTGCGCCGCCCTCCGCGAAGCCTTCGGCATGGCGCGGCAGGCACTTGTCATAGCCTGGCAGAACCATGTGCCGTGCTTCTACAATTTGGTAATTTTATTGTACCTTATCAATTTTAATGGTACATTTTATACAACCTTAATTGGCAAAAAGATATGAGGGAGAAGGTTTGTGAGAAAGTTTTTTGCCTTATTGTTTGTGTTTGTTAGCATGGCTTCATTCATGACAATTCCTTGTTATGGGGCAGATTATAGCATCAATTGGACGGATGATGAAATTGCTTTTATCAAGAACCATCCGGTGATTCGACTTGGCATTGATCCTCAGTTTGTACCATTTGAGTACATTGATAAGGATGGAAATTATAAGGGCATTGCTACGGATTATATTGCGTTGATAAGTGAGAGAACCGGCATAAAATTTGAAGTGATCCCGGGACTGACATGGCCGGAAGCATATGATAAGGCTCTAGCAGGTGATATCGATGTTTTGCCCGCCATATCCAAAACAGATGAAAGAGAAAAACATTTCCTTTTTTCTGAACCTTACTACAACTTTAAAAGAGTAATCGCCATCAGAGATACGGATACCGGTATTTCTGGAATTGAAGATTTGGAAAAGCTAACCGTAGCTGTGCAGCGCAACAGTTCGCATCACAGCTACTTGTTATCTTATCCCAAAATAAATCTGAGTTTGTACGACTCTGTGGAAGTTGCCCTTACAGAAGTAGCAAACGGCACGGAAAAAGCTTTCGTAGGCAACCTGGCTACCACCAATTACTTAATACGAGCGAACGGTCTGAACAATTTAAAATTCATCGCCTTCGAAGCCGAAAAACAGCAGGCTTTGTATTTTGCGGTCCGTAAAGATTGGCCTGAGTTGGTAAGTGTTCTCAATAAAGCCTTGGACACCATTAGCGAGGAAGAGAGATTTGCTATTCATAATGAGTGGATTGGCCTGGAAACAGAAATCGACTACGGACCGATGATTCGAATTATTTCTATCATTGGTCTTTTCGTAGCAGTGGTATTTGCAGTTTCATTCTACTGGATCGTTCGCCTGCGCAAAGAAGTCAGGATGCGGGAACTTATTCAAGTTGATTTGGAAAAGGCCAAAAGGGAAGCAGATGAGGCCAATGAATTCAAATCCAGCTTTATGGCCAGGATGTCTCATGAAATTCGGACTCCACTTAATGCCATTACAGGTATGGCATATCTGCTGAAAAGAACAGAGATCACCTTAACCCAGGGTATGTATATCGACCGGGTCACTCAGGCCGCTGATAATATGCTGAGTATCATCAATGATATCCTGGATTTTTCTAAAATTGAAGCCGGAAAAGTGGAACTGGAGATCACTTCTTTCAGCCTTGACCAGGTCATTCAGAATGTGGTAAATATAGCTTCCTACAAAATTGAAGCTCAAGAAATCGGGTTAAAATTATCCAAAGAACCCCAGATTCCCAATTGGTTTTTCGGTGATCCCAAACGAATTGAACAGATCCTCATTAATCTCCTTAATAATGCAGCAAAATTCACCAATGAGGGGGAAATTACGCTAGATATCAGACTGATAGCCAAAGAAAATGAAAAATATCATTTGTCATTTTCCATTCGTGATACTGGGATTGGGATGACTGAAGATCAGGTGAAAAAGCTTTTTACGCCTTTCATTCAAGGTGACAGCAGCATTAACCGACGTTTCGGAGGTTCTGGACTGGGTTTGTCGATCGTCAAGAACCTGGTCGAGATGATGGGGGGACGAATTCAGGTTTTCAGCACCCCGGGAGAGGGTTCCACTTTTATTATTCATTTACCATTAAGGGTCGATAAAGAAAAAGAAGCAGCATATGTGAAAGCCTGGTCGGCCAATAACTTCAAGGATTTTAGGACCCTGGTCCTGGAAAAAACCGGAGCCAGTATGAACCTGATCGGAAGCTATCTTGCTACCATCGGCATGCAGCAATGTGAGTTCACCACTTCAGAGGCTAGTGCATTGAGTATGCTGGAAGCAGCTGATGGAAAATTCACCCAACTCTTTGATTTGTTTATTATAGATTACGACACTCCTGCGGAAGGTGGTTTTAAGTTTTTAGAGTCGCTCCGGAATAATAAAGCCATTGTCAAAGTGCCAAAGATCATCATCTTGTTGCCGATGATGCGAGCTGATTTGTTCGATAAACTCAACGAATATGGAGTTAATATGGGCATTGGCAAACCCATCATCCCTTCCATTCTCTTAAATGGAATTCTAGATATTTTCAAGCTAAATGCCGTATCGACCTCTCAGCCTTCTGACAAAATGAAACTTAGTCCGGCCAGGCTTGACAAGAGCTACTATGCCTTGTTGGTAGAAGATAATAAGACCAATCAACTGATCGCTAAATCCCTTCTCCAACAATTAGGGATCCAATCGATTGTGGCTAACGATGGTCGGATAGGGGTTGAGCTTTATCGGCAGCATAAGGATAAAATCGATTTGATTATAATGGATTTACATATGCCGGTTATGAACGGCTATGAGGCTGCAAAGGAAATTAGAAAGTTATCAGCTAACGTACCTATCCTAGCTATGACAGCAGATGTAATCCTGGGGGTCAGGGAAAAATGTGAGCAAAGCGGAATTTACTATCATATCGGTAAACCCTTTGATCCCGATCGCTTTATTCAAACGATTAAAGATATCATTATAGAAAATGAGGCCAAACATGTTCAAGATTTGCGTATCCTGGATCAAGACGCGGGGCTCATAAATTTGGGTAGGAATGGGGAGATTTATCGGCAGGTCTTAAATGAATATTTCAAGGAAAACCAGGAAACCTTAGATAAGATCTCCCTGGCTGTTGATCAAAAAAGATATGGGGATGCTGCCCAAGTCATCCACAAGCTCAAAAGCAGTTCAGGCAGCATTGGAGCCAAGACCCTGTACGATTTGTCGATAAAACTGCAAAAAGCCTTGAATGAAGCAAGGGAAGAAGAAATACTGCTTCTGACAGAGGAATTTTCTCATTTATTTATAAAACTGCTGGGGGAAATTGAGGAATTTCTAGAGGGTAATTAGTGGTTCATCATAAGTATTTTCTATTGAAGGAGGAGGTTTGATGTCAAAAATATTGGTGGTTGACGATTCAGCGTTAGACCGTTTCATTATCAAAAGCATGTTGAGCGAATACCAGATCCTTACTGCATGCGATGGTTTAGATGCTATGGAACAGATCAATAAGGATGAAGATATTGATCTGCTTATACTTGATTTGAATATGCCTAATATGAATGGATTTCAGGTCCTTACTGCGTTGAAGTCCGATGCCCGATATAATCGACTGCGTACTATAATATTAACCAACTATGATGAACTGGACAATGAAATCAAAGGCTTACAACTGGGTGCAGTGGACTTTATCAGAAAGCCTATTCATATGAACTCCTTGAAAACTAGAGTTGATATTCATATTGAACTGATTCATATCCAGCGATTACTTCAACAAAAACTGGATGAACAGAGTTTAACATTAGATACGATTTTCTATCATGCCCCAGTAGGTATAGCAATTTCATACGGTAGTGAACCATTAATGAAGGACAGCAATTTTGTCATTATGAATCCAATGTACGAGGAAATTACTGGGAGAAGCAAAGAAGAACTATTGAAGCTGGGCTGGGCAAAGATTACCCATCCTGATGATTTTGACCAGGAGATGAAGAACTTCAGGAAACTCCAATCAGGGGAAATCAATAATTATTCGATCGAGAAGCGATTTATTAAACCGGATGGCTCGATGGTATGGGTACATATGATTGTAGCTCCCATGACTTTATCCAATAAGCATGCATATAACTATATTTGCATTGATATCTCAGACCGAAAAGAGATTGAGAATAATCTCAGATATAATAATGAATATGACCGCTGGACGGGTTTATACAACCGCAGCTATTTGGAGAGCCTTTTGAAAAATGATGCAATATTGCGAACAGCTCAGAAAAGAGCTATTGTAGGCATTAATTTGAATGCTATGCACTTATTAACCACCACTTATAGATTTCATTACACCCAGGATTTGATAAAAGAAATAGCCCAATCCCTTGCCTTACATTGCATAGACCAGCGATTATTATTCAATACCTATGAAAATCGATTTGTCTTCTATTGGAAAAATTATCCTGGCAAAAAGGAATTGTATGAATTCTGCGAAGCGGTTGCCAATACACTGGAATCTATACTAACGGCAGAAAGAATAGGCGGCGGAATTGGGGTGGTTGAAATAGATCAGAGTAACGAGGGCGATATAGACCAGCTTTTGAAAAAACTTCTGATTGCATCAGAAAGGGCAGTTGATATTTATGACAGAGACTTTGGAATTTGTTTTTATGAAGCAGAAATTGAAGCGCAAATAAGCCGCGAGGAAGATATACAATGTGAACTTACCCAAATTACAGAGACCGAAAATGATGGTGGGCTATTTCTGCAATATCAACCAATTCTCGATCTCCAATCAAATCAGATATGCGGCTTTGAAGCTTTATCCAGATTAAAGAGTAGCAAACATGGCCTGATACCGCCCTTAGAATTCATTCCTATAGCCGAGAAAACAATGCCAATAATTCCCATTGGAGAAAAAATTATTCTCCAGGCTTTCCGTTTCCTAAATAAATTGAAGGAGCTTGGATATGGAACAATCAACGTTTCAATTAATATCTCTGCCATTCAGCTACTAAGTAATGGTTTCTGTAAAAATCTGTTTAAGATGATAAACGAAATGCGGGTTAATCCCGAGAATATAGGCCTCGAAATTACAGAGTCGGTACTTGCTTCAAACTTTCAAGAAATAAACACTATTCTTGGTGAATTGAAGGATGCTGGACTCTACATTGCTATAGATGACTTTGGGACCGGATACTCCTCTCTGGCCCGGGAAAGGGAATTAAACATCAACTGCCTTAAAATCGATAAATATTTCATTGATAAGCTATTATTAGTTGATCCTGATAAGGCTATAACCAGCGACATTGTCTCCATGGCCCATAAACTGGGGCACTGTGCTATAGCAGAAGGGGTAGAGCATGAAAAGCAGAGACATTATTTGCTCAATTGCGGATGTGATAAAATTCAGGGATATCTGATTAGTAAACCCCTTGGTGAAGAAGCGGCAATCGAACTGCTGAATAAACAAATAATCATCAATAATGACTGTCATTAAATTACAGCAGCTGGTAAGCTGACGATAAACTATAATTTAACAACGCGTTTTAGTCCAAGACAATGAGATGGCACGAATGGCAAGAGCATTTTAATCATGTCATTCGTGCCTTGTAGCGAAATCAAAACAGTTTTTTTACCTGCCCCAGCAAGTCATCCGCTTTGTCCAGCGATACTTTTGCTTTAACGCCCTCTATCAAAGGATTGATTTGATCATCGGGAAGATCGATGCCCAGTATAGATTCTATCGCTTTCACCGGATCTCTAGAAAACTTGGATGCAAAATCCTTATCTGATTTAATTTTATCAACTACCTCTTCAATTTTCGCCTTAATATCCATAATTATTTCTCCTTTTCTATTTTGATTTCATCAAATCTCTGATTTCTTCCAACAGAACAACTTCCTGCGATGGCTCCGGAGGAGCAGCTGGTGCCTCAGCTTCTTGCTTTTTCCTGGACGATAAAAGCTTAATAAACAGAAAAATAGAAAAAGCAACGATTACAAAGTCTACAACCGATTGAATAAAAGCGCCATATAGAATGGCTACTTCAGCAATATCACCGCTGGCCGGAGTAATCACATACTTTAAGTCCTGGAAGCTAATGCCCCCCATAAGAACTCCAATTGCTGGCATAAGTATATCATTAACTAAAGACGAAACAATTTTACCAAACGCTCCGCCTATTATGACTGCAACGGCAAGGTCCATCACATTGCCCTTGAGGGCAAATTCTTTAAATTCTTTTAACATACAGATACCTCTCTCTTCCAAATTTTTATTCTGCAAAATCCTGATCACTGCGCCAACCTTACCCAATCTTCTCTGCTTCGAGGAATTTTCCTCACCATAGACTTAGCGCCATTGGTTTCCTGCTTTTGAAAAGATTCCTGGCTTCCAGCTTGCAGGTTCCGGAACAATATCACCCCCAGCAGCTTCCATCAATTAGGCATACTCCTTCAACTGGTTTCCTCGGATCTCCCATTTCCTGGATCTAAGCTTTTACATGTTATGCCCCTTTCACAGTTTTTTGATCATATCTCTCTTGAGCGAGAAAGCTGATTCCATTCAACATTTTGTCACGAGACATACTGCCAATAAATCCATATTTCTTAAAAATTTTCTTCTATTCATGATAGAAATCTTGGCTACTAAGATCAAAATAAACTTGTACTGCGTTTGGATATCATTATATATATTTCTGCTGCGATGAATATAATTATGCAGGCAGCTACAACTGCTATAACCTGAGGATACTGGCCATTAAACCCTGAAGATCCGGTATGTTTAATAAGAATACCCAGATAGGCCCAGATCAGAACTAGACCATAAGCTATATTCCGGTCCTTAAATATTCTCCTGACCCCGATCAACATTCCCAAAGCAATTACAATGGAAGCCCACACTATCTCTGATATGCCGAAACCAGCCCAGCCCAAGCTAACCAGCAGAACGGTGGCATTGGCAATAGTGGCCACAGTAATCCAAGCAAAGTATACGCTGAACGGCACCCGGAGAAAGAACTTCTCCTTGCTGGAAAGTTTATTTTTATTAATTTCCTTATTTACCATAATGAGACAAATCAAAATAACTACCATTAATAACATTGACATTGGAATCTGTTGAAAGTGCCATGCAAAAATCCATGCTGCATTGGCCAAGGAGGAAATAATAAAATATATAGCAATATTCCTCATCAGTTTGGGATCAGGTTCTTGGCCAATTTTTTGAAAGAATCCCCACTGGTACAGGATATAGCAAGCCAGCAAAAAATAGATGACCCCCCAAATAGCAAAGGTTAGTCCTGCAGGTGCGAACAGGTTTGGATACGAATCTGAGACCATGCCGGTACTCATACCATTGAGGGGGAGAAGATTGCCAACACCGTTGATAATAATCATGGTAAGGTAGGCAAGCACCACAAATATTCTGAGAGATGCATTATAGTTTTCTTGCATTTTATACAGCCCCTTATTTTTTATGTAGTTAGCTTCTGTAGTCTTGAGATGTATTCTCAATACACTTGGGACAGACACCTGTAAAATAAACATTCTTTTCGCTTATTTCAAAATTCTTTAACTCGTCGTTAGAAAAGGAAATAAATTGGATATTGAAATCAAATATTCTACCACATTTTTCACACTTTAAATGACCATGCATTTGGGTATTTATATCATACCTGCTTTCGTTATTATCGATAGTAATCACTTTTACTAGTCCTGCTTCGACTAAAGTTTTCAAAATATTATATACAGTAGTTTTTGATAATGTGGGGATGCTATTCTTTAAAGATAAATAAATCTGATCCACCGTTGGATGGATATGGTTTTGACATAGATATTCCACCACCTTCAAGCGTTGATGGGACAGCCTTATATTTTTTCCTTTTAAATCATTTAATAACCTATCTTGCATTTTTTTCATTTAATACTCCCAGGAAAAGGAATTGGAATAATTACAATATTGTATCTATTATAATCGTTTTATATTTAATTGCCATAGGGCAATTATAAAAATATAATTTTTATACACTCCGAACAATATGAATCATTACGGGGAGAGGGGAAGAGATAGGGCTATCTTATCGGCCAAACCAGGCCAACCCTCAAGTATTGCTGGGTGGAATTAGCTCGGTATTGTTTATCCTTAGATAAAAACAAGCCGGGGAACCCGGCTGATAAACGGAGTTATTCAATTTATGGACCACATCCAGATCCGCGATAAGCATGATAGTGTTTCTAACCGACTTAAGATTAATGGTTAACCGGTCTATTCTGCTTGAGACATTCAATATGAAAGTACCTCTCTTCGAATACTACATGTTTTCTGTTGCCTATAATTTCATGGCATACTCTGCATCGAGTATAGGATAATTCCTGGCTTTTTTCCTTCATAACCTGCTTCTCATAGCTGGAGATTTTGTTCCTTGCAATCGTAGTGGCCATATATAACACCCCCTATTATTACAACTAAAATACGACTAAGTGTGAGGTTAATCTGAAATAAGTAACTTGCTATACCATCATGCTTACCACGTTCCGGTTGAATTCTCTTTATCCCATTTAGGGAGAACCAATGCCCTTATTTTGTTTCTTGTATACATTATACAACGTAGTCAGAAATATGACGACTAGAATTCTCCAGCCAATTTGGAAGGATTTATGGATAATCACATCTTATCACCATGTGATGAAGTGTTTCGTAGATTTCTGATTATTTACTACTTAAATATACGCTTTTTATTCCCTATACCGCGCTACGGAGTTGGGCAAGTTGAAAATGCCAGCAACGGCAAAAAAACAAACGTAGCCCCCGGATGGAAATGACTTTCTAATTTGGGTTGGCTCCAATGAATAACTTTTGCCTGCGAATGTGATTAAAGTATTGGAGCCAAGCTCATTATTACTAACTCTGCAAGCTGGGTTTAGCCGATTGTTTAGCAGGATCGAAATAATGAGAAAGAATATATCAAGGAGTACTATAATGTAACTAGTTGTGAGAAGATAATTAAGGACTTAATGGTAAGTCTTGGTTTATGACTGGTATTAAAGTAACTAAGCAAACATGTATAAACTGAATCCAGGCTCTTGTCCTTTATCGTATAAATACTGCCAGGCTACTTAATGAAATCCTGGTGTTGGGTTATCGCAGTTTCTTCAATGAAGAACGCCAACTTATTTAATCATGTATTAACCACCAAGGTGCCGGGTGTTAAGTTATTAAGCTGAGTCAAACAACTTAATAACTTAACACCCGGCACCTTGGGGTATAAATATTTAAAGCTCCAACGAACCTTTCTCAACTTCCAGCCTTTCTTCCCCTTCCGCCTTCCGTTTCCCATTTCCAACTTTTCGCCGCACCTTCGTCTAACAGGGTTTCCAGTTACTCATTGTCCACAACAGCTGTACTCCACTTCCATTCTTCCTCACTTAAGCTTTTCAGATTTCGCGATTCAAACTTCCATGTTGTCAGACCCATCATAAACTCTTTTCCCTGAGTCCTCTTGGATATAGTGAATTTAATTCACCTGGTACTTAGATCCATTGTTATGTTCTGTTTCGGCTTCCGGCTCTGAAGGCCTTCCATCTTAGGAATTCCTTGGAGCTTGCTTTTATAATACTAGAGATATGATCTAATATCAATCCCCATATATGGCGATATTGGCTCTTATTGAGTGTTTTTATCATTTATAATCTACATTACTCTTTCTTGCTTGTTATTTCATTATATTTAATCTTCTCCAATTTAAATTTCATGTCCTCCAGCTGGAGAATCCTTGGAGCCCCCTGGCTCTCATGGTATACTAGAATCAAGTTCCATTCCCATTGGTCTATAATCCATGTATTACGGAATAGTGCTAGAGGTGAAATTAATTTGCTGTTTATAACTGTTTCCAGACAAACCGGAAGCCTGGGTAAAGAAATCACTGAACTTCTAGCCCAAAAGCTGGATCTTCCCATAATTAATCGGGACCTGGTTATGAGTCAGTGGTTCCCAGAAATAGCTAATAAGCATGAACTGCATATGCTGTCAGAAAGCCCGGGCTTTTTTTTAACTTCCAGCCAGGAAAACATTAGTTTCGCCGAATACCTGGAAAACCGACTCAGGGATTATATTGCCGCCCAGCCCGCCATTATCTTTGGCCTGGGGGCCCAAATAATATTTGCTGATCATCCTGCTGCATTGCATCTTAAAATCATTGCCTCACAAAAGGTTCGTACCCAACGCATTATGCAAACTCATTGCCTGGAGCAAAAAGATGCCGAGAGATTTCTGGCTCTTACCGACCGTAAACACAAGCGATATATTTCCACCATTTATGGTAAAGATTGGTCTGACCCCACCCTCTATCACCTGATCTTGAACACTGATTTAATAGGACTGGATGAGGCTGCCGGGCTTCTCTATCATGTGGCTCAGAACAAGGAAATAGCATGTAATGTTGAACCCCAGACTGCAGTGGCTAAAGATGAAATTGTTGTTTTTAAGCATCCCTCGGAAGAAGAATTTGCCAAGATTCTGGATATGCATAGTATTGAATGGGAATACGAACCTCGCACTTTCCCTACCAAGTGGGACACAGAAGGCAACGTTACCCAAGCCTTTTCCCCAGATTTTTACCTGCCCCGATTTGATACCTATATTGAATTAACTACCATGAACCAAAAATATGTATCGGAGAAGAAAAAAAAGGTGGCTTTGCTGAGAAAGCTCTATCCAGGCATTAATATAAACATAGTATTCAAGGATGACTTCAATACCTTAATGAAAAGATTTAAGTTAAAGGACGATGTTGAATGAAAAAACCTGGCATGGGAAAAATCATCTATACCCAGGAGCAAATCCAAGAACGCATAGCAGAGGTGGGCCAGCAAATCACTCAGGACTATCAAGGTAAAGATTTGGTGGTAGTGAGTGTTCTGAAGGGATCTTTATACTTCCTAGCCGATTTGACCAGACAACTAACTATCCCTTTAAAAATTGATTTCCTGTCCATCGGGGTATCTTCAGAAGCCAGCAGCAAACCAGGAGCGGTACGCTTTACCAAAGACCTGGATATTAGCCTGACCGGGCGCCATGTGTTGTTGGTTGAGGATGTAATCGGCACCGGTCTTACCCTGGGTTATATCTGTCAGCATTTAGAGTCTTCCCAGCCAGCCAGCTTAAAAATCTGTACTCTGTTGGATAATCCCGCCGAGCGCCTAATCACCATTAATATTCACTATCGTTGCTTTGTTATGCCCGATGTGTTTTTGGTCGGTTATGGCCTGGATTATAAGGAAGAATACCGCAATCTACCTTATATCGCTGAGTTTCGCCCCGGCTAAAATAATATACGCCTTAAGCATTGGCAATCCAAACAGCTTAATTCCCTGTTATTACATCTTCAAACCAAGCTGGACCATAGCACCAAAAACCTATACCAAACTGATGCTATCCTTTGCTAAAACACCTTACTTTGAACCCATAACAACCTCAGTAACCTGATAAGGACATAAAAATGGTATAGATTAGGTGTGCCAATCTAACCTTGATACCGTGAGTCAGGCGAACTGTGGCTCCGGCTGAATAGCAAGCTTCTTAACCAGAGAGCTCTCTCGTAGGCTTTGTCGATAAAGTGCCGGGGTGATTTTCTTAAATCCGCCTCCCCGGGACAAACTTCCAGAGTAATATTACCCTCATAGCTATCCCTGGGGAAATAATGGCTTAACTGCTGCCAATCAATTTGTCCCTCACCTGGCAGCCAGTGTCGGTCCATTTTCAAATCATTGTCTGACAGATGCAGGTGTTGTAATCTGGACCCCTGTTTTCTTAATATGGCAGCTTTTTGAGCACTGTATAAATAATCATGGGAACTATCATAACAGAAAAGCAGATGATCGGAAGGCAATTCATTGAGTACAAAATCAATATATTCCACACTGCCCGTGTTTTCCAGGGCTATCATTACCCCCAAATCCTCAGCTGTTCTTAATAGGCGGCCAATACCATCTATACCGCACTGGTTAGGGGTGGCAGGATAATGGTGATCAATAATATGCATCAACATAACCGGTATTCCCAGGAGGGCACAATCATTAAGCCAACGGATATGCCGGTCTACTATCCTATTCCGCAATATTTTGGATTCGCTCCATAGATGATCTACATTATCGTAGGGAACATGAATGTTTTCCAGGCTCAAACCACAATCCCTTACTATAGCTGGCATATTTTCTTTCTTGATTTCAGGAGTTCCCACCTCATCTTCCCACCATATAGTGGTGGCCTCAAAACCGGCTTGCTTAATCATTTCCAATCTTTGGGGCAAGGGAAGTACGAACCCAAACCACGAGAATATTCCCAGTTTATTATCGGACATTTTTATCCCTCCCACATCAACCACCATGATCAAGGAACACAACCGAGTATGAAAATTTTGGGCTATGCTGGGAAAACTGGCGGTCAAAGACCGCCCCTACAATTGTTTGGTGATGAGTAACACTAGGTACATCGGGATAAACCATTTTCGTGTGAACTTTATAGCAGCTACACCACCAAGCCCGTATCCAGGGTGGTGTAAATCCCCTGGGAATACTGGATAAAAGTCATGGACCCGGGATCAATGGCTGTTTTCCATATATCTACGGAAGAGTCTATTTGACCTAGAAATGCTTTAATCACACCTCCATGGGTGACCACCAAGACTGTACCATGGTGCTGCCTGGTTATATCCCGGACAGCCAAGGATACCCGCTCCCATACTTCGGTGAAGGTCTCTCCCCCGGGCATCTTATATTTCCATATATCCTGATACCAGCTATTGAACTCCTGGGAATGATGCTTATATACGTCACTGAAGCTCATCCCCTCCCAGATACCGAAAGAAGCTTCTCTTAAACGGGCATCAATGTGTACCGGCCTTTTTATCTTATCAGCAGATATTTGGGCTGTTTCACGGGTCCGGGACAAGTCGCTGCAGTAGATGGCCTCAAGGTCTTCATGTTTTAACAGGTATTCCGCTGCCTTTTGCGCCTGTTCTCGGCCGGTATCGTTGAGGGGAATGTCAGTGTGTCCCTGATACCTTCTTAGAGAGTTCCATTCAGTTTCTCCATGCCTTAATAATATTAATTTCATTGCTTAAAACCCATTTCTATATATTTATCTCTATTCTAACCCATCCTTTACAGTAGGGCGTATAATTTTAGGCTTATAACTGCCATTACTATCAATAGAGTTTCAGTAATTTCACAAAGGGCGCCATAGGTATCTCCGGTCATTCCCCCCAATGAATCAGCCATCCGCCTGGCCGTTAAGACAACAATAGCCCCGGTCAAGCTTATTATCCATATCCCCGGCCACTTCAGCACCAGGAATGCCGCCCCCAATAAGGTTATGGAGGCCCCCACCATTGGTCCCGGTTTACGAACCTGCCCAAAAGACCTGCCCAGGCCCGGACCGGAACGTGCATAAGGGAAGTAAGATACCGCATATACCATGGCTCCCCTGCCCATGGCCGGAGCGATCAGAATGATTCCTAATTTATCAGCATAAGGCAAGGTAGTCAGAAAGGCTAATTTCAGCAGTATAATAACAGCGAAAGCTATAACTCCCATGGCTCCCATCCGGCTATCCCGCATTATTTCCAGCTTTTTCTCCCGCTCCCGCCCGCTGAATAAGCCATCGGCCGAATCCATTAAGCCATCCAGGTGCAGAGCCCCGGTTACTGCAATCCAAACTGCGATGATAATGGCGTCCCCGGCCCACTCCAAATACAGCGTTTGGGATATCCAGGCGGTCAAAACCAGTAGTCCCCCGATCAAAAATCCGGTCAAAGGGTAGAAATATAATGAAAGAGCCATTTCTTTTTCTCCGGCTTTTTGGTTTCCGTGAAGCGGGATAATGGTTAAAAAGCTTATGGCTAGGAAGAAACTTTTCATGCTTATTCCTCCAGTTTTGTAATTCGATTTTCACCATCGGCATTGGGTAGAATATGAAGCCCTGAACCACAACCGGTCTTAGCAAATAGAAGGATATGGTCTATATATATGATGCTTGCTAGCTTAGCCCGGTAGGCATTGTTTATCGCCTGGCCTTCCTTCTTAAGACCAAGCCTAGTACTGTAGGACATTTGGCTGTTCCTATTATTTTATTTTCAACTCAATGCCGCAGACTACCATATAAACCTGCTGGGCCTCGGCAGCCAGTTTCTGGTTGGTGATACCGTTCAAATCTCGGAATATCCTGCCTTCATGGCTGGCCGGCACCACGTCCATGCCTACTTCATCCGCCACCAGGATTACCGTACCACTGGCATTTTTCAAGGCCTCTGCCAATAGATCCAGCTGGCCTATAAAGTCCTGTTCTTTTTCCTGGCTCCAGTTGAAGACAGACCCATTATCCTGGTACATCATATTGCTAACCCAGGTTCCCAAGCTGTCCAGCAGATATACTCTAGCCTGGTCCCGGTACTCATTAAATATTCTGCTTAGATCACAGGGCTCCTCAATAGTCTGCCAGGTAGAGGGACGTCTGCTACGGTGCTTTTCTACCCGCAGGGCAAAATCCTCATCCCAGATAGTACCGGTAGCTATGTATACTACTGGATGCCCTAGCTTTTTCTCACCATCGTCAGCTAGTTTTTCAGCCATTGAACTCTTGCCGCTACGGCTGCCTCCCACCACCATAATTATCTCAGCCATGGATAACCTCCTTATGTTTTTCTCCCGATAATGGTACTTAAGAATTCAACCCTTACCATCTGGGATTAATCTTTATTGCTCACCCCGGCTTCTGCAAAGGTAGCCATTTCACTTATTATCTTAATGGCGGCTTCAATCAGGTTAAAGGCCAATACTGCTCCAGTTCCTTCTCCCAGTCTTAGGTCAAGCTGCAAGATTGGTTTAAGTCCTATTTCCTCCAGCAAGATCTTATGCCCTGGTTCCTGGGATAGGTGAGAAGCAATCATATAAGACTTGCAATGGGGGTTTAGTTTATATGCTAAGAGGGCTGCGGTGCTGGAAATGAAACCATCTATTACTACTGGCACTTTCCTGGCTGCAGCCCCTATTATCACTCCGGTCAGGGCTGCAATCTCCAGCCCTCCAACTTTTCTCAATACCTCCACCGGGTCGGCTGCATTCGGCTGATTGACCTCTATAGCATTTTTGATGGCTTTCCTTTTTCTTATCAGACCTTCATCGTCTATTCCTGTGCCCCGGCCGGTTATAAGTTCCAGGTCTTGGCCGGTAATACATGCCAGTATGGCTGCACTGGAAGTAGTATTGCCAATTCCCATCTCACCGGTTGCCACTATAGTGGCTCCCCTGTCAATCTCCCGGTTGACCATGGATATTCCCACTTCAATGGCAGCCCTGACTTCTTCTTCCGTCATGGCCGCTTCCTTAACCATGTTCCCCGTCCCCGGTCTGACTTTACGTATATGTAGTTCCTCATGTTGGATTGCTTCCCCTTTAATGCCCACATCGCTTACGACCACCTGGGCCTTGGCTTGATCTGACAGGACATTTATAGCTGCACCGTGATTCAGGAAATTCATTACCATCTGCTGGGTAACCTCCTGAGGGAAGGCGCTCACTCCTTCTTCGACTACTCCATGGTCAGCTGCCATTACCATAACCACTTTCTTACCCAGGACTGGTAACGCTTTTCCCTGAATTGCAGCCAACTGAACTGCGATTTCTTCTAACACCCCTAGGCTGCCGGGTGGTTTGGCAAGACTGTCCAGCCTTAGCTGCGCTTGTTCTCCTGCTCTCCTGTCTATGTCAGCAATTCCAGATAAAGTTTTTTTTAATAATTCCATTGGCAAAACCTCCTCACAAAAAAATTCTCAAGCCTAAACAGCTTGAGAATTTTTCCATCATCCTCAATATTTTTGATGCTTTCGGGCAGGTTTCCTGGCTTCCGACTCCAACGTCTGTTGGCCAGCCTTCCCAGGATAAGCCCAGTGGCTAATTGGCCAGACTCGCCGGTTACAGTGGCGGGACCGCTCAGGATTTAAACCTGGATTCCCTTTTACCCCTTTATGGGCACCCGGAAACATTTACTCCTTATATTAACTAACTTATTATATTTTGGTTATTATTGCAAGCATGGTTTAAAGTGTTTATAGTGATAATTGAGAACGAGTCACGCCTGACTCGCTAATAAATGAGTCAGGAAACCATTTCTGATTTATATAGGAGTTGAGATAATGTGTATAGTTCTATGGGCCAGTGATTGTCATGATAAATACAAACTCGTAGTAGCAGCCAACCGGGATGAATTCTACCAGCGTCCCACCCTGCCAGCAGAATTTTGGCCGGAAAATCCAGCTATATTGGCGGGTAAAGATATGAAGCACGGCGGTACCTGGATGGGTATTACTTTAGCCGGAGGTTTTGCTACTCTAACCAATTTCCGTGATCCGGCCAACTATAATCCTAATGCTCCCTCCCGGGGACATCTGGTGCAGGAATATCTGGAAAGCACTGCCGACGCCCAAAGCTATATGCAAAAAATATTAGCAGCTGGGCTGGATTTTAATGGGTTTAATCTACTGGCCGGTACAGTAGACGAATTGTATTATCTTTCTAATCAGGAAAGGATAATCAGGCCAGTGGCCAAAGGCTATCATGGTCTAAGCAACAGTCTGCTGGATGTACCCTGGCCTAAGGTTACACGGGGCCTTCGTAATCTGGCCGCCTGCTTGCAGAAATCCCATATTGAAGTGGAAGATTTGTTTGAAATGATGGCAGACCGCCATCAACCACCTGACCAGCAACTGCCCCAAACCGGAGTCAGTCTGGAAATGGAAAGGCTGTTGGCTCCAGCTTTTGTGGAGATGCAGGATTATGGCACCCGTACCACCACAGTTATATTAGTAGATAGAAATAATTTAGTTCAGTTCCGGGAACGAAGTTTCGTCCCCCCCCTCCAAGGCAACTGGACCGAGGTACGGTACCAATTCCAGCTGGAAGCTGATATTTGATATATATACTCCTGGGTCGGCTCAAGAAATGATACTTACTCTTATATACCTTAGACGGCTGATACGAGTTTAACCATAGCAACCGATCTTACCGGGAAAATATATTAATGGAATAGCCCCGCTCCAGCGGGGCTATTAGACGGGGTCAGGTTTCAGCTTACGCCCGCACCATTTCTTTTATTGCCTGTCGGCACCAATGGCGATGCTGGGCTATAGACTCTAAAAACTCATCGGCGAATGAGCTCATCTGATTGGCGTTTCTTACCGTTACCACTCCTGCATCTGAGAACACTTGGCTGCCGTCACTGCTCCCGGCCAATGAAATTTCACCCAGCTTGCATTCAATTAGCATATCTACCCCTTCATTGGAAGCTCCGATAGCCTTACAGTGCTTAAAGGCCTGGTTGATGAAATGCAAGGCATACCCATGAGTCATCAAGCTTTCTATACTCTGCTGGCCTCCGGGTATATAGACTGCATCATATAGTACTGAAGATGTAGTATGATAGTTCTCCTGTACCTCCAGTTGGTGACTATCGCTGCTGCTGAGCATGCCCTGTTGTTTGCTGATTATTACCGGATGAACCGCAGTTAGCTTAAATGCCTCCATAAGCTGCAGCAATTCGTTATGGTTATATCCATTCTCAACCAGGACCGCTATTCGGCGGGTATTGGCCAATTTGGTAGTGTTGGCTTGACTGACCGCTGCTGAGGACTCAGTAATTCCAATATCACATGCAACAGTCGGAGCCGGAACTCCTATACCGGAAGCTATGTCAATGGCCAGCTGACCATTAACCTGGTTGAACATATCCACTACCCGTTCTTTTATGGTTTTGTTCTTTACTTTGCCTACTTCGAAATGAAAGGCTTCGATTATATGCTGCTTTTCCGGATCCGACATACTGTTCCAGAATAGAGCCGCCTGACTGTAATGGTCTTTGAAACTGCTGCTGCGTTCCCTCACCTTGCGGCCATCTACTCTCTCCTCATAGTGAACATAGCCTCCTTCCAATTCAGAAGCTGGATGGGGTTGGTTTTCCTGCAGCATATTGGGGGAATAGCTAACCTTGCCCTTATCTATGGTCATCCGGTGATAAGCATCCCGCTGATTGGTATGCACCGGAGCTACGGGTCTGTTTATAGGTATTTCGTGGAAATTAGGTCCTCCCAGGCGTATCAGTTGAGTATCCAAATAAGAAAACAGCCGTCCCTGCAGGAGAGGGTCATTGGTAAAATCGATACCCGGCACTACATTGGCCGGATGGAAGGCCACCTGTTCAGTTTCCGCAAAGAAATTGTCTACATTACGGTTTAGGGTCATCTTACCGATGCGGCGTACGGGAATGAGCTCTTCTGGCCAGAACTTGGTGGGATCCAATATGTCAAAGTTGAAGTCGAACTCCTGCTCCTGTTCCAAAACCTGTATCCCCAGTTCATATTCCGGAAATTCTCCGTCCTCAATAGCATTCCATAAGTCTCCCCGGTTAAAATCCGGATCCTTCCCTGCTATTATCTGAGCTTCGTCCCATACCAGGGAATGTACCCCCAGCAGGGGTTTCCAGTGAAATTTCACAAAACGGGCTTGGCCCTGCTCATTGATCAGACGGAAGGTATTTACCCCAAAGCCCTCCATCATTCGGAAACTACGGGGTATTCCCCGATCAGAGAGTAGCCATAGTATCATATGGGCCAGTTCTGAGTTATTTACCATAAAATCCCAAAAGGTGTCGTGAGCCGCCGAGGCCTGTGGTATTTCCTTATCCGGTTCCGGCTTAATGGAGTGGACTATATCAGGAAATTTAATGGCATCTTGAATAAAGAATATAGGGATGTTATTACCCACCAGGTCATAATTACCCTCTTCGGTATAAAACTTGGTAGCAAACCCCCGCACGTCCCTTACCGTATCCGCTGAACCCCGAGAACCTACCACGGTGGAAAAACGAACAAAGACCGGGGTTTTGACGGCAGGATCCTGGAGGAATTTAGCTTTAGTTAAATCAGCTAAGGACTCATATACCTGAAAATAGCCATGGGCTCCAGCCCCTCGGGCATGAACTACCCGTTCAGGAATCCTTTCATGGTCAAAATGAGTAATTTTCTCCCGGAAATGAAAGTCTTCCATCAAGGTAGGCCCTCGGGTCCCCGCCTTTAACGAATCATCGGTATGGGACACCTTGAGCCCCTGATTGCTGGTAAGTGGCTCCTTATCATGGCCCACACGGAAAATCTCCAGCTGTTCATTTTTGGTATTCTCATTAACCCCGGATTGGTTTTTTTGTACTGTATCCATCCATCCCATCCTTCCTTATAAATTGGCATTTTTAGTGTGCCACCGGCTATGATCTTATATACGAACACAGGCAAAAGAACCGTCCCTATGCCTGTAATGAATAAATGCTGTAATCATTGACAAACTAATCTATATGTACCAAATTATCAAATTTTAGACTTTAGGGGGCCTCATGCGCTACATAAGTAAAAAAAAGTCCACCAAATCACATATGGACGCAAAAAATATGGTAGCTCAAGCTATATCTGCCGATATTCAGGTAAATATCGATAGTCTAAAAGTATTGCTTAACCGTTGTTCTGACGCAGTTATCAGAGAATTTACCTTGGGGCGAGAAAGCAATACCCGATGCGTATTGCTGTATTTTGATGGTATATCCGACAAGGCGGAGATAGAAGAACATCTGCTTAAACGCCTGTTGCAGGAGTTAGATAGCTGGGATGAGCCCCAGGAAGAGCTAAACTGCTTGCAAACCATTAAAAGTCGAGTATTATCCCTATCCCAATTGAGTTATATTAATACTTTGGAAGAAGTCTGCTATCACTTGAATTCCGGGGATGCGGTGCTGCTACTGGATGGCAGCAATCAAGGCCTGGCGGCCGGCACCCGCTTCTGGGAAAGCCGTGGTATACAGACTCCGGAAAATGAACTTACTATTCAGGGGCCAAAAGACAGCTTTAGCGAAACCCTGCGTTACAATACCGCTCTGATCAGGCGCCGTCTAAAAACCACTCAGCTTAAAACCGAGATTTTGATAATAGGGCGATTAAGCAAAACAGATGTTTTATTAAGCTATATTGAAGATATTGCCCCCCACAGTATGGTTGAACTAGTAAAGGAACGTCTTTTAAAAATTAAGCTGGACGGCATCCTGGATAGCGGTTATCTGGAAGAATTCCTGGCTGACAGCAAATGGACTATTTTTTCCCAGGTTGAATATACTGAACGACCTGATCGTGCATGTGCCCACCTCTTGGAGGGAGGAGTAGCTATCATGGTTGATGGATCGCCTATGGCTTTATTGGCCCCCATTAGCTTCCCCCAATTCATGATATCATCCGAAGATTATTATCAAAATTTTGTAGCCGGTTCCATATATCGCCTTTTGCGCTTCCTGGCCTTTTTTGCTGCACTGCTCTTACCTTCCCTGTATGTTGCAATTATATCCTATCATCACGAGATGATTCCCACCACTCTTTATTTGACAATTGCTTCAACCCGGGAAGGGGTTCCCTTTCCGGCCGTCATTGAAGCCTTGTTATTGGAACTAACCTTTGAGCTGCTGCGAGAAGCAGGTTTAAGGCTGCCACGGGCTATAGGCCCGGCTGTAAGTATAGTAGGAGCCCTGATCATCGGAGATGCAGCAGTTAAAGCCGGTCTGGTCTCCAGCCTTATGGTGGTAGTAGTAGCCTTTACCGGAATTTCTTCTTTTGTAATTCCAGCCTATAATGCCAGTGTAATAATCCGTATATCTCGTTTTGGCATTTTAATCGCCGCCGGTCTTATGGGTTTGCCGGGCGTTATTATGGCCTTGCTGCTAATGCTAATTAGAATGGAAAATATAAAGTCCCTGGGAAAACCTTATTTATCCCCCCTTTCACCCATCAATACTGCTCAGCTTTCTGATGTACTGCTACGCCGGCCCTGGCCTATGAGTGTACAGCGTCCCCATCTTCCAGGAATGCTTAACCGAACACGCCAAAAGCAGAAAGGAGGATTATAAATGATGAGATGTATACCAATAATGCTGCTTCTGCTAAGCCCCTTTATACTCTCGGGCTGTTATGACAAATTAGAGGTCAGTGACACTATTGTAGTTATAGCCCATGGATGGGATATCCAAGGTGACAATAAACTTCTTTCAGCCCAGTTGGCTCTAACTCCGCCTCGGGAAGGACAGCTGCAAAGAGATCCCAAATACATGACGCTTTGCTCTACTGCCCCTTCCTTTGCCCAGGCCGCCCGGGAATTATCCCTTACACTACCCCGTCAACCCCTATGGTCCATGGCCGATACGATTGTAATAAGTGAAAAACTGGCATTACGGGACACCACCCTGTTTATTGATACGGCTACCCGCAATCCCCATATACGCTATAATGTTAAGCTATTTGTAGCACGAGGCGTTACCCCGGCAGAAATATTCGAAGTACAGGTGCCTCCGGAAAACTATTCCGGAACCGCACTGGAAAAAATAATCAGAATTCAAACTGGACAGGCTGGAATCTATATGCCAATTGATTTGAAGGATTTTATTTACCGGAATTCCACCGAAGGCATTGAACCAGTGATACCCCAAATTGTATTGGAAAGCCAGAAGGGCCAAAAAGGGATCAGGCTGCAAGGAACTGCCGTCTTTAAGGGGCACCAAATGGTAGGAGAATTGGACCCAGCTCAAACCAGAGGTTTAGCTCTAATGAAATCAGGAGCGATAAATAGTACTATCTTCAATATAAAAAACCCATTGATTGGGAGGGAAGAAGAACCCCTTAAAATGTCTAACAACTTATGTCTTGAATTGACCTCCTATCGGGTGAAGGTTAAACCCTTAATAAATGGCAGCCACATAAAAATGCAGATTGTACTGGAGGGGGAAGGCAATATTGTAGAGGATAATAATACCAGTTCCATTTGTGAGCCGGAAACCGTCCAAGATATTGAAAAAGAAGCGGCCCGGGCCTTGAAGCAGGATATACAGATGTGCATAAAGCAGGCCCAAGGCCTGAACAGCGACATTATGGGTTGGGGTTTGGCCATTAACCGCATTCATCCAAGAACCTGGCAGAAAATAAGGGATTATTGGCCTGAAATCTTTCCCGGCATACCTGCAAATATTCAAGTTAAATACCGTCTAAACCAACCTTATCTGCAAAAAGACGCCTTTCTCCAGCAATAAACCCAATTCTTTTATGGGAGGAACCGAAATGATCTGGCTGTTTATTATTTTAGTAATCTTTATTATCTATGTGGAAGCACTCCCGCTATATAAAACTGGAGCCTTTAATGAACTTATTGTCTTTGGCATTTTCTTGTTCTTGGGCTTATATCTGGCTATGGCTCAGGTATATCATGCTCCCTTTTATAGTGTGCTATCGGAATGTGCCAACCGTCTGGCATACCCATAATATTACTATTGGTATTCACTATGATTAAAAGCAGACTCACAAGGAGGATTGTCCATGCCCCAGATAAATCATAGGCAGCTATTCAGCTTGTTATTCCTAACCATTACTCCATGTTTTTTTGTATTATGACCTAATGTGCTGGGAGAAGTTTCTGCCCAGAACTCCTGGTTGACGGTTATTGCTTCTTTCATACCCGGTTTACTGCTTATTTATGTGTATAGCGCCCTGCTGGGCAAGAGTTCCCAACCCTTTCCCTTGATGCTTGAGGAGCACCTGGGGATAGCGGGCAAGGTAATGGGTATTGCTTATATCATAGTTTTTCTGATTTTGGCCTCTTTTTACCTGCGTTTTTTTACAGAATTCCTGGAAATAACGGTGCTTTTCAATACCCCCACCAGTTTAATTATACTGGCCCTTCTTATACCGGGAACCTATGCCATTCGCAGCGGCATGGAAGTCATAGCTCGCATAAGCGAAGTAATATTTATAGTTTTTCTGCCTCTTTCTCTGTTGCTGCTGCTGACCTCGGTGGCCGCACATCCAGACCTTGATAATTTGCTGCCTCTGGCCTTTATTAGCCTGCAGGATTTAGGCTATGGAATATACTTGAATACCTGGCATTTGGCCAATATGATTATCGTACTTGCCCTAGCCTATTTCACCTGTCAGAGGGATAAGCTTCCGCGAACCCTGCTGGTTTTTTTAGTCACTTTAACTCTTTACTTGTCTGTTGCCATGGCAGTTTCGGTTATAACCCTCGGGGTAGCCATCGTTTCCAGTTCAAACTTCCCTCTGTTTGAAATTGCCCGTTCCGCCTCCTATGCCGGTTTTATCCGTAACACTGAACCCGTATTCGTTTCCATATTCAATCTAGGTATCTTTATATCGGTGGTTGTGTTTTGGTTAATGGCCTGCTACAGTACCCAACAGCTTTTCCGTCTGCAGGATTATCGTTTTTTAGCGACCCCCTCCGCCATTATTATTGGTTTCCATGCAATTCTATTAAGTCCTAATACCTATACTATATTTAGAATCCTACGTTATAGCGCCCCGTTGATCTTTGGAGTCTTTTTCGTACTGATCCCAGTCCTATTATATATATTGCTGCTGTTCCGCCCCCGTAAAGTGAATGAGCAAACTGGCAGCGGTTTACAGAGTCCTGAAACTTAAATAAGCACTTGACGCCAGGGTATTTTTTCTTCATCAATTACTAATAGGGCTAAAGGCATCCCGTCCTGGGACGATCCTATCAATTGATTCACGGAGGCACAAAATGGATTTTTACCAAGGTAAGCGGATAAGCGCCAATACTTTATTTCATTTTACCGACAGCTTCGATAATCTGGCCGGTATCTTTAGCCACTGTTTTTATCCCCGTTATTGTTTGGAAGACCAGAGCTATCTGGTTGAGGACTATCTGCCCCAATACGTTGCTATCCCCATGGTTTGTTTCTGTGATCTGCCTCTTTCCCAGGTCCATTACCATACTGAAACTTACGGCTCCTATTGTATAGGATTATCCAAAGAATGGGGGCAGGCCAAGGGGATTAATCCAATTATGTATGCACTGCCCAACTCTTATTCTACTCTTTTGCTTAAAAAGTGTTTTGGTCAATTATACCCATTGAACCCTGAGTTGCTTCGATATAAACCAGAGCAAAGGGACCTGGCAGCACAGAACGTGGCCACTATGCTTTATTCCTTTTTTACTTTTCTAAAACCCTATGAAGGAGAGGTATGGAAAAATGGCGAGCAGATAAAAAGCAAGGTTAGATTTTATGATGAGCGAGAATGGCGCTATGTGCCAGCCCTGGATAGACTTAATCAATTAGGCTTGATTCCGGTAATGAGCCAGCAGCATTATAAGGAAGATGGCACCCGTAAGCATGGCAACATAATTCTTCGGGAATCTTTCCAATTGAATTTTTCTGCCCGGGATGTCAAGTATATTATTGTGAAAGAAGAAGATGAAGTCTTAAGAATAGCCGATAAGATAAATGCCCTGGCTTCCAGGTATAGCCAGGAAGAAATTAAGCTGCTCAGTACCCATATTATTTCCATGCAGCAGATACGGGAAGATTTTTAAGTAAAAAGAGCTTTATTGAACTTTTTCCTTATTAGGAAATGCTACAAATCCCGTCATCAAACACAGATGTAACAGTATGTTTCTTGTTAAACCGGTAATCCCTTTGCCCGCAGGTTGTTAGATAAGACGGACGAAACGTCCCCCTGTCATATGACGAAAAAAAGCCCGCTATAAAAGCGGGCAGAAAAAGATTGGGATTGTATAACAAAATTTCCATAGAACCTTTTGCCAAGTTAAAATAATTGCTTAACTGCTTAGTTAAAAGGCCACATTTGGCACTACTATCATCATTGTCAACCTCATCCAGTTTTACTCCCAAGTCTAAGTACTAAGCCATATACATCCAGAGATTTTATTTATATAAAGATTTTAATGGCATAGCCGGCCAACTCAGATAAGGGTCCGGGGTATACTCCCAAGATAACGGTAGCCAGTAAACAGACCCATAGGGCGGCGGTACTACCCCATCCTAGGGACAGTGGTGCTTGATCCGTATTCTCACCAATATACATGGCCTTGGATACTCCCAGATAGTAGTAAACGGATACCATACTCATCACCAAACCCAAGAGGGCCAGCCATAGATAGCCGGCCTCGATGGCTCCGGCAAACAAATAGAATTTGCCTGCAAAGCCGGCCATGGGCGGAATACCGGCCAGGGAAAGCATGCATATGGTCATTATGGCTGCCATTAGGGGAGAACGCTTGCTCAAACCGGCAAAAGCTTCGATATCGGTTCGCCCCGTATCCACTTCCACTGCTGTAGCTACGGCAAATGCTCCTACATTAGCGAAAACATATATCATGGCATAGAACAATACCCCTTTTAAGCCATAGCTATTAGCGGCAGTAGCTCCCACCAAGATATACCCGGCCTGGGCAATACTGGAGTAAGCCAATAGTCTTTTAATATCCCGCTGGGAAAGAGCAATCAGGTTGCCCACCACTATAGTTATGGCGGCCAGAACAGCTAAGAGCAAGCCCCAGTTAAACACTGCATTAGGATCCACTGCTAACATGAACACCCGCAGCAGAGCAGCAAACCCAGCTGCTTTGGAGGCCACCGAGAGATAAGTGGTAATAGGAATGGGTGCCCCCTGGTATATGTCCGGGGTCCACATATGAAAGGGAACCACGGAAATTTTAAAAGCAAAACCGGCTATTATCATTACCACCCCGGCTATAACGGCTGCGGACGAGCTAAAAGAAGCGCCGATTTCGATAAAGTTAGTGCTTCCCAGACTGGCATAAAGTAAACTGATGCCAAACAACAGGATAGCGGAAGAGGTAGCACCCAGAATCAGGTATTTCAATCCTGCTTCACCCGATAACTTGTCGCTCTTTAAATAAGCGGTCAGAATATAGAAGCTTATGGTCATCAATTCCAGTCCTACATAAAGGGTAATAAATTCCCCCGCCGCTACCATCAGCATCATACCCAGAGTTGCAAAAATCATCAAAGCATAAAACTCACTGCTCTTTTCTTTAAAACGACTAATGTACTGAGCAGCCATTAACATAACCAGGAGGCCAGCCATCAGGAACAAGAGCTTGAAATAGTTGCCATATACATCTATCTGATAAACCCCGTTAAACAAGCTGGCTTCCCGAGAAAAATTCAGGATCAAGTAAAGCAGAATCAGGACCATTCCCACCAGGGCCAGGCCATTCACATATTTTTGAGCCTTTCCCGGCAGAGCCAGACCCAAAACCAGTACCGCCAATCCTAACAGGGCCAGCAGAATTTCAGCTGCCAATATCGAAAAATCCATTACCACCAACCTCCTATCTGCAGCGGTCCTATCTGGGCCAGCATTTCTCCTACCCCATTATTAATCAAATCCATCAGGGTAAAGGGCAGAAAACCTCCTATGAATATGGCCAGCCCCAATACCAGCAGTGGGACCATTTCCACCCCTTTTAAATCCTGGAGATGGTCCCATTTCTCATTGCGAGGACCAAACAACATGCGGCCTAAAGCCCGCAAGACATAAAGGGCAGTAAAAACTATCCCTGATATGGCCAGTATGGTTATTACTCGATAGGTGCCAAAAGCTCCCACAAATATGGTGAATTCCCCGATAAAGTTAACCATACCCGGTAAGCCTAAAGAAGCCAAGCCGGCAATCATAAAACCTGCAGTCAGTTTGGGCATCTGATGAGCCAGCCCGCCAAAATCCTCAATGTTACGAGTATGACTTTTCTCATACAAGTTGCCGATCATAGCAAAGAACAGGGCTGCCATTACTCCATGGGCAAACATCATAATCACTGCCCCATTTATACTGATAAGATTCAAGGCTGCTATTCCCACCAGAACATAGCCCATATGGCTGACACTGGAATAACCCACTATATATTTCAAGTCCTTCTGGCTTAAACAGATATAAGCGGCATATATTATATTGCCCAGGGCCAGAACCGCAATAATAGGAGCTACCACAGCTGCTCCGGCTGGCAGAATGGTCAAGGCAATACGGATTAAACCGTATCCCCCTATTTTTTTCAAAACTCCGGCATGGATCATGCTAACCGCAGTTGGCGCCCCGGCATAACCATCCGGAGACCAGGCGTGGAAAGGAAACATGGATAAGAGAGTGCCAAAGCCAAAAGCCATAAAGGCATATACCAGAATTTGAAATTCCACTCCATAATTCAAGGTAGCCAGGAAAGCCATATCCATGCTGGCTATGCCGCTAATGGCTCGGGCCTGGACAAAGAGAGCAATCAAGGCGGTCAGTAGAAAAGCGCTTCCAATCAAAAGATATATGGTTAGCTTCATACCGGCGTATTCCTTGCTGACCCGTTTAGTACTGCCAAACATAATAACCATAAGATAAATCGGTATTACCACCACTTCATAGAAGAGAAAGAAAATAAATAAATCAGTGGTAATAAAGGTTCCCATTACCCCGGCAATCAAAATCAAAAGCAGGGCAAAGAATTCTCTTACCCGCTCCCTCAGATTCCAGGAAGCATATATGGAGCTAAACCCAATCAGGTTAGTCAAAAGCAGCAGGGGAATACTTATTCCGTCTACCCCCAGAGCATAATTAACTCCCAGGTCCCTGATCCAGGGTATGGTCTCTACAAACTGCATGCCTCCCAGAGCCCGGTCATAGGTAAGGAAAATGAATATAGACAGCAAGAGACTAATTAGAGTAGCAAAAGCAGCCGTCCACTTAATCCCTTTATGCTGCCCAGCAGGTAGGCACATGATAATCATTGCTCCCAGCAAAGGCACTATTAAAGTTATGGTTAATACTGGTATTTCATACATTACTACCTACCTCCTCTCATAATAGGGCGGATTCAACGGCTATTAGGGCTAGTACTACCAGAATTAATACCCCCGCCATCATGTACATGGCATAGCTTTGAACCTGTCCATCTTCAGTGTATTTCAAACTATCTCCGCTTTTCCCGGTTAGAAACGCGATGCCATTGACCATCCCATTTACCACATGAATATCAAACCAGAACATGGCTCGAGCTGCCCCGAAAACTAAGACATCACCCAGGCGGGCATAAATTTCATCCACATAGTATTTGTTTTTCAAAAGCTGGTATATGCCACTGTATTTCTCCCTCAGCACTTCATGGCTGATAATCTTTTTCTGGTAAATAAGCCAGGCAAGAATAATACCGGCCAGGGCTATCAAAGTAGAGGAGATCATTATAGCAGTGCTGGGCTCTGGCTGTATACCAGCCGGACTGTTTATAAAATGCCCAAAAGCATGATGCATCAGGGGCGAATTAACAAATCCGGCAAAAACCGCTGCAATAGCCAGAATAATCAAGGGTACCGTCATTACGGCAGAATTCTCATGGGCTTTCTTCTCCCCATAGCTATTGCTGCCAAAGAAAGCTACAAAGATCAGACGGAACATATAAAAAGCGGTAAGGAAAGCCACGAAAGCTCCAAGGATATATAGGCCCATGTTACCACTGGCATAAGCAGCCAGGAGTATTTCATCCTTACTCCAGAATCCCGATAGGGGGGGTATTCCGCAGAGGGCCAGGGCTCCAATAATGAAGGTCCAGGTGGTAACAGGCATCTTCTTGTATAGATTTCCCATCTTCCAGATATCCTGTTCCTCATGCATGGCTACAATGACACTGCCCGCTCCCAGGAACAAAAGGCTCTTGAAAAAGGCATGGGTCATTAAATGGAACATTCCTGCCGTCATTGCCCCTACCCCCATAGCCATCATCATATAACCCAGCTGGCTTAAGGTAGAATAGGCCAGAATTCTTTTTATGTCATTCTGAGTAATGGCAATGCTAGCAGCAAATATGGCGGTGATACCACCAATAGCCGCGATAAAGGTCATGGCCTGGGGCACACTGGCGAATATGAAGAAGGCCCGAGCCACCAGGTAAACTCCAGCCGCTACCATGGTGGCAGCATGGATCAGAGCACTAACCGGAGTGGGTCCTTCCATGGCATCCGGCAGCCATACATGCAGGGGAAACTGGGCTGATTTGCCCATAGGCCCGAAGAACAGCAATATGCTCACCGGAATCAGAATGGCCATATTAGTATAACCGGCTATTTCCTGTGACAATCCAGCAAAATTAAGAGTACCAAAAATAATCTGCAGGAAGAGTATCCCCAGTAAAAATCCAAAATCTCCTACCCGATTGGTTACAAAGGCCTTAATAGCAGCATTTTTGGCTGAATCCCGGCCAAACCAAAAGCCGATCAGGAAATAGGAACAAATTCCAACCAGCTCCCAGAACACGAACATTTGTCCAAAATTATTGGCCACTACCAGTCCCAACATGGAAGCTGCAAAAAGGCTTTGATAGGCAAAATAACTGCTAAACCCAGGATCGCCTTTCATATAGCCCAGGGAATATATCTGAACCATGGAGGCGATGAAGGTAACTACAATAAGCATTACCGCCGTTAATGGATCCAATAGAAGACCCATGTCTACGTTCAATCCCGGCATACTCAGCCAGCGGGTGGAGAATTCAAAAACTGCTCCCCCCTCTTCGCCAAAGACGGCCAGGGCTACCGGCAAAGATAAAATAAATGCTGCCATTATGGCAAATATGGATAAACCTGCTGATATACCAGGCCAGCGATGCACAAAAAGGAAGATCAATGCAGCTGCCAAAAAAGGTAAAAAGGCTATCAGCCAGGCGTTAGGCAAAATAAATTCATACATATGCATCACCTCACCACTTCAACAGATTAAAATCGTGCAGGTCCACTGATCTGCGCTGCCGGTATATGGATATGACTAAAGCCAAACCAACAGCTATTTCAGCGGCCGCTACCACGATTATGAAAACAGAGAACAATTGACCCACGGCAGTGTCAGGTGCTATATACTTGTTGGCGGCTATAAAATTAATGTTTACCGCGTTAAGCATCAGTTCCACCGACATCAAAACCGCGACTGCATTGCGCCGGGTTAAAACTCCAAAAGCGCCAATACAAAAAACTATGCTACCCAATAATAAATAATGGGGTAATCCGATCATTGGTTTTCGCCCCCCTTTGCCAGTATAATAGCTCCCACCACTGCCACCAGTAGCAGTATGGCGGCCGCTTCAAAGGCTATTACATAGTCCCCCAGCATTAATTCAGCCAGCAATCCGGTTGAATTGTCGGGACCTGGCCGGCCCCCCAGAGGCCACTGGGTAAAGCCAATTACTGCTACTAAGGCGGTTAAGAGCATGGCGGCTATCGTAGCGCTGGTAAAAACCTCCCGAGTGCGAGGACTGCTCAGATTACTCTCACCCGCTGGCCGATTCATCACCAGCATAATAGCAAATATGATTAAGACCGATATAGCTCCAGCGTAAACCAAAATCTGTATTACTCCTAAAAAACCGGCATTTAGCTGAAAGTAAACTGCCGCTGCTCCCAAAAAGGCTAAAATAAGGCTCAAGGCACTGTAAATTATATTCTTAAACAATACCACCCCCAGGGCGGCGGTTACGGTTATTCCAGCTATTAGAATGAAAACCGCATCATATAATGAGAAAGCAGCCAGATTAAACATCCTTATCTCCTCCTTCCCCATTTTCCCCTTTTTGAGCCCGGTTTTTCCTGTCCTTGTTAATAAAACCGGTGGCTACTTTAACTGCCTTTTCCTTGTCTTTCACTATTAATTCTGCTATCTTTCCTGCTGTTTTCTGGTCGGACTGTATCAACTCAGATAGAATATTGATATCCTCTTCTCCTTCCAGCAGTTTTGACAGCACTTTCTGTGGGCTCTTCTGCAGGGCTTTTAACATGGCCGCAATCTGTTTTTGCTCTTTGTCCTTTTGCTCTTCCTGATCAGCCGGGCTGTCTTGGGCCTCATCCAATCCTTCGGGCCGCAGGTAGATCATTTTAATATCTTCCCGCTTAAACTGGGACAACTCGAAATCATGATCGAAACTCAGGCAGGAAGTTGGACAGCCTTCCACGCATAAGTTGCAGAACATACAGTATTGAAAATCTATGGTATAGCTTAAGAGTTTCTTTTTCTTGCTTTTGTCTCTCTTTTCAGTTTCAAAAGACAAAACATCATTGGGACAGCTGTTTACGCAGATTCCGCAGGCTATACATTTTTCAAATTCAAAGCGCAGGCAGCCCCGAAACCGCGGAGCCAGCTCTGGCATTACATCTGGATACTGCTCGGTTATTTCCTTTTGGAAAAAATGCTTTAAGGTAATGGCCAGTCCTTTAATTAATCCCTGTCCGTTCATAAACTAACACCACCCCATCCATCGACAGAAATAGATCCCCGCTCCGGTTAGCAATATATTGCCCAGGCTAACAGGAACCAGAACCTTCCAACTAAAAGACATCAAGTGATCCATACGGATACGGGGAAAGGTCCATTTGACCCAGAAAAACACCAGGATTATAGCGTAGGTCTTAATAATGATCCATAACCAGGAGGGTAGCCAGGGTCCCTGCCAGCCTCCCAGAAAAACCGTAGCCATCAAGGCTGATACGGCTACCAGGTTGGTGTATTCAGCCAGGAAAAACAAGGCCCAGCGCATTCCGGTGTATTCGGTATATGCTCCCCCGGTCAGCTCTTGCTCGGCTTCCGGCATGTCAAATGGCCCCCGGTTTAATTCGGCGGTGGCTGCGATAAAATAGGTTATAAATGCTATTGGCTGAAGGATTACAAACCACCATTTATCCTGAGCTAATACTATATCCTGCAGGTTTAATGATCCGGTAATCATAACCACCCCTAAGAGGGAAAATGCCAGTGGAATCGCATAACTGACCATCTGAGCTACAGAACGCACCGCCCCCATTAAGGACCACTTGTTATTGGAGCCCCAGCCGGCCATTAACAGGGCTATGGTACTAAGGGATCCCACTGAAATAAAAAACAGCAGGCCTACGTTCAGGTTGATAACTTGCATGCCTTTACCCATGGGTATAACAGTATAGAGCATTACCGCTACAACTATAAAAAACATAGGGGCGGTTTTAAAGATAAGTTTATCCGCTGCCGATGGCACAATGTCCTCCTTGGTTAAGAGCTTGATGGCATCAGCAATAGTCTGAAAGATCCCAAAAGGCCCCAGCCGATTGGGTCCCAACCTTTCCTGGAAAAAAGCACTGACTTTTCTCTCCAGCCAGATCAGGATAATAATATTTACTGTGATTATAGTAACTACTATTATCCATTTCACTACTAACAATACGGCTTCGGCCCACCCTGGATCCAAGCCCAGGCTTATCATCCACCCGGTAAAGGCCTCCGCCAGATTGATAAACAAAGGTTCCATAAGTAATTCGCTCCTCCTGAGTCTAATTGTTTATCTAAAGTGACCCTAAATATCTATCTATCTGATTCTCCCAATATGGGATCCAAAGTGGCAATATTGGTAATAAGGTCTTGGAACACCCCACCCCGACAGATCACTGGCAATACCATAAGATTGATAAAAGATGGTGCTCTCACATGCAGGCGATAGGGTTTACTGCTCCCATCGCTGACTATATAATAGCCCAGCTCCCCTTTGGCTGATTCTATTCGGTGATAGACTTCCTTCCCTGGCTCAGGTTTCAAAACCTTGGGGACTCGAGTGCTGATCTCGCCATTCGGCATCCCCTCCAGGGCCTGTTCTATGATCCGGCCGCTCTCACCAATCTCATCAATTCTTACCTGCCAACGATCCAGAGAATCCCCTCCGTTTCGGGTGGGAATATCAAATTCAAAGCGATGGTATATTCCATCAGGCTCCGCTCTTCTTAAGTCGTAGGCTATGCCGGAAGCACGAAGATTGGGGCCGGTAACTCCATATTGAATGGCAGTCTCGGGGGTGAGTATTCCTACTCCCTGCATGCGAGCAGCCCATATTTCATTACCGGTCATCAAACCGTTGTATTCATCCATCATACCGGGTATGTCCTGGACCAGGCTCATGACCGCGGGTATGAATCCATCGGGAATATCTGCTGCTACTCCCCCGATCCTGATGTAGGAGGATAAAAGGCGCTGGCCTCCGGTCATTTCAAAAATATTCATTATTCTTTCCCGATCCCGCATACCGTACATCAAACCCGTGGTCGCCCCCAGGTCAATTCCGGTAGCAGAAATGGCTATCTGGTGTGATGCTATACGGGATAACTCAGCCATGATAACCCGAATATACTGGGCTCGTTCTGGAACTTCAATCCCCAGCAGCTTTTCTACCGCCTGGCAGTACCCCAGAACCGGCAAATTGGTAGCCAGATAATCCAAGCGAGCGGTATAGGGTACATATTGCTGATAGGTCTTACCTTCTGCAATCTTTTCCACACTGCGGTGTACATAACCTAAATGGACGATGACATTCTCTATAATCTCCCCATCCATTATGGCTTCTGCATGCAAGCCACCATGGGTACTGGGATGGATAGGACCTACATTAACTGTATAAATATCGCTTTCCAGCAATTAACTTCGCCCTCCCATCACAAAATCTTTGCGCAGAGGATGACCCTCGAAATCTTCGGGCAATAAGACCCTGATTAGATTGGGATGAGCTTTGAACTTAATGCCCATCAAGTCATATACCTCTCTTTCCTGCCAATCAGCAGTAGGCCAAATGGTGATAAGTGAATCAAGCTCCGCTGATGTGCGGGGAACCCGGGTTTTCACCAGCAGCTTTTTATTATCTGGAATAGAATAAAGATGATATACCAACTCGAACTCTTCGCCATAATCAACTGAACTGAGATTGGCCAGGTGGTTAAAACCATATTCATCTCTTAACTTGGTCATCAACACTGTTAACATATTAGATTCTATGTTTAACACCGCAAAGAACTGATCACTGCCAATTCTCAGTTTGTCTCCCATCAGTACTTCCAGTTCCTTGATCATTAGTTCTAAATTGAATTCCTGCACAGCTTATCAACTCCTCCGGTAGTCTCCCTGCTGGACTTTCTTCTTTAGTTCCAGCATCCCGTGGAATAGGGCTTCCGGCCTTACCGGACATCCCGGGATATAAACGTCTACCGGTATAATGGAATCCACTCCCGGCAGAACGCTATAGCCATCCTTAAAAGGACCGCCGCTGATAGCACAATTGCCCATAGCGATTACCCATTTGGGTTCGGGCATTTGCGCCCATACCCTCAATATGGCGGGCTTCATCTTCAGGGTGATAGGCCCGGCCACGGTTAGCAAATCTGCCTGCCGGGGTACGGCTCTTACTACCTCATATCCGAAGCGGGCCTGATCAAATCTGCCAGCACCAGCAGCCATGACCTCGATAGGACAGCAATTACAGCCATAGTTTAAGGGCCAGAAGGACCAGGAGCGACCCCAATTCCACAATTTCTCAAAGCTGGTAACCAGTATATTGTTTTGAGCCAGTTCGTCTACATCCTTCATATTATTGTTCTTTGTATCTAATACCATTCCAATGCCCCTTCCTTCCAGGCATACCATAAGCCTATCAAGAGTATACCGATGAAAATTATCATCTCAATAAAGGCAAAAGCTCCCAAGACCTGAAATTTTACCGCCCAGGGATAAAGAAACAATACTTCCACATCAAAGGCTAGAAACACCAGAGCATACAGAAAGTAATTTACCTTAAACCTGATCCAGGTCTTACCCCGGGTATCTACCCCGCATTCATAGGTAAGAAATTTCTCATGGTCTTCAGCCGCTTTCGGTTTAGGCCGGAAAAGCCAGGCCAGGGCCATAGCCGCTACCGGAAACGCTATGGTTAATAATATAAATAGTCCTAGGGCTGGATAGTCTGCCAACAAGCCCTTTCCCTCCTTTTAATATAAGTCTTTTAAAGAAATAATTTCCTCCTCTCCAATTTTCTGCAATTACCTAAATAAATATGCAATTATTATACCAAGTTGCGATAAGCTTGACAAAATATCTGCGGCACGAAATTGCCTGACTGAAATATAGTCATAAATCCAAGAATACCTCAGCTCTCCTTAAGCATAAAACATTTGCTCTGCTAAATCTAAATGCATATTTAATATATTATGAAAAGTGAAAATCCAAGATATAAGTGCAGTATATTTCGCGCTTGTGATTTTTTTGTCTAACTTTGTCCTATTATAATATAAGTTGCTTCTAAAGCCCATAGCAAAAAACTTTCAGATTGATGCAGTGCCTAACAAGACTAAAAACCGGCTGGGGACAGCAGATGCCCACCTATAGTGTAAAGGAGTGAAATTAGGATTCATCGACTGTAATTAACCGCTGTAGCAGAATCCGGAAAGACTTGGGGAGTAATTTTGGGGGATCGTTGGACTTAAAGAAAGCTTTCTGACATATATATTATCAGGGATGAAAAATACTTATTGAAATATGACTGCAGATCTGGCAAAATACAGGTGTAGGAATAAAATCAGATTTTGGTTTTATTGGAAGATATGCATGATCACAAGGTAGTAAGGTAAGTACGGTAGGTAAAAGAATGAAGGGTTATTTCCTTAAGCTCATCAAATTGAGCGGCTTGGGTAATAGCTTTATTCTTCGGCTCCTGCGGGAGTTTTTTTATTTACTGTCCATAAGAAAAGGAGGCGAAGAAAGAGTAGCTTTGTTTCTTGAATTGTGACCACTGTCTTGAGAACCCATTTCTTTAAGGCAGGCATATGGAATGCTTAACAACAAAAGGTAGGAAGGTAAGATGGTAGGTAAAAGAGCGGTGTTATCCCGGCATTTTCTGGCCGGGCCTGGTTTAGCAGGTTTTCAGCACCATTCTGGCAACTCCCAGGGGGAGTTTTTTCTTGCCTGAAACAGACAAGGAGGAGAATAATGCAATTTTTCTTGGGTAGAAACAAAGATATTGGAGATTGGAGTAAAATGCTCTTATCCCTGTTGCTTATCTTGATATTGGGTGCGGCCATGGGATGCTCCAATACTGGAAATGACTCCGGGCAGAAACCGGTAATTGAATTGAGACTGGCTCATTTCTTCCCCAGCACTCACCCAGCTGAAATGGATTTGATACAACCCTGGATCTCGGCAATAGAAGAAGCCACGGACGGGCAGGTAAAAATCGTCAGTTATCCCAACCAGACACTATTAAATGCGGATTCTATATATGCTGGAGTAGTAGATGGCAGTACTGACCTGGGTCTTTCCTGTTTTTCATACACTAGGGGCCGTTTCCCGGTGTTGGAGGTATTTGAACTGCCGGGGATTACTTATAATAACTCAAAAGTGGCCAGCAAAGTAGCCTGGGAAGGTATCAAGGAGCTAAATCCCCAGGAAATCCAGGACACCAAGTTGATGATGGTCCTTACTACCGGCCCGGGTGATTTGTACACCAAGACTCCAGTACGCATACTGCAAGATATAAAAGGTATGGAAATCAGGGCCACCGGGCTCAGCGCTACCACCCTGCAAGCTTTGGGAGCTGTACCGGCAGCCATGCCCCAATCTGATGCCTATGAAGCTCTAACTAAAGGGGTAGTTAAAGGAAATCTGGGACCTATCGAAGTTCTGAAAGGATGGAAACAAGCCGAGGTCACCAATTATATCACCCAGACTCCATTCCTTTACAATACCCTGTTTTTTATAACCATGAATCTGGATAAATGGAACTCATTGGATCCTTCCATTCAGGAGGCTATAGAAGCAGTCAATGAAGAGTATTTCGAAAAGGTAGCCATTTCTTTATGGGATATGCAAAATGAAGATGCAATGCAATATGCGGTAGATGAACAAGGGATGGAAATTTTCACCCTGTCTCCAGAAGAAAGCCGGCAATGGATAAGTCTGGTCCAACCTATTCAAGATGATTTTGTAAGGCGTATGAACGCTGAGGGAAATCCGGGACAGGAAATACTGGACACCGTTAAAAGACTGGCTGATCAATATAATGAAGAATACCAATAGGATAGGAGGTGCAGTTAATATGAATAAAGCCAGTCACTGGATTAAAGAGATAAGCCAACATATGAACAATCTGGCAGGCGTGTGCATTGTAGCAGTGATGCTCTTGGTGGTGAGCAATATCTTGCTGCGAGTTTTGTTACATCGTCCGGTCTTAGGTACCTATGAATATGTCAATATGATTACGGCAGTAGCTATTGGACTTTCCCTGGCCTATTGCGCTTATCAAAATGGTCATATCGCTGTGGATTTTATCATCCAGCGTTGCTCCCAGAAAATACAGAGAACAGTGGATATAATTACCCATATTATCTCCATCTCCTTCTGGAGTGCATCGGCCTGGTATGTAGCCAAATATGCTCAGACTATGCTGGATAGCAATACAGTGTCACCAACTACTCAGGTTCCATTATCACCGGTAGTGTACTTGATTGCTTTGGGCCTCCTGGCCTTAAGCCTGGTCTTAGCCCTCAGGTTAAGTCAATCGCTAAAGAGGGCTTTTCGATGAATTCTCTAATTATAGGACTTTTAGGCTTGGCTGCTTTTATACTCTTATTAGTACTGAGAATGCCCATCGCCTATGCTATGGCCCTGGTAGGATTTCTTGGTTTTAGTTTGCTGACCTCCATCTCATCTGGATTCAGTATGGTAGCCAAAGAAATATATAATACTTTTTCTTCCTATTCATTGGGTGTAATTGTCATGTTTATCTGGATGGGTTTTTTAGCTTACTATTCCGGCATCGGCACCAGATTGTATGTATTTGCCTACAAGCTGATAGGGCATTGGCCTGGAGGGCTGGCCATAGCCACCCAGGTAGCCTGTGGCATTTTTGGCGCCATATGCGGGTCGAATACGGCTACTTCTGCTACCATGGGAGCCATTGCCCTGCCGGAGATGAAGAAGTACCGGTATGATATGTCACTGGCTACAGCCAGTATTGCCGCCGGCGGAGTCCTGGGGGTATTAATTCCTCCCAGTGTAATTTTTATTGTTTATGGGATGGCAACCGAACAGTCCATTGGCAGGCTGTTCATGGCCGGGATTATCCCGGGCCTGCTGCTAATGCTCCTATACATTGCCGTTATTGCGGCTTTAACCCTGCGCCAACCCCTTTTGGCTCCTCCGGGTCCCCGGAGCAATTGGAAAGAGCGTCTTGAAAGCCTGCGCGGTGGTCTGGCTGAAGTCTTATTTGTTTTTGCCCTCTCTATGGGAGGTCTTTTTGCGGGCTGGTTTACTCCTACTGAAGCCGGTGCAGTAGGGGCGGCTGGCGTATTGCTGGCAGCACTGCTGGGAAGACACCTGGATAGGGAAGGTTTTAAGAAATCCCTTTTTGATACCACCCGAACTACAGCCATGATCATGCTGATGATTGCCGGGGCCATGATATTTGGCCGCTTTATGGCTATCAGCCGGGTGCCTTTTGAACTAGCTGCCTGGGCTGGTTCTTTGCATCTCCCACCGGTAGGCGTACTAGCTCTGATTCTGCTGATATACTTTATTCTGGGTTGCTTCATTGATGCTCTGGCCTTGATTTTACTGACCATTCCCATATTTTTTCCAGTGGTAGTTAATACCCTAGGCTATGATCCCATCTGGTTTGGCGTCATAATGGTCATGGTAGTAGCTATGGGGGTAATTACCCCCCCGGTGGGTATGAATGTCTATGTAATTAAAGGAGTAGCAGGGGATATTCCCATTGAATTAATATTTAAAGGGGTGTGGCCTTTTATCATTGCGGTGATATTATGCCTGGCCATATTGATTGCCTTTCCTTGCCTGGCCACCTTTTTGCCCACCACCCTTATGAAATAAATGACAGTGGGGACGGCTCCCCACTGTCATTCTTTTTCCTTATTTTTTATGGGCCAACTCCTCCAGGTAGTCATCATCTTTTTCCTGTGCCTGGCGGAAGTTCTTAAGTGCTTTTCCTACTGATTCCCCTACCTTGGGCAGTTTTCCAGGCCCTACTACAATCAAAACTATAGCCAGTATAAAAACCATTTCCCAGGGACCAAAGTTGCCGATTAATCCAAACATATTCATCCTCCTCTTTTCAAGTGAGCTGCTATTTACTAATCCCCCAGAAGCTCAGAGCCATCAATCTAATTGGAACTGACATTTTTATATCTAAAGCCTTCTCCGTGGGCTGCCACATATCCTTTAATAATGATTAAATTTACCGTACCAAAATCCCTTGCACTTTAACCATAACTATGCAAGCCAGACAAGAGGTAGTTAACTCCAAAAAAGGTAAACAGAACCAGGATAAAGCCGCCTAAAACCATAATATTAGCATTATTGCCTCTCCATCCCTTGCTTCGATAAACATGCAGGTATATGGCATATATGATCCAGGTTATTAAGGCCCAGGTTTCCTTGGGGTCCCAGCTCCAGTAAGTACCCCAGGCCTGTTCTGCCCATACTCCTCCCAGAACTATAGATATGGAGAGCATGACAAAGCCTCCCCCCACTGCCCTATATACATTAATATCCTCACTACTGTTTTTCTTAATCAGCTGCATAAAAGCCAGAGCAGCGCCTAGAGTAAAGGCACTATAGGCAACTACGGCACTCAATACATGACTGGTCAGCCAGGGACTTTTCAAGGCCGGCATTAAGGGACTATAGTTGCCATGTTGCTGGGGCATAAAAATGAATACCGTAGCTAGCAGCAAGGCAGCCATAATCATCAGTACTGATCCTCCCTGTTGATTCTTACTCAGTTTTTCATAAAGGAGATAAAGCAATACACTGACTAAAGTAAATAATAGCAAAAATTCATAACCATCGGTTAATGGCAGGCGGCCTGTCATTATGGTCCGTGCGGCCAAGGCGGTGATATTAGACAGAGCCCCAATTATGGCCGTAATATTGGCTGCTCGCAACAGCTTATCCTGCCTGCCTTTAATTCCTAGCAGATAAGCAGTGCCGCTAAGGAAATATAGGATCAGGGCTACAATCAGGCTGGTTTTAATTATTACTGCCATTGCTATTCCTCCACTGCTTTACTGTCAGCATTTTTTTCTCTTGCTTTGCTAAAAATATTCAGCTCGGCTAAAACTACCCCTAGCATGAATAGAATTCCTCCGGCTCCTGTATAAGGCAGTCCCGGATCTTCTTTTACTTTCAAAACCGTGTAGGGCTTAATTGCTTCAAATTCTACATAATAACCGGGCTCAATAGTAATTTTTTCTCCAAAGGGGGCTGCCCCAACACCTGCCAGCACTTTATCCTGGTAAATTGAATATATAATCCTGGGATTATTAGGCTGCAGAGATTTGCTTTCCATACCATAAGCCGGATCAAAATCCGGTACATATTTGAACACTTTCACTCGCCAATTGCTGTGGGGTATTTCCAATATCTGCCCTTCTACGGCACTGGATATAATAACCTGCCCCTGCCCTTCGGTGCTCACTTCAACCATACTGCCATAACTCTGCTGGTAAACCTTTATTCCTTCATATCGCAGGGGATTATTAACGCTGATAGTACTGTGCTGTTCCAACTCTTCACCTTTGAATATGCTTACTCGCGATAAATATTGAGAAGGCATATTGTTTTCATATAGTTCAATTTCAAAGGCTTCCAGCTGTAGATTCACTTGGGTTCCTGTTTTATCCTCAGCAATAAGGGCTCCTTCCCCTTCTGCCAGCTTAATTGTACCGCTCTGTCCCGTCCAGTTATTGATCATTCCCCCAATCAGGATCAAGATCAATCCGCTATGCAGGATTAACAAACCCCACTGTCGCAAGCGCTTTATCAGCCCAATGTGGGCACTTAAGAATTTCCAAATATGACGGTATCGATTAAAGGTACATATGCCAAGGTTTAAAAACAATAAAATGATAAGGATATTAAACAAGATTAGATGATTAAATCTATCTGGCAGCGCGGTACTTCCCACCGCCGAGAATAGAGCCAGCAGAGCCAATAACAGCACTCCCGTTTTCATGGATGAAAAGCTTTTAAATATTTTCCCAAATAATTCTTGCATTTTTCATTCCCCCCGACTCGTTAAACGAGAGTCTGTTACTGTTTCTGAGAAGTTGAGAAGTTTTGAGCATTTTTTGCCAGCAGAGCCGTCTTTTTCTTCTCTTTCCCTTCAGCTACTATTGCCCTATCCATTGCCTACATTGTACCTTTTCCTCTGACTTTTGCCTTTAGGTAAATCAACAATTTCAGCCTTCTTTATTTGGGCAGGTATCCAATTTGACTGGTGAATTGGGGAAATAATTTCCTAACAGGGTATGAATATTATCCCAGCCATAGACGGCAAAAACCACATCCTGATCTGCTATGGTGAATACCTTCATGATTATCAGATCTCCTCCCATTGTTTTATAAAAGCCATTGGCGGAACCCGCTGCCAGTGTCCATAAGACTAAAGAAGGTACCTTTAATTGATATAGATGATTGGCCGCTGCCTGAACCAGCATCCGGCCCACTCCCTGTTTTTGCCATGCCTCCGATACGTATAAGGCATATATCTCTCCGCCCTGGGGTCTAATACCCTCCCGGTCTTTGCCTCCTATGGCAAAACCAATAATTTCACCTTGCTGGTTTTCCACTACATAGGCAAAGGACAGCTCTTCGGACTGACCAAGCAATTCCTTAAAATCCTGCTCTCTTCCTTCATAGGATAGATTGGCCAGATAACTATCGGATATAATGCCTGCAAATGCTGATCTCCAGGTATCAACATTAACTCTGGCAATAGCCGCGGCATCGTCTCTTGAAGCTTTTCTCAGCAACATATAAATCACCTTTCCTAAATGTATTATGTTACAGGGGGCACTTTTTGCGGATGGCATGAATAATATAGACCATAAAGTTATCACGGGGGATGAACTATGAGCAGAAGTCTAAGCTACAAGAATGTGAGTAAAAGGCGTTTTAATTGTATGAAATCCACTATGCGTGCCCGGGTAAATGATTTTGCCCATAAAAATAATTATAGCATTACGGTTTGGCAGGTACCGGATAAAGACTCGGGCCGCTGGCACATTAAACTGGAAAGCAGCAAAATCAATAAACCCAGTCTGGATTTTATAGCCCATGTAAAGCTCAGTCCCAACAACTTGCTGACTATCGATCTAATCCATATGCCAGCCTTTATCTCTACTTCCAGCGCGGTAAGAGAAGTAAATGCAGTTTATCACAGCTGCAGCCAATGAAACTGATACTCCTGGCTCTGATTAGGTCTCATAACTAGGGTGCCCTTCAGGAATGATTCCCAAGGCGCTTCCATCTGCTTGACGACATATTACTTTATATATGCCGGCATTCAAGATTATCCGCTTGCATAGAAAACAGGGTTCGGCATTCAAAATCTCCCCAGTGGCCACATCATAACCAGCTAGATACAATATGGCACCCAAGGTTTTATCCCTTCCGGCATTAATGATGGCATTCATTTCTGCATGTACACTGCGACATAATTCATAGCGTTCTCCACTGGGTACTCCTTTTTCCTCCCGCTCACAATAACCTAAATCACAACAGTTGGGTGTTCCCCTGGGAGCTCCGGTATACCCGGTAGAAGCAATAGCATCATTTTTCACTATCACGACCCCGTAGTTTCTTCGCAGACATGTACCTCGGGAGGCCACGTCCAGGGCTATATTCAAGTAATAATCGTCCTTGCTGGGTCTGGTTTGCATAATAATCACTCCTATTTTAGGAAGTTATGATTAGAAAATGTAGCTTAATCTTTCTTTATCTTGGCGGCTATTTCCTGCCTAATGAACCAGCGGAAGTCTGTTTATGAATCAAGCTAAACTGTCCAACGGAAAGGAACAGCTAAGCATAGTCTTTCATGGATAGGGCTACCCGACCTCGCTCTCTATCGATAGATAATACCCGCACCTTAACTATCTCTCCCACATTTATTACCTGAAGCGGGTGTTTTACGTAGCTAGCGGATAGTTGGGATATATGCACCATGCCGCTCTGTTTCAGACCAATATCCACAAAGGCCCCAAAATCAACCACATTAACCACTGTGCCCTGCAGTTCCATCCCCACCGCTAAATCATCCATATTCAAAATATCTTCCCGGAAAACGGGAGCAGGAAGTTCTTCCCGGGGATCACGTCCCGGCTTGCTCAGATCATCGATAATATCTTTCAGAGTCAGAACTCCAGTACCTAGCTGCTCAGCTGCACCTGTTAAGGCAAGATTTTTCAGTTTATCTATAAGTCCCCTTTGACCAATATCCTCCAGACTGGCATCCAGCATCTGCAGAAGTCTTTCGGTCAAAGAATATGACTCCGGATGTATAGCCGTTGCATCCAGGGGATATTCTCCCCCGGGCAAGCGCAAAAATCCAGCACACTGCTCAAAGGTCTTTGGTCCCAACCGGCTCACCTGCAATAAATCATGGCGCCGTTTGAATTCACCATGGCTTTCCCTGTATTTGACGATATTCTCAGCTACCGGCATATTGATTCCAGCCACATAGCTTAACAAGGATGGGGAGGCAGTATTCAGATCCACCCCCACGTAATTAACTGCGGTTTCCACCACTGCGGCCAGTTTTTCTTCCAAAATCTTTTCATTAATATCGTGTTGATATTGTCCTACCCCCATGGCCTTAGGTTCAATTTTAACCAGTTCTGCCAAGGGATCTTGCAGTCTACGGGCAATGGATACCGCACTTCTTTCCGAAACATCCAATTTCGGGAACTCTCGAGCCGCCAAGGTAGAGGCCGAATATACGCTGGCTCCGGCTTCATTAACGATTATGTAGGCCATGGGGTCCTGCTTTTCTTTAATAAAATCCGCAATAAATTTCTCGGTCTCCCGGGAAGCAGTACCGTTGCCGATGGCTATCAGGCTAATTCCATATTGGCTTACCATCCGACTCAGAATCTTTTTGGCCTCCGCTACTTTTTGATGAGGAGGCGTAGGATATATTACTGCCGTTTCCAACAATTTACCTGTACCATCAACTACTCCCAGTTTGCAGCCAGTTCGAAAGGCCGGATCTACCCCCAATACAATTCTGCCTTTAACGGGAGGTGTTAGTAGCAGCTGTCTCAGGTTTTTGGAGAAAATCTCCACCGCTTGTTTTTCCGCCTTTTCAGTGAGTTCAGCTCGAATGTCTCTTTGGACCGCCGGTTGTATCAGACGCTTATAAGAATCCATCACTGCTCCGCTTACTATTTCCGAACTTATGGACCCCGACTCAAGCCATCTCTCTTCCAGATATTTAATGATGGGGGCATCATCCACCTCAATTTTTACCTTTAATACCTTCTCTCTTTCTCCCCGGTTAATGGCCAGAATTCTATGGGCCGGTATTGTTCTTACTTTTTCCTGGTAATCATAATACATCTCATATACTGATTTTTCGTCCGGCTCCCGTCCGCTGGAACTGATAATTCCATTACGGCTGGTGAAATTACGAATCCAGCCTCGCGTGGATGGATCGTCGGCTATGTTTTCAGCTATGATGTCCTGGGCTCCTCGCCAAGCATCATCAACCGTCAGTACCTCCTGATTTAGAAATTTAGCCCCTTGATCAATCAGTGATCCCTGCCGGGGAAAGGAGAGCAGATAATCGGCTAGGGGCTGCAATCCTTTCTCTCTAGCTGCAGTAGCCCGACTCTTCTTTTTGGGACGGAAAGGGCGATATATGTCATCTACTGCGGTTATGCTGACAGCACTCAATACCTTTTCTTTTAACTCAGCTGTCAGCTTACCCTGTTCTTCAATTAGACGAATGACATCTTGCTGACGATCATTCAGACTGCGATGATAATTTAATAGCTCCTCTATTTGCCTTATCTGTACCTCATCCAGCCCTCCGGTCATTTCCTTCCTGTACCGGGCCACGAAGGGAATTGTATTACCACTGTCCAACAACTGGACTGTAGGCTTAACCTTATTGAGATCAATACCGCTAACCTGGGCTATACTGTGCAAAATTTTATTCTGCATAAATCCTCCTGCTTATAAGCATTATTTACAAATAGCTGTCAATTATTTTCTCGGCCAGTCGTTTCTCGGTTTCGGCCCTGCTCAATAGCAGCATTACCAAGAGAAAGCACTTTCCTGCCTGCTCTTCTTCCTGTTGTAGTTTTTCCATACTGTTAAGAGAGTCCAATTCCTGCAGTACTGCCTTTTCCAGTTTGGCATATCGCTCCTGCTCCATTTCCAAAAAGATATCATATATTCTTTCCAGAAATCCAGGATCTCCTTTCATGCCCTGGAAAAGGGGGGCAAACAAGCGATCTATATCATTTATGGGAATCAGCTGCTTCAAGCGGTAAATCATTATCAGCAGAATCATATTCTCCTTGGAATACTTTTTGTTTTGGGGTGGAATCAATAAACCGGCTTTGGCGTAATTATTGATCATGGCCTTGGTTAACACCTTGTCTTTATTATTTCTTTTATACCCACTCATTTTATTATCCAGAAAGGTAGTAAGCTGATCCATATACAAGTCGATATCAGGGATATCGGTGCTTTTGACCTGCTTTGCTGAGGATATTTCCTGAATGAGACTGTTGATATTCACTGACTCCAGCATATTTATTCCTCCATCCACAAATAATATCTATATAAATATTATTATTTATGGTTATTTCATGCAAGATGTAATAATATATATTGTATAACATAGTTTTAATTACTATGTCAAAATGTTTGGAGGTTTTACCATGAACGAAACCGATATCAATAGCCCAATATCGAAAAACGAGTTGTCCGCAAAAAATTTCCTCCGCTATAAAATAGGGAGCCTCATCCGTCCCGGAGAACTGGTTAATGGTCTAACTCATCTCTTAGGCATGTTCCTGGCCATACCGGCTCTTTACTTTTTGCTCCAACAAGCTCCCGCTGACCAAGGTCTATCCTTATACATATCTCTGTATGTTTTCGGTATAAGTCTTTTCCTGCTCTACACCGCCAGCAGCAGCTATCATCTGCTCAATATCTCAGAACAGTGTACCTTCCATTTAAGGCGTATAGATCATATGATGATTTTTATTCTTATTGCCGGTTCTTATACCCCTATCTGCCTAATAGCCCTTCCCGGTTGGTGGGGATGGGGCTTGCTGATTGCGGTATGGAGCCTGGCCCTAGGGGGTATAGGCTTAAAAATATGGCATTTTAATGCTCCCCGTTGGTTTTCCACTCTCCTATACATATTAATGGGATGGATGGTGGCCATAGCCCTCTATCCCCTGTATTTGCGGGTTAGCATGGAGGCTATTTTTTGGCTGGCCTTGGGTGGCTTGAGTTATACCCTGGGAGCTCTGATTTATGCCTTAAAAAAGCCCAACCTGAACCTCAGGTACCTGGGTTTTCATGAAATATTTCATGTTTTTGTCCTCCTGGGCAGCTTCTGCCACTACTGGATGGTATATCGCTATCTGCTGCCAGCTTAAATTGCAGCAAAAGAGCCTCTGTGAAATGCAAAAGCTGTTAATATCTCCTTGCTTCTCAGTCAGGCTCTTTTAAGATACTTGTATTTACAGGGTTAGTATTTCTACCCCATCTTCTGTAACTCGCACCGTATGCTCCCACTGGGCTGACAATGATCCATCCCGGGTAACTGCAGTCCAGTCATCCTCCAAGACTCGGCACCGGTAGTCACCCACATTTATCATAGGTTCTACCGTGAATACCATGTTGGGCACCAAAACCATACCTGATTGTTCTTGTCCATAGTGGGGCACAAAGGGATCTTCATGAAATTTATTGCCAGTCCCATGGCCGCCATAGTTTTGCACTACTGAAAAGCCGTGCTTTTTTGCGTGCTGTTCAATTGCATAACCAATATGCCCGGTACGGTTAAAAGGTTTAACCTGATCTATCCCCAAATTCATGCATTCGTAAGCCACCTGTACCAGATTTCTAGCTTGAGGGGAAGGATTACCCAGCAAAAACATACGGCTCATGTCTCCATAATATCCATCTAAAATACAGGTAATATCTACATTAAGAATGTCTCCGTCTTTTAGCCTGGTGGAATCTGGAATTCCATGACATATTACGTTATTTAGAGAAGTGCAAACACTCTTGGGAAAACCATTATAACCCAGGGGTGCCGGTACAGCCCCATGCTCTAAAGTTGATTCATGAACCCAGCTGTTTATATCATCGGTACTTATCCCTATTTGTATCCTATCGCTGATCAGATCCATAATCTTCTTGCTCAGCTGACAGGATTTGCGAATGCCGGCAATCTGCTCATCAGTTTTAACCAGATTGCGGCTGGGAACAGGAACCCCCTGCCTTTTTAATTCCTTTAAACGTTCATCTTGTTCCATATGGCATTTTTTATATTTATTCCCGCTGCCACACCAACAAGGGTCATTGCGGGTTAACTGCTTAAATATCATATTTTAATGATTAAACTCCTTTCCATATTTATTAGTTTTATTTTCCTGCAAAAACCCCAGCACAACTGGTTGGAATGCATAAATCTGTAGGATTCGTTTGATGCAACATGGTATCAACAATGTGCGAATCCCATAATTCTTTCTTATCTTACCCCGAAAAGCTATTACTTGTCACTGCACTCAAAGGGCACTGGCTCTCCAGCACACTTCCTGAATGGTTTTCCACGAAAATGGATATATACAGATTTACTCAATGCTTCTAATCGTCAAATACTTGTAGGGGCGGTCTTTGACCGCCCGTCCGGCATAGCTAAAAATTTTCATACTCGCTTATGTTCCCTAATCATGTAGGTCAAAATCTATCTTATCAAGCCCGGTCACAGATAGCGCTAGCCCCAGATAAAAGCGCCGGAAGGATTGATAAAAGTATTCGCCAGTAATCCAGTCAAGGCAACTTATTCTAAAAGCTGGCTCAGTTCTTCCACACTACTTACCATATATACAGCTTGGGAGTTCAGCAGTTCTTCCCTGGAACCATAACCATAAGTTACTGCCACCGAATCAATCCCATTCAGCTTGGCTCCTTGGATATCGAATTTTCTATCTCCTACCATTAATATCTCCTGGGTCCGCAAGTGCTGGTATTGCTTCAAGACCATAGCTATGAGCCCGCTTTTGTTCATCAGACTGCCATCCAGATTGCTGCCTACTACCGGGTTAAAATACTTCAGCAAATCGAAATGATCCAGTATTTGCTGGGCATAAACACCCGGTTTGGTAGTGGCTACGGCCAAGCATCGCTGGAAATCATACAGTCTTGCCAATAATGCTGGCATCCCTGCATAAACCTGGTTCTGAAACATACCCTTTTCCACAAAATATTCCCGGTAGTACTGCACTGCTTGCCAGGCCTCTTTAGGTGTCATCTCATAAAATTCTTGAAATGAATCAATAAGAGGGGGACCAACGAAAGCATGTAATTTAAAACGATCCTCTTCAATAATACCCATTTTCTCCAGGGCATACTGTACCGAGTTTATAATTCCAGGACCGGAATCAGTCAGAGTACCATCCAAATCAAAAATAATAAGTTTATACTTGTTCAAAATCATCTCTCCATTATTATAGGCTTCCTTGGATACCTGGACCTTAGCCGGATTTCCAGCCCCCATCCAAGCAGAGAACTTGAGCATTTATACAGGCTGCCTGGGAAGACAATAGAAATAGGCAGGTGCTGGCGATTTCCTCCGGCTGCATCATGCGCCCGTCAGGCATCTCATTCAAGAGTACTTTTATATCTTCTTCATCCAAGTGGGAGTATATCATTTCCGTGGCTACCGGACCTGGTGCAATGGCATTCACGGTTATCCCCGATGGTCCTACTTCACTGGCCAGGGATTTGGTAAAGGCTATCAAACCTCCCTTGGATGCAGCGTAAACCGACTCATAAGATGCTCCGGAAACTCCCTGAATGGAAGCAATATTGACTATTCTTCCATAGCGTTTTCTTATCATATAAGGCAATGCTTCCCGACAACACAAAAAAGCCCCTTTAAGGTTAACATTCATAACCCGGTCCCACTCAGAAGCCGTGGTTTCCTGCACCAGAGTTCTCAGCGCCACTCCAGCATTATTTACCAGAAGTTCTACCTCGCCCAAATTATTCCTGATCTCTCTAAATAGGCGGATAACTTCTTCTTCCTGGCTGATATCTGCCTGCAGGGCTAGGGCCTGGTAACCTTGATGCTGCAGTGCTTCTACCAGACACCCGGCTTCTCTTTGCGAATGATGGTAATTTATGGCCACTGCCGCTCCTCGGGCTGCTACCGTCCTGGCTACAGCAGCACCAATTCCTCGTCCTCCCCCGGTAATAAGACATACTTTTCCTTCCAGGCCGCTTTTGGATGGCTCCACCTCTGCACCTCCAGCTTCTGTCATACTGCTCCAATAACTATTTACCCTGGTCATTATTATAGTATATACTGAGCCCGAATACACACCTGCCCCACCCTAATTAATAAAAAGGAAAGGAGACTATGGGTGTCAGTGCAGCACAACTGGCGGTCGAAGACCGCCCCTACAATTGGGTTATACTGCATGTCATCAATAATAATATAGGTACACACGCATACGGGCGACCACAGGTCGCCCCTACAAACCCGCAATGCAAAGCATGGATCGCCAACTAGCGATGTAGGGGCGACCTCGCCCGCATGTCCTAGCCGGTATATGGGTAGCTTCCAACCGTATTAATTCACAGATGCCCCCGCCGATTAAACTTATCTTTGTACATCTATAAAAGCTCCCAAAATAAAACTTCGGCAGTATATAACTGCCGAAGACTAATTAGCTCTATTAATAGCTCAGGTGGCGGAGTAGATCACAAGACTCATCCCGACAAAAAAGGAATATTCTATCAACCGCTCTCAACAACCCAACTATTATCCATAAAAGAAGAATATATAAGTCTATGGTAAACAGTGAAAAAGTATAATCAACCAGTTTTTCTCCGCCACCTATATAATATTATACCTGGGCTTATGAGTGACAGCAACAAGAAGATTTTGGTTAATATCATATAAGTTCTGGCGCCCTATTTTATCGGGCCGAATGCTTCCTAAAAATACAATTATATGAGAATTTTGCCAATATTCACAATACAACATCTTGACAAAGATGGCTTGGTTTCATACAATGAAAACATCTTGGTGACTTTTGTTAGCAGGATATTCGATCCTCTTGAGTCATAAACCTACTATTAACTAGAGTTGAACCGACCTATAGTAGCTGAAAATTTACATAGGTTTTCCGAATATTTTTAAAATCCATAGAATAATGATTAATACGTTAAAAACCCAACTTTTTTAATCAGCAGTAAGGCCGGAATATTTTTCCTAGCAATTTCTGGTTATCCATTCTAGTATATTCACATCAAGTAGCAGTATGCCTTGCATCATTACATCATTCTAAATACTATTTTCTAGCCTGACAATTTCTATAACAGTTTTTAAGGATTCTGTCTCTAACTCTAAACTACGAACTACGGCTTTCGAGTTCCAATAGATCAATCTTGGAATTCGATGCAAATATATGGTAAGGGGGTGTACAAATAGTATAATAATATCCCTTTAAAAAGATAGATAAGAGTTCAAAAGAGAAAAGGAGGAGTTAAAATGTCTGGACATGGAAGTGGTTGGGGAAATCCTGCCCCCGCGGGTTTGCTTGCTCTGGCGGTAGCCTGTTTTACCTTTTATGCACTTTTGGGTGGTAAAGTTGAACATACCGCTATTCCCTTACTAGGATGTTGGTTATTAGGTGGTGCTTTGGTACAATTCACGGTTGCTGTAATCGAACTTATGGAAGGTGCCACCACCGGTGGTAACGTTTTCCTGTTTTTCTCAGCTTTCTTTATGCTGACTGGTGGTCTTGAATTTATTTTTAAATATCTGGTTATTGCCAATGGCTGGCCAGCACTTGATGCTCGTATAGACGGATTTGCTTGGTGTGCTTTATGGTTCGGTCTGTGGATGTGGACTCCCGCATATTTCAAGTCACCTATGACCCTCCTGCTAGCAGTTCTTTGCCTAGACGTGGCAGTTCCCATAGTAGCGCTGCAAGATTTGGGAGCCATAGGCCATGATTATGCCGGCGTTGCTGGAAACTTCCTGGGTCTGGCTGGAATCTTTGGTATTTACACAGCGGCGGCTATAGTTCTGAATACTGAGTACGGTAAAGCCGTTCTGCCTATGCCCGGTGGTTTTATTAGACCCAAAAATATAGGAGCATAGGCCATTATATAAATGGGTTATATTCCCTTGGAAATAGTATAAGTATCTTAATAAGATACTTAAATTGATTAGAAAAAATTAAGTGGGTGGAAAAAAACCCACTTAATTTTTGATTTAATACCTGTATTGTCTAAGCAAAGTGATTATCTCTAATTCGTTCATAGACGGCGAACTTTCTTCTTGGCAAGAAGGTTTATTTTTGACTGGGCTCAAGTCTATAATAAATTTATAATCGATCATATCTGAAGCATATTAAAGTTTATATGATAAAATTAGGTATTATAAAGGTCCAAGGATATGGCCCGAGAATTGCTTAGATATTACTGAGGAGTATCTGGAATAACGAAAGCAGCAGAGGCCTTTTATCCAATGTTGGAAAAATTAGATCTCTTAAACTTTAATAAATGGTATTCTAACCCTACTTATTATTTAGGAGGCGATGTCATGAACGTTATTGATGCTCTTAACTCAAGGTACACCTGCCGTGCATTCAAGCAGGACAGGGTAGCAATGGATACGGTAATAAAAATCTTAGACGCGGCTAACCGTACTCCATCTTGGGGAAATACCCAACCCTGGAACATCTATGTAGTAGCAGGGGATGTGCTGGAAGAACTGAGGAATGGTTCCCTGGAACGTTTTTCCCAGAAGATTGTAGGAAAACCAGACCTTCCAGTCCCCCAGGAATGGCCGGAAGCCCTCAAGCAGCGTTATGTTACTGTAGGCAAAGAACGTTATGACCTTCTCGGCCAGGAGTTGGAACAGGATGCTATCATCAACACGGTTCAGGACAGAAATTACCGATTCTTTGACGCACCGGTGGTGGTTTATATATGCATGGACAGGAATTTGACTGCCTATTCCATGTTTGATCTAGGTGCCCTTAGTCAGAGTATAATGCTGGCCGCTCAAGAATATGGCCTGGAGACTGCACCTGCCATCATGCTGGTGCAATATCCAGATCTGATTCGCCGAGCCTTGGCCATCCCTGAAGAGCAGGCTATTGTTCTGGGAATAGCACTAGGATACGGCGACTCTTCCAGTATTCACAACCAGCATAGAACTGCCCGCAGGCCTATTCAGGAAGTCTCAACCTTAAAAGGTTTTTAAAAAAAGTGGTATGGGAGTCTGGATGCAGACTCCCTACCACTTCTAATTTAACAGCTGGTATACAGCAATTCCTATCTATATACTTCTTATATATATCATACAGATCTTGAAGATCGCTGTGACTTACTAAGTATGCAACTCCATCTATTATAAAACTGACTTACAATTGTTTAACAGCTAATTCATCTACTGCCCTGATGGCTAATTCAATATCTTCCTCTCGGTTAAAATAACCTAGACTGAGCCTGCAGGCTCCAGTTTCATAAGTTCCTATGGTTTGATGGGCTAAAGGGGCGCAATGAAGCCCGGAGCGGCTTACTATGCCATAATAGTGATCCAAGCTCATACTCAGTTCCCCACAATCCATCCCTTTAATGTTAAAAGATATTACCGCCGTTTTCCGGTCGATGTCAACAGGTCCATAAAGCTCTACTTGGGGAATGGACTGAAGTCCATTCATAAGCATCCGAGATAATCGCTGTTCATGCTTATGAATCTTCTCTATTCCTTCTTGTTTAATATAATTAACCCCGGCTAATAGTCCAGCTATTCCCGGAGTGTTATGGGTTCCACTTTCCAACAGGTCGGGCATAAAAGTCGGATGTTCCAGGTTTTCCGAAAGGGACCCGGTGCCACCCTGCTTTAAAGACTTAATGGCCAATCCGGGCTGGACGTAAATACCACCCGTTCCCTGAGGTCCCAGCAATCCTTTATGACCCGTGAAAGTAAGCACATCTATATACTGCTTTTCCACATCTATAGGTATTACTCCTGCGGTCTGGGCTGCATCCACAACCAATAGCAGTTCATGTTCTCGAGCTATTTTACCTATCTCCGCTATGGGCATTATGGTGCCGGTTAGATTGGACGCATGCAAAACACATATCATCTTGCTATTGGGACGTATGGCTTTTCTCACCTCATTAGGATCCATACTGCCGTCCCCGGCACATGGTGCCATGGTCCATTCTATACCGAAGCATTGCTGCATGGCATGCAGTGGCCTGGCTACTGCATTGTGTTCCATACTGCTGCTTATAACATGGTCACCCGGGTTGAGCAAACCTTTCAAGGCTATGTTTATAGCTTCGGTGATATTGAAGGTAAATGCTATATGCGAACTATCAGCAATATTAAATAGATCAGCCAGAGCCTCCCGACAATCCATCAAGATAGATCCAGCCTGCAAAGTTGCTTTATTGCTACCCCTGCCCGGGTTTCCCCCCAAATTTCTACCAAAGTAATCAACCGCCTGGTAAACCTCCTCTGGCTTGGGAAAAGTAGTGGCGGCATTATCCATATAAACAGTCCGCATATTATCCTCCTCTAAATGGTAATGGTCTTGACGGCTCCAGCCATGGTCTCAACTGCTGTGTACATGTTGGTAATTTTACCGCTGGCCAGTTTATCAGTTTTTTGATAATAATCCAAACAGGTGCCGCAGGATAAGACTTCTACCCCAATCTTTTCCAGGTTTCTAATCTGTTCTAAAACCGGTGAATCTTCCAGGGTCAGATAAATTCCTTTATTCATAAATATTATAGATTTTAGATTTGATTCCAATTCGTTCAGAGTATAAAGAAATCCCTTCATTAGAACTTCACCGAGCTCTTGCTCTCCTTCTCCGAATAGATTACTCTTGACTAATATAACCAAATCTCCCGAAACCGATGATGGGTTCTCTTGGGATTTTGCAGTTTTTGACATATGAATATGGAATTCGCCTGCTATTTCCTCTATCCTATACACATAACCCTGGCTTTGGGCTAACCTCTGCACGTTTTCCCGAGCCACCTCTCTATCCACTATGGTAGTTAGGTGATCAGCTGTCTCTCCTTCTTCCATGGCTCTTTTGGTTAAAATGACCGGCTGTGGACAATCTAGACCACGAGCATCAACAATTTTACTCACCAATGATCCATCCTTTCTGCTGACTTTATCATTATTGAGAATTTTGCATGATTGAAAAGTTCTATTATGGCAAAAAACAGAGCATGAAACAAGATCATGCCTATTAACAATATATCATTTATACAGTCATATTAGAAATAACTTTTGGTTATAATTCTTCGGCTGCTGGCCTTTGTGGCCCCAGCTAGGGAAGATTAATAAGCTGACTTGTCAATACTACAATATAAGCTTATATTGTAGTATTTAATAACGATAATAATATAATTGTGATCTAACTACCAACTGCTTAATGAAAATTCCTCCAATTAAGTCTTATATGATGTTACAATCAATATGCAGCAATCTTTACTGCTTTAGTTCCATATTCATCAAAAAGAAGACAATTAAGATTAAGAATTAGCTGAGGAATAATTCCATGAATGCCAAGCTAAGCCATATTAAAGGAGATATTGCCGGTTCTATTGGAGACCTGGGGACATTCTTGCCCTATATAATCGGTGTGATAACTATCGGGGGTATGAATGCTACCGCTGTTCTTTTTACCTTTGGGCTAATGTACATTTTTACCGGTTATTTTTATCGAGTTCCTATACCGGTACAACCTATGAAGGTCATCGGGGCAGTGGTTCTAGTCAATGGCCTAACTACAGGTGAAATAGCAGCCTCGGGGATTTTGATGGGCCTGGCCTTGTTACTACTGGCCTTAACTGGATTGGCCGATAAACTGGCCCGTTTAACTCCATTCAGCGTAACCGCCGGGATACAGGCCGGCCTGGGCATTAGCCTAGCCTTGCTGGGAATCAATTTCATTAGTGCCGAACCCTTATTGGGAATAGCTATTCTGCTCTTTATGTTTTTCCTGCTGGGTAATCCCCGTATTCCTGCCGCCCTCTTGGCCTTGCTGGGTGGAACTTTGCTAAGTCTAATGATACATCCTGAACTCCGTGGTCCGGTTTTGCATCTGGGCTTTAATTGGCCTCAGCTGGTGTGGCCCCAATGGCAGGATTTTTACCGAGGCTTTACTTTGGGATTTTTACCCCAGTTTCCCTTGACTCTTACCAATTCCATTCTGGTTACTGCGGCCCTGGCTAAAGAACTATATTCAGATAAAGCAGTTAAAGTAAACGAAAAAAATCTCTGTTTCACCCTGGGTATAGGCAATCTGCTCAGCATGCCTCTGGGCGGCTTTCTGGTCTGTCATGGAAGCGGAGGATTGGCAGCCCATCACCGTTTTGGCGCCAGAACCGGGCTATCAGTAATAATATTGGGAGTGTTTTTACTATTAACAGCTATCATCCTTGGCCCATCCAGTGTTGAACTGCTGGAGTTAGTTCCTCAGGCAGTATTGGGTCCTTTGCTTTTTTATAGTGGAATTGACCTGGCAGTAAATATCAAAGGGCTGGAAAGCAGAAATAATATCTATACTTTTGCAGTGGTGCTTATTATCAGTATTGCAGTTAATCCCGGACTAGGCTTCCTGGTAGGAGTTCCTTTGATCTATGTACTTAATAAAGGACTGGTTAGGCTATGAGTAGTATAAGCCTATATCTAATCATCATGGTGCTAAGCTATTTATTGGGCAGCATTCCCAGCGCCTATTTGCTTGGCCGAATATATGGGATTGATATGCGCCAGGCCGGCAGCGGCAATATTGGAACTATGAATACCCGTGCTACCTTAGGCTGGAAACCGGCTGTGCTGGTTTTGGTTTTAGACTTGGCCAAGGGAATGCTGGCCGTATATATGGCCAGCATAGCAGGCGCCAACTTGATGCTAGCTGGAAGTATGGCGGTATTGGGTCATATATACCCGCTATGGCTCAATTTTCGGGGAGGTAAAGGCTTGGCCACTGGAGCCGGAGCTTTAATAGCCGGAGCTTGCCCTCTAAGCGTGGTAGTTTTTTTGCTCTTTACCCTGATTAGCTATCCGCTGCTAAAACAGATAAATTTAAGCAGCATACTGTCAACTATAGCTACTGTCATTGCTTCCATCATATTATATGGTTGTGATGCTTTTCTAATCCTCCTTGGCCTGATAATAATATTTAAGCACCTAAGTGTACTAAAACCTGATCTGCCCAAATGAAAGTGCCTAATTCTTACCCATAACCCTTATAATTCTTAGCTAGCATGCACAACTTAAGCTTACAAAGGAGCAACTGACATGAAAACTACTGACCATACTTACAGCAAGCAAACTACACTGGGCCTTGGGGTCTTTATCGTTGCCGCCATTATCATTTACCTGCTATGGGGAGATACCCGGGGACTGGGTGCTCCCCCTTTAACCCCGGTTTTGCTGTTTTGGCTATTAATAAGCGGTTTAATTGCCGGATTATTCGGTTCCCTGATCGGAGTAGGCGGCGGAGTAATTCTGCTGCCCATCTTGCATTTTAGCCTGGGTTATCCTTCTCCCATAGCGGTGGGTACTTCCTTGTTAATAGTTGCTTTTGCTTCCGCTTCCGGCGGTTATGGACATTTAATTAGAAACAATGTGAGTATCGAAGCCTTCAAATGGACGACCCCGGCCGCCATTTTAGGAGTTATTATTGGTTCCGTCTTGTTTATCCTCTTAGCCCATGATACTCCCTTGCTAGGTCTCCTGCTGGGTATAGCTTTTATTATTCCTGCTTTACTCATGATCTGGGAGAGTCTTTCCCCCATTCGTTTCCAATCCCGGCTGGATAAGCTAAACATTAATCAACCCTATATGGCCGGATTGGGTCTGATTACCGGTACTCTAACCGGACTTCTGGGCCTGGGCGGAGGTTACCTGCTGGTACCTGGCTTTATTTACTTTTTCCATCTACCAGTAGTACTCACCATGGGCACCTCCCTGGCGGTAATATTTCCGGTTTCCATGATCGGTAGCATAATTAAGCTCAGTGGCGGATATGTTGATATTATAGCTGCCCTCATAGGCTCCGCCGCAACTGTAGTTGGTTCAACCATTGGAGCCAGTACTATAAAATATTTTAAACCCCAAATCCTCAAATTAGTCTTCAGCCTATACTTTCTCTATGTATCCATTAGATTTTTACTGTAACCGCGACATTCCTTCGAAATAGGAGCTTCAAGGAAGTGTGGCCCCTCCTTATCCAGCACTTCCTTTACAGCCCTAACCCTGATGGGGACGAAATTATATTATGTATCAGATCTTTCTCCGGTCCCAGTTACTAGATTTTTTATCGCCCCAAAATATTTGGGGATGTCTCTTGCTATAATGTCATTGTGTCCTGCTCCAGGTATCACCAGCATCTTCTTGTCCGCTGAGCCCAGAGTATTGTATACCAATTCTCCTTCCTGCAACTGTACCAGCATATCTGCTCGTCCATGAATGATCAGAGCCGGTATGGTTATTTTTGCTATCATCTCCAAACACTCTTGCTCAATTTTCCCCAACTCAGCATTGGGCTCCATTAGGCCCAGGTGGTAAATAAGCCGATTAATACTGGCAAAGCCACTCTCGATTATCAATCCTTGCAAGCTTAGCCCGTAATGGAAGGCCAGTTCCAGAGCCGAAATACTGCCCAAAGATCGGCCCATAATATATAGACCACCACTGTAGCCTCGCCTATCCAATTCATCCCTAACTGTCCCATATAGCAAATGAGCATCCTGCACCAAATGAGTGAAAGAGGGAGTGCCACTGCTGGCTCCATAACCCCGATAATCAGCCACCACCAGATTAATCTGCTGGGCCAGATAAAGAGGGGCCAAATCATCATAATCAGATGCTACCTCCCCATTGCCGTGAAAATACAAAATCCAGGGCCACTGTTCTCCCCCTGAATAAAACCTGGTCGCTAGTCTGACCCCATCCTCAGTGTCAACAAATAAGTCCCAGGCATAATCCGGATGACGAGTAAAATCAGGTCGAGGATAAAAGAGCATCTGCAGTAAGTAGGGCTGATCTACACAAGAATAATCAGGCATAATACCCCTCCTTGGCTTTTTATTTAATATTCAAGTTTCTTGGCCTCCATTCCTTTACCTTACGATAGGAATTCATTTAATGATATAAGTTTGTCAATAGTTTATAATACTCTTATCCAGAGAATACAGTTATACATTGAAGAGGGGCGTTTTAGATATGAAAATCTTGGTTTTTGGCTTGGGAGCTCTAGGCACAGTTTATTCCTGTCTGCTACAGAATCAGGGGCATGAGGTTACCGGGGTGGACCATGAAGCAGTAGTGGAAGTGGTGAAAAAGCGCGGGGTCCAGGTTACTGGCATATGGGGAGAGCACCATACACATCTTAAGCAGGTAGCAAGGGATTTGGAGGCTATAGAAGAGGATTCTTTTGATTTAATGATTATCAGTGTAAAATCCTATGAAACCCAAGATGTAGCTTTAAAGTTGCAGAAACTACTCTCGGATCATAGCTATGTATTATTGGCTCAAAATGGATATGGCAATTTTGAAACTGCAGCCCAGTTTTTGCCTCCTGAGCAAATAATATTGGGCCGGATAATTTTCGGATCGGAAACTCTGCAGGCAGGTTCAGCCCGAGTTACGGTTATTGCTGACGACGTGATACTGGGTTCACCAAGCAATAATATTGATATGCAGGTACTGGATAAGCTGGCCCAGACCTTTACTCAAGCCGGTATCCCCACCCGGGCTTCAGATGATATCATGCGTTATGTTTGGGGCAAAGTAATATATAATTCAGCACTTAACCCCTTGGGAGCTATTTTGGAAGTGCCTTATGGCAAATTAGCAGAGATTAGTTTTAGCAAAGAGCTTATGGATGGCATCATTGAAGAAATTTTTGCCGTTCTAAAAGCTGCGGGACAGTCAACTCTATGGGAGAATGCTGAATCCTATCGCAGCGATTTTTATTCCCAGCTGCTCCCTTCCACTGCTGCTCATCATGCTTCTATGTTACAGGATATACAACGTGGCCGTAAGACTGAAATCGATTCCTTAAACGGAGCGATAGCCAATTTAGGTGAAAAATATGGAGTAGAAACTCCAATTAACCGTTTTATTACCCTGATGCTTAAGGCCAAGGAGGCTATGGGTAGTTAGCTAATGACTGGAAACACCTTGCACTAATGGAGACCTAAGTCTAATTACTTTAGTTGACAATGTTAAAGATGCTGGCCTTAATGCATAAACTTCTTAGCCGGAAATAAAGCATTTAATTCTTGCAACGGAACATGAACCAAATTGTCCTGGCTTACTACGGCTAAAATGGCTATTTCTTCCCCTGTATACTCTTCGTAATAAGTGCCAACAACGCATACCGTTATCATTACTCCATCCAAATAAACTGTGAACAGGTCTCCTCGGTTCAAATTTACCCCCTCCACCTTATTCCATCCACTAAAAGCATTTCTACTCGGGAGCGAAATTCTAGGGGATGACCGTTATATAATACTAAATCAGCCTTTTTTCCCTTTGCGATTGACCCCAGTTCCTGGGAAACACCCAGTATTTCAGCTGGCCATATGCTAAGGGCTTTTAAAGCCAGCTCTTCATCTAGCCCCTCCCTGACTGCCAGGGCAGCACAAACCCTCAAGTGCTCAATGGGCACCACCGGGTGATCGGTGATTAAGCTAAATTTAACCCCTCGCTGGGCTAATAGGGCCGGAGTTTTAAAAGATATCTCCTTGAGCTCCACTTTAGCCCGGTTTATAAGGAATGGTCCCAGAAAAACCGGCACCTCTCTTTTCTGCAACTCGTCAGCAACTTCAAGTGCTTCGGTACCATGCTGTATTATCATATTAATATGAAATTCATCCTTGATACGCAGAGCTGTCATAATATCATCGGCCCGATGAGCATGAACCAACAAAGGCATTTCCTGTTTCAATACTTTTTGTATGGCATCTTGTTGAAAAGTCTCGGCCGCCGTCCTATCTTCCCGATCAATATTCCTGGCCGCAGTGTATAAAGCTTCTCTTATCATACTGGCATTGGCCATACGGGTAATGGGAGATTTTTTTTGTTCAGCATATACTCTTTTGGGGTTTTCGCCCAAAGCTGCCTTTAGTCCCCAATTCTCTTTATAAACCATATCTGCAGGCCGTGCTGCCAAATGCTTTAAGAATACCGCCTGGCCACCAATCAAGTTGGCGCTTCCCGGCATACTCAAAGATCGAGTAACCCCTCCTCTTAAAGCATCGCTAAAGGCCAAATCCCAAAAATTAATGCCATCTAAAGCTCTTAACTGGGGAGTAATAGGGTCAGCAGTTTCGTTGACATCGCTGCCTTCAATCCGGTATATCTCCTCTTCCAGGCCTATATGAGTATGGCTGTCAATAAAACCAGGCAGCAGATATTTGCCCTGGGCATAGAAAAGCTCACATTCTTCCGGTAGCTTTGGATCTTCCCCCATATCTACGATTATGTCTTTATCTATCACCACTGTTGCCTTTTCTAAACATCCTGCCTCAGTCATGGCAAGTACTCTGGCATCCTTTATTGCTAACACTGACTTCTCCTTCCTTATCTTATGATAATCCACCTGGTGCTGTTCAAAAATATTGCTAGTATTATCTACCTGTCTTTTTCCATTATATGATAAACCCTGTTTCATGTCCCCAAAGCCAGTAAAAGCATATGCGTTCTCTACTCCTTAGCTGCCTCAACCAGAGCTTGAAATAAATACCCGGCATAAAGATCCTCCAGGCATTCCGGGTGCCATTGTATTCCAATAATCAGCTGTTTCTGGCTCAGATATTCTATGGCCTCAATAGTTCCATCTGGAGCACAGGCACAGATTATCATACCTTGACCTGGAATCTTAATGGCCTGATGATGAAAACTATTTACTTTAATCTCTTCGCTTTGCAAAATCCCTTCCAATCTGGTGGATTTTTCTATATATACTGGATGAAAGGCATAATTTCTGGGAGCTTTTTGATCATGCATAAAGTTACCTTCCAGATTCTGTACCAAACTACCTCCCGTCGCCAGGTTAATAATTTGACAGCCCCGGCATATGCCCAGAATAGCTTTGCCCATTTGTATCATAGTGCAGGTCAACTCCAGCTCAAAAAAATCTCGGATCGGGTTTACCTGCTCCAAATCTCTGTGAGGCCATTCCCCCCAGAGAGCAGGATCAGCATCTCCTCCCCCGGTCAGTACCAAAGCATCACAGATATTGGAGTAGGATTGGATTATATCCTGCTCCTGAACGGCAGGCAGCATCACCGGCAGCCCCCCGGCTTTCAGTATGGATTCGATATAATACTCTCGCAGTACATAAGTGTTCTCTTCCAGGTCATAGCCGGCACTAAGGCCAATAATCGGTTTCATTTAACCCCCCCAATGAAAAAACAGGTTATCTTGGCAACCTGTTCTGTGGAATGATAAATCTATGATTATGTATATGGGGCATTAAGTATATTGTTTACCCATCGTTCAGACTTAGGCTTACTTCCAGGGCTTGATCAACATAATTCATCATCTCTTCATCCATAACCGCTATTCTCTGTTTTAATCTGGTTTTATCTATGGTTCTGATCTGCTCGGCCAGTATTACCGAGTCCCTTTCCAATCCATATTTTTCAGCTTTAAGTTCAACATGGGTGGGTAGCTTGGCTTTGTTTATCTGGGATGTGATGGCCAACACAATGGTAGTCGGACTGTATTGGTTTCCTATATCATTCTGTATTACCAGAACCGGCCTTATGCCTCCCTGTTCTGATCCTACTACGGGATTCAACTGGGCAAAATAAATTTCCCCTCGTTTAATCATATAATATTATCACTCCAACAAATTTTCTATGCAGGTGCTTAGAGCTTCATCCTCCAGTCCTGTATCTTCGCAGGCAATATTCAGGTTGATTTGCGCCATTTCCAAATATCCTTTTTTCATCTGTTCTTTCATTAGATTCTTTTTACGCTCCCCCAGATAAAACTTGATGGCTTCCCTGATTATTTCACTGCGATTTTTGGATTCAATCGCAGTAACACAGTCCATTTCGAACAAGAGACTTTCTGGCACCGTTATTATGATTCTCTTGGACATTGGCAAAGCGAACACCCCCAGAATTAGATAGCTACCCGATATTTCTATTATAGTGATAAGTAAGGTGACTCGCAAATCCAATAATTGCAATATAATGATGCTTTATACATAAATTCTGGGAACTCGCGAGCTGACTGAGCATACTATCTCATAATTTATGGTATTAGCTATTAAGGCCAGATCATCTGCTGTTATACCATCTGCTTCGGTTCCAAAGAGAACTGCTTCATCTCCTTCGGCAATGTCTTCTCTCCCACCTATATCAAACATACACTGATCCATACATACAACACCTAATGAATAAGCTTTCTGCCCTTTAATCACGGTCCAAGCCCGATTGGAAAAAGCCCTGCTGTAGCCGTCTGCATAACCAATGGGGATAGTAGTCACCCAGGTTTCCCGGCTGCAAATATGGGTGCGTCCATAACTCACTCCATGACCCGGCCCTAGTTTTTTGACCATGCTTACCCTACTCTTTAAGCGCATAGCTGGTACTATCCCCAGGTTCATGCTCTTTTTCATAAATGGAGAAGGGTACAAACCATATAAGACTATCCCCGCCCTTACCATATCCAGATGAGTATATGGATATCTGAATATAGCGGCACTATTGGCACAATGTTTGATTGGGATCTCAATTCCCCGAGTCCCCAATTCCTGGTTAAAATCCCGGAAAGCGCCATACTGTATCAGGCTATAATGGTCATTTTCACTATCTGCTTCAGTAAAGTGAGTAAAAATACCCTCCAGTTTTATCCCCGGCAAGGCAGCAATATCTTGGATAATGGCTAGAGATTCTTCCACTGGAGCAAATCCAATTCTACCCATACCAGTATCAATCTTAAGGTGAACATGGGCGGGCTTACCCAGAGTCTGCGCCGCTGCGGAAAGTGCCCGGGCGAAATCAAGATCATAAACCGACGACCTTATTCCATAGTCAACCACCAGCTGAGCCAACTGTCTGGGTATATAACCTAAAACTATAATATTAGCCTTTGCTCCACAGTTTATTAATTGCATGGCTTCATCCAAAGTGGCTACGGCCAGGAAATCCACTCCTTCCTCCATACAGATTCGGCTGATTTCCTTCATCCCATGGCCATAGGCATCTGCTTTGACTACCGCCATAATCCCGCTTTTGGGGCTGAGAACATTCCTTATACATTCAAGATTATTCCTAATTGCCGCTAAATCTATTTCTGCCCAGGTTGGCCTCTTATTATCCATTGTTCCGTACCATAGCTTTTAAAATATCATTACGGGTAATAATGCCTATCAGTTTACCGTGCCGCAGGACCGGTACCCGGTTTATTTTTTTATCCTGCATAAGCTTAACTATATTGCTAACTGGCTCGTCTTCATCAACACTTACCACTTTGCTGGTCATGGCATCCTTAACCTTGGAAGCAGTATATTTCTTAAGATTATTGTTAAAGCGCATAGTGTTTTCCAAAAATATAATGCTGTCAAAAAGGGTTATGTAGAAAGGGACTTTAAGTTCTCCCGCCTTTATTACCAGGTCTTTCTCACTGATTATACCTATTACCTTATCTTCCGCATCAACCACTGGTATACCGCTAATCTTATTTTCCAGCAGAATCTTAGCTGCTTTTTCCACCTTATCTTCCGCTTTCACCACCAGCACCTCTCGGGTCATTATGTCTCTTGCTCGCATATCCATTAGCTCACCAACCTTCATAGAATGACTGTCTGATAAATCCTATTATTACTCAAAACTGGAGATTATATCCGGGATCGCCTCTATCAAATCCCCGGCTACTATTCCCCGTTCGCCCTTATCCTTCTTGCAGAGATCCCCAGCCCTACCGTGGAAATATACTGCGGCCATGGCAGCCTCTTGCGGCTTCAAACCCTGAGCGATTAAGCCCGTTATCATCCCGCACAGTACATCCCCGCTGCCGGCAGTCGCCATGCCCGGGTTGCCGGTTATATTAATATATATATTCCCGGTGGGGTCGGCTATTACAGTTTTATTGCCTTTCAATACCAGGCTCACTCCCCATTCCTGCGAATACCGGGCTGCCACCTCCAGACGATTGGATTGTATCTCCTCAATGCTCTTGCCGGTTAGACGTGCCATTTCTCCCGGGTGCGGGGTGAGAACTATGGGCACCTGTCTGCCTTGTAAAATTTCAGTATCACCTTGAAGGGCATTTAGTCCATCCGCGTCTATAACCAGGGGAATACCAGACCGTTCCAGCACAAAACGTATTACTGCATTACCCTCAGGATAGCCTGACATACCTGGACCAATGACGCAAACCGAGGCCGTGCCCAAAAGGTTCTCAATAGCTGGTAGGGCTTCCAGAGATATAAATCCCTGTTGGTTTTCCATCAGAGGGGCAGTCATAACTTCTATTAACTGTGAATCAACAATAGAAAGCAGGGATTCGGGCAGGGCAGCAGTTACCAAACCGGCACCAATCCTAAGGGAGGAATAGGCGGTCATAATAACCGCCCCGGTCAATCCGGGCGAACCACCGATAACCAGCACATGACCGTAAGAACCCTTATGGGATTCAGGCAGCCTGGGCTTTATTAAGGGTTTGATCAACTCCTCATCGATTAAATTTTTCTTTAGATTTTTGTCTTTTAATAGCACTTGAGGAATAGAGATGTCTACTACCTTTAATATGCCGGTAAAATCACGGCCTGGTTCTAAAATCAATCCCAATTTGGGTAAAGCAAAGCTTACCGTGTAGGAAGCTTTAATAGCTTGTCCATTTACTTTTCCAGTATCTGCTTCAACTCCTGATGGCACATCTACCGCTACTACTGGCAGATTACTGCAGTTAACCATCTGGACTACACGAGCCTCAAAATCATTTATACTGCCGTGAAATCCATTACCATAAATGGCATCTACCACCAGATCCGCTGATAATAGTGAAAGCATCAATTGCCCCAGATCTTCTTCTCCCAATAACTGATAGATCTTGGAACTTATTCTTTCCAACACTTTATAATTGATAAAGGAGTCATGGGAAATCTCATCGGGAAAAGCCATTAAAAAAGTCTCTACCTCTATTCCGGTGTTAATCAGGTGCCGGGCAATAACCAATCCATCCCCGCCATTATTGCCTTTGCCGGCCAGCACCACAACCTTTTTCCCTTCCCGGCCCGGCAGCAGTTCTTTAATTAGCTCAACTGTCTTGATGCCGGCATTCTCCATTAAAACTATACTGGGAATTCCAAAATCGTTAATGGCCTGATAATCAATTTCCCTCATTTCCTGGGAATTCAACAACTTCAAAACTATCACCCCTTCGATGCAACCACAGCAGCCACCGCTTGTTCATTGGCATGGGAGAGGCTAACCGCCAGACCATTAATTCCGGCCTGCCTGCCCTTCTCCTCCGCTTTTCCATACAAACACAATTCCGGCCGCCCATCCTGCTTGATTACTATTTCCACCTCATGATATTTAATCCCGGACGAGAATACGGGATCCAGTTTGCGAACCGCTTCCTTGGCAGCAAATCTTACTGCCAGGGATGGATAGGGATTAGTTTTTTTCATACAATAATCGATTTCCTGAGGGGTAAAAACCCTATGCAAAAAACGGGGAGTCCTTTCCACACTTTTCCTTATCCTATCAATATCAATTATATCTATTCCGATTAACAATAGGCACCCCCCTAATGCAATAAATGCAGTATCCAGGTAGAAATAGCCAGATAAATGGATAAGCCAGTAGCATCGGTGATGGAAGTGATCAAAGGATTGCTGGCTACCGCTGGATCCAGGTTCATCCTGGTCAATATGAACGGCATCATTACTCCAATAATATTAGCTACTATTATGATAGTAACCATAGATATACATACTATAATGGCAATGTCGGTACCGCCCCTAATAATACCCAGGGCTGCTGCTGCTACTCCCATGGTGAGGCCTAAACCAGCTCCTACGCTCAGCTCTTTTAATAGAGTCATAAGCCATTGATGAGGTTCTATATCTCCTGTACCTAGGGCCCGCACCATCAAAGTTGCTGATTGGGCTCCAGCATTACCTCCGCTGCCAATGAGCAGGGGAATAAAAAAGGTTAAAGCTATGGTGGAAGCTAATATTTCCTGATAAGCAGCCATGATTTCCAAAGAAACCAGATTAACAAATACCAGTCCAATCAGCCAGCCAATTCTCTTTTTATACAGTTCTTTTACTCCAGTTTCATAATAACTGTTTTTTAAAGGGGTTACTGCAGCCCCTTTGTGAAAGTCTTCCGTAGCCTCTTCTTCCGCTACGTCCATAACATCATCAAAAGTCACTACTCCCAGCAGTACTCCCTCTGAATCTACTACCGGCAAAGCCGACATATCATATTTAGACATGGTAAAAACTGCTTCTTCCCGGTCCTCAAAAGCGGATAAGCTGACAAAGGTGTTATCCATAATCTCTTCAATAGTATTTTCCGGTGGATTAAATATAAATCGTTGCAATTCCAGAGCGTCCAGCAGCTTCCAATTGGAATCCGTAACATAAATAACGTTCAGGGTCTCGCTGTCCTCTTTCCCTTTGGCCCTTACTTGCTCCAAGCCCTGTCTGATACTCCAGCCTGGCCTAACCGCCACATAATTGGGGGTCATGATTCGGCCAATGCTTTCCTCCGGATACCCCATTAACTCCCGGGTTTTCTCCAATTCTTGAGGACTCAGGAAGTTTAAAAGTTTCTGGGTAACTCGTCCCGGCAGTTCTTCAAATAAATTGGTCCGGTCATCGGGTTCCAAATTATGCAAGAGGCTGCGAGTCTCCTCGTCGCTGAGGGCTGCCAGCAGGGCATTGCGCTGCTCCTTTTTAAGATAAGTAAAAACTTCCGATGATATCTTGCGCGGTAATAACCTAAATACAATAACCTGGTCCGCTTTATCCAGTTCAAAAAGAAATTCTCCAATATCAGCTACCGGCCAGCCCGATAACTCTTCCCGCAGCTTGCTCCATTGCTTATTTTCTATCATTTTAAGTAGAGACGATGTCTGGAAATCTAGCAATGTCTTTTCCCCCAACCCATATATAATCTAAATGCTAATAAGCCTGGCTGCTGTAAACAATTTTTCGGTAATCGAATACATATTGCTGGAATAACCCACCATCAGCTTATCCTGTAGCTTATAATATTCCAAACAGCTAGCACTGGAGATGATCTCCACCCCTCTTTTTTCTAATGATTTTAAGTGCTCCAGTATCGGAGAACCTTCGCTTACCAAAAAAACGCCGCTGTTAATTAGTATAATAGTAGCTGGAACACTCTCCAAACGGCTTATGGCATAAAATAGGCTGTTCATCAAGCTGCTACCCTGCTGATCATCCCCCCGCCCCAATACACTACTGCCAATAAGCAATACCAGATTGGCATACATACTAATGCTGAGACTGATGTTGCTTACACTTTCTTCTTTACCGATATCGATATAGTAGCCTCCACACTTAGTCTGATCGGGGTTAAGAGCCCTGTTGTATATGGCAACAATGTCGGTATTAGGTTCTGAACCAGCATCTGGCCTGGATGCTGGTTTAAAAACAGTTTCAACCCTTTTTAATTTGGAATCCTCTGCACTTTTCATGGTCTTACCGCTCCTTGCATTTGGCTCATATTTCCTATTTTATCATACCCTGACTTACCTTAAAGTATCATATAATCAGTAATTTTAACAGTAGATGGATATCACAATAACTAAGAGCATCAGCCATTTTTCCATTTTATAATAATCAGGATATTTAAAAATCTATCAGCTGCTAATAATATTATTTTCAAATCCAAAACACCACCCACTTAAGAATAAACCGGAGAGGTAAGGAGGAAAGATGATATAGAAGTTATTTAGCAAGGCTGGATTTGGAGCTATGAATACCTGTCCTATGGTATAAAACAGCCCTGAATATAGAACCATCTGATCCGGTATGGACTTCATCCATTCCCAATCAGTCTGAATTCAGGTAAAATGAACTATAAGGGTTATAATCCCAACTTTACAGCGAAAGCAGGTGCCTAAGGATTTGGTTTTTCAACCGATAGTAACCAAAAAGATATACGAAGAAATTGTAGACCAGATACGGGAATTGATTGCCCGAGGAGAATTAAAACCAGGCCAAAAACTGCCCTCGGAGCGTGAGATGTCTGAATCCATGGGAGTAAGCCGGGCTTCAGTGCGAGAAGCTCTTACGGCCATGGAGGCTATCGGTATCCTGGACATCAGACCTGGTGAAGGTACCTTTGTAAAAGAAACCAGTAGTTTGGAAACCTTTAAACCTTTGGCTTTCGTACTGGCAGTGGAAAAAAACCCGGGGCAACAGATGATGGAAGTTAGGCGAGTCCTGGAAAGTGAGTCGGCTGCTTTAGCCGCCCTGAGAGCAGATGAAGAACACTTGATTAAAATTAGACATATCCTGGATCAAATGAAGTCCGCCGGCAACACTCAGCTGGGAGTAGAATACGATTTAAAATTTCACTTTGCTATTGCCGAAGCAACTCAAAACTCGATACTGCTAAGAATCATGAATACGGTAGCCGACCTCATGCATCATACTTTCCGCTTGGACCGGGAAAAACTGTTGTCAAGGAATAGCCATCAGATCTACAGTGAACACGAAGCTATTTACCAGGCCATAAAAGAAAGAACTCCCCAAATAGCAAGAGAAAAAATGATTGAACATATCAATAACATAGAAAAAGGCATGGAACATAGTTTTGAACTCGAAGGGGAGAACTAAAGGAGGGAATAACCCCCCCTTTTTCTGCTGACTCACCGATAAACTTTCATTGCGGCCAAAAACCAATCTTAGTTTAGTTGATGCTCTGGCGTTCCAGGCCTTCTGAAGGCATTTGCTTGCCCATTTAAAACTATTGCCAGCACTTATAACGAAAACCACTTGCCTGGCTTCCGGCTAAGAATAATATATATCTTAAGCTTACTCGATCATGCCCATGGCTCGGTAGGTTTCTTCATCTACTATTCCGGTTGGTTCCAGGCCATGCCAGACCTGAAAATATTTGACTGCCAGTTCAGTCATATTGCCGAACCTGCCATCCACCCCGTCAAATTCCACCCCCAGTCCTTTAAGCCGACTCTGAACATAAACCACTTTCTGCCCACTTGATTTCTTCTGTAACTCTACCGGATTTATATACTCAGGCACCATTTTGCCATCATTTACTATCTTAACTCGGCAACCCCAGGGAACCAGCGGATAAAGCTTCTCCACATCCCGGTTAAACATGCGGATGCATCCATGAGAAGCATAGCTTCCTATAGAACCAGGTTTATTAGTTCCATGAATACCAAATATACCCCAGGGTACATTCAGTCCCATCCAACGGGTACCGAATCCGTTTCCCCAGCCAACACCCTTATGAATCACTTTCCACTCACCCAGCGGGGTTGGTGTGTTGGATTTTCCTACTGCCACTGGGTATCGACATACCTCTTTATCATCTTCATATAAAACCAGGCTGCGAGCAGCCACATCAATTACTATCAGCATCCTGCCTTGCTTCTGCTTATCGTCAGTGGCACAAATAGAATCCCCTTCACCTGAAGCCAATAATGCCTTCCATACTGCCTCATTTACTATACCATCGGCTTTCATACCAGCGGACAGTTGAAAGATACTTACCGTGTTGCTGGTATTTTTATCGTAGACTCCATTGGGCTCAATATCATACCCCATCTCTTTCAGCCGGGCCTGCACCAGCCATATGGCTTCACCCTGCAAAGGAATCTGGGCTAAATAGAGGGTGGGATAATCCGTATTGTCAATTATCTGAACTCCGGCACTCGCTCCTGCTTTATCGGTACCCGGGATAAGAACTAAAAACCCAACTAGAATCGAACAGAAAATTAACCTCTTCAGCAAACTTTCATCTCCCATCTTTCATATTTATCCCCATGGCCGGGGCCTACCAACAGCTATGAAATTAGTGTTAGTATTTCAGGCTATGCTTAAGACCGCTTAAAGCAGTTCTTTACCGGGGGCCAAGCCCCCACTTAATTTATTTTGCTCGGTTTTGCAGTTGCTGCGTAAATCCCTCCAAATTGGTAATGGGGGGTGAGCAGGTATTATTTTCACATAGATACACGGTAGCCCGATCATCTACTTTTTTCATTTCATGAACATATGGTATGTCTTTTTTGAAAACATCCTGATCGTTCTCCTTGAACAACACTAGGGCCCGGGGCAGGTAACTATGGTTTATTCTATCTAAGAACCCCCTGGTGTCCGGGTCCTGTCTATCCCCTACTATTACTATATCCTGGCCTGGATGAAAGTAATGCAAGGCTGCAGCCAGGAAGAAAGTATAGGCGGCTGGATTTTCTTTAACTCGACCGTAAAAGAGTTTTAAAGCCTGTTCAGCTTTGGTCTCCAAGGAAATATCACCATTAATGCGACTCAAACGCAGGAAATTCATGATGCAAAGGGAATTACTGGAGGGAATGGCCCCATCATATAGCTCCTTGGGTCTAGTCAACAAGGGCTCAGCATCCTGGCCATAAAAGAATACACCGCCCTGATCATCGTCCCAGAAGTAATCTATCAGTTGCTGATTCAAGTCCTGGGCTAATTGCAAATAACTGCTGTCGAAACTGCTCTGATAAATCTCCAACATTGCCCACACCATACAAGCATAATCCAGGGCATAAGCAGGATAAAGAGCTTGCCCTTCCCTATAACGGGCTAGTAGTCTGCCGTCTTGCCTTCTCATATGATTAAGGATAAAAGCTGCGGCCCTTTGGGCTGCCTGCAGATAACTTGGATCACCCAGTACTCGAGCTCCAATAGCCAGTGCTGTTATCATCATGCCATTCCAAGCTGTCAGCACTTTGTCATCCTTGTGCGGGTGTATCCTTTTTTCCCGGTGATTAAACAATATCTCTCTTTGATCTTCTATCTGCTGCCTCTCTGTTTCATCAATTAGGCCCTGGCTTAGATTAGGAATATTTTGTCCCTCAAAATTACCCTTCCTACTTATATCATAGATTTGGCAGAAGGCTTTCCCCTTCTCTGCTCCAAGAACTGAAAGAAGCTCTTCTTCCTTCCATACATAGAACTTTCCTTCCACTCCTTCTGAGTCCGCATCTTCGGCTGAAAAGAAAGCCCCCTCAGCAGAAGTCATATCCCGCAGGACATAGGCGAATGTTTCCCGAGCTATCCTGGCATATAGCTCTTGGCCCGTAGCCTGATAGGCCTCCAGGTAGGCAATGGCCAGCAAGGCGTTATCATATAACATTTTTTCAAAATGAGGAACTAGCCAGTAACGATCGGTTGAATACCTGGCAAAGCCAAAGCCTATATGGTCATATATGCCCCCCCGATACATTGATTGCAGGGTCTTATGCACTATCTCCAAAGCCTGAACTTCTCCTTTTAACTGATAATAACGCAAGAGAAATAATAGATTATGGGGAGCAGGAAATTTGGGCGCGCTGCCAAATCCACCATATACCCCATCAAAATTTGTAGCAAGTTGCCTATAAGCCTGATGTAATATATCCTCGGATATTACTAGCGATATAATATTTTCGTCCAGAGTTTTAATGTAATCGCTTATATTATCACTGGAATTGATCAGCATATTTCTTTCATTGACCCATAAATCATGCAGCTTATTCAACACCTGAATAAGGCCGCTCATACCCTGGCGACTGTTCTTGGGCATGTAAGTAGCTGCATAGAATGGCTTTTTCTCTGGAGTCATTACGATAGTCAAAGGCCAGCCTCCGTGCCCGGTTAGGGCCTGGCATACATCCATATATATGGTATCAATATCCGGTCTTTCCTCCCGGTCAACTTTTATCGAAATAAAGTGCTGGTTTAAAAGATCCGCTACTTCTCCATCTTCAAAGGATTCCCGCTCCATCACATGGCACCAATGGCAAGTTCTTAAAATGGGTCAGCTATAGCCAATAGATAGAAAAACAGGTTTATCTTCCTGCCTTGCCTTATCAAAGGCTTCCTGACTCCATGGGTACCACTTAACTGGGTTATATGCATGTTGTAATAAGTATGGAGACTTTTCAGCAATCAGTCTATTGGCTTTGTTATTAGTTGACATGTTGGCATCACCTTCCTTTCCTGTATTTATAGTATTGCTATTGATTTGTATCTATTATTGGATATTTTCCACTGAACTATTTATAAATAGTAAATATACTCAGTAATCCATTTAAAGACTACTTCTAGTGTCTCCAAAAAAAGTGCGGCAAGTCATGTTCCTGACTGCAGTTCAACTGGTAATTAACGGCCAAACCAAAACGATTGTCCATTGCTGAAGAATATCTAGACATGATAGGTATGAGTAATTTTGGCAAGGCCTTTCCTCATGAACTGTCCGGCGGTATGCAACAACGGGTTGCCATCGCACGAGCA
>JAAYJK010000128.1 GCA_012522955.1 Syntrophomonadaceae bacterium
CTTTTAAAGTGTCAACAATGGCCAAGGCAATGACCATATTAATCCGGGATAGTTCATTAACTGGCAATGGGGGTCTTAATATCAAAGATATAAAGATGCCCTGCCCCGGATCCGAGTACCATTGCCGCCCCCGCCGTCCTCGTCCGGAGCTTTGACTTTCAGCAATGACCACCGTCCCCTCCGGGTGACCATCAGCAGCTAACTTTTTGGCATAATTATTGGTGGAGTCTAATTCTTTAAAATAATAGTAATGCTCTCGAGCAAAAACCTGGGTTTCCAGTCCCTCCTCCACCTCTTCGGTAGATAAAATGTCGGGAAAAATTGATAAACGGTAACCCCTTTTTGGGGAAGACTCGATGGCATATCCCTCTGATTGAAGGATTTTTATCTGCTTCCAAATAGTAGTTCTACTTACCTTTAAACCTTTACTTAATGTTCCCCCTGACACCCATTGGCCCTGTCCTTCTCTAATGGCCCCAAGGACTGCTTCACGAACTGTCATGGTCATCCCCCTTATTGTTAATTACACTTACTTATTATAACTAACATTAGTTAGTAAATCATCATCCCCAGGAGGGTTAGCATATTGTCATCATATGCCGTGTAAGCAAATGTCTGGTATTGCTATCAACCAACAGCTGAACATGGCGATGTCCGATCACAGGCGGTAAACCAGATTGTAGGGGCGGTCTTCGACTGCCAGTTCGGGGGTTGCAACGGTATTTAGGGGGAGGACCGGCTGGCGACCACAGGTCGCCCCTGGGGCTTTTGCCTACAAAGATCAATCCAAACACTCGCCCACGGGCGCACAGGTCGCCCTACGGCGGGGCAGTGCGCTTATGCTACGGATTACAATTATATGGTAGCTTGGTGCTGAAGAATTCACCAGGACAAAATAAAAACAGCATTGCAAAAATATGCATTGAGATGTATAATTATTAATATTTTGTTAATGGTATATTCTATTCTTAAAGCAACTGGCTAGGGGGCCATAAGGAGGACTAAGGATGATAAAGGCAGGAATAATTGGAGATGGATATACGGCAGCAGAATTGCTAAGAATTCTAGCCGGTCATGACCAGGTAGAAGTGGCTGCGATTTTGTCCACAGAAAACGTGGGACGAAGATTAGATGAGATCTATCCTCATTTAACCGGTTTTTGCCATCTGAAGTGCGAAGAGAGCAAGGTAGAGAACTTAATAGGTAGATGCCAGGTAGTTTTCCTGGCTCTGCCCCATGGATTATCAGTAAACATAGCCCTGACCCTGCTGGAACATGGTATAAAATGCGTGGATTTAGGGGCTGATTTCCGTTTAAAAGACGTCTCCCTGTATAGAAAGTATTATGAACTTGAGCATGGAGCCCCAGAGATGTTAGAGCGGGCAGTTTATGGAATACCCGAAATATACCGAGAAGATATTAGAAAAACCGACCTGGTGGCCAACCCGGGCTGTTTCCCCACCAGCGCCATATTGCCTCTGGTACCCTTGTTAAAAGAGGGAATAATTAAAGGAGAGGGTATCGTTATAGATTCCAAGACCGGGGTTTCAGGAGCCGGCCGCACAGCTAAACCGGCCAGCCACTTTTGCGAAGTAAACGAGGGAATTAAGGCCTATGGGGTAGGCACCCATCGCCACGGTCCCGAGATTAAGCAGGAATTAAGTTTAGCCTGGGGCAAAACAGTGGATATGATATTTACGCCCCATCTGGTTCCCATGAACCGGGGCATCTTATCCACATCTTATGCACAGCTGAATCCGGGCAGCAATCCGACTACAGTAAGAGAAGTCCTGGAAGATTGGTATGGAAATGAATACTTCGTCAGGGTACTTCCACCAGGAACTATGCCTCATACTAAATGGGTATACGGCAGCAACTTTCTGGACCTGGGTATATATACAGATCCGGACAGCGGCCGGGTAATTCTGGTCTCAGCTCTGGATAATCTGACCAAGGGCGCCTCCGGGCAAGCAGTACAGAATATGAATTTAATGCTGGGTCTGGATGAGAGCAAATCCTTACGCTGGGCCGGAGTGCATCCATAAATGGGAAAAATAAACAAATGCTTAGAGCTCTAAACATTTATTGCTTAAGCTGACTGATGAGAGGGAGGATAAAAGGTGAAGATTATTGATGGTGGAATTACAGCTCCCCAAGCTTTTTTAGCCCAGGGAGTATGTGCTCAAATAAAAAATCATAGCAAAAAAGACCTGGGGATTATCTACTCAAAATATCCTTGTTCGGGGGCCGGGGTATTTACTACTAATCGAGTAAGGGCAGCCTGTATTGATTTGAACTCAGCTCATTTATATAATGGTCAGGCCCAGGCCATAGTAGTAAACAGCGGTAATGCCAATGCCTGCACCGGAGTGCAGGGGGCGGCTGATGCTCAGCTGATGGCTGATTATACTGCTGATCTGCTGGGCCTTGATCCGGGAGATATTCTAGTGGCTTCCACCGGGGTAATAGGAGTGCCTATGCCCATGTCCAAACTAATTGCAGGTATTAATGAGCTTGGCCACTGTCTCAGTGAGAATGGGTCCTCAGCGGTAGCCGAAGCTATCATGACCACTGACTTGGTAAGCAAAGAAATAGCAGTAGAGATTGAGTTGCAGGGAGTACCGGTAAGGATTGCTGGAGTGGCCAAGGGATCAGGCATGATACACCCCAATATGGCTACCATGTTGGCCTTTATTACTACTGATGCGGCTATTGAACCAGAGTGCCTGTCCAGCTTACTGAAGGATTCGGTCAATATCTCCTATAACATGATAAGCGTGGACCGAGACACTTCCACCAATGATATGGCAATAATATTGGCCAATGGTCAGGCGGGCAACCCGGTGATTGCAGATTCCGGGGGTGAGGACTATAAGATTTTTAAAGAAGCCCTGGATTTTGTTAATATCACGTTGGCCCAAAAGATTGCTCGGGATGGAGAAGGTGCCCAACACTTGATAGAAATCAAGGTCATAAATGCCGCACAGGAGGCAGAGGCCCGGATTATCGCCAGATCCATCAGCAGTTCCAATCTTATCAAGGCGGCGGTTTTTGGAGCTGACGCCAACTGGGGCCGGATATTGGCCGCAGCCGGTTATTCAGGAGCGGACTTTGATCCTAATACGGTAGATATATATCTGGGGCAAGTAAAAGTAGCCCAGGACGGAATGGGTATGGCTTTTAATGAAAACCGGGCCCAACAGGCTCTAAAACAGGAAACGGTAGTTATTACCGTGGACCTAAAGGCTGGATCCGCTCAGGCCACTGCCTGGGGATGTGATTTAACTTACGATTATGTTAAAATCAATGCCGATTACCGCAGCTAGTAATTGGGGATAGATAATAGAATGATTGTTTAGATATACCGAGAAATGTTAAGAAGGAGGATTATAATGGTTCTATCAGCATTAGAAAAGGCTGAGATACTGGTAGAGGCTTTACCATATATAAAAGAATTCTATGGCCGCAAAGTAGTGATCAAGTATGGCGGCGCCGCCATGATCGATTGTGAATTAAAACAGAAGGTAATGCAGGATATAGTATTGATGAAATACGTGGGCATGCACCCCATAGTTGTGCATGGAGGCGGGCCGGAAATAAACACTATGCTTAGGCGCCTGGATATCAAGGTGCAGTTTGTCAACGGACTGCGGGTAACCGACCAGGATACTATGGAGATAGTAGAAATGGTGCTGGGTGGAAAGGTGAATAAAGAGATTGTAGCCGGGCTTAATGCCAATGGGGGTAAAGCAATAGGTATTTCCGGTAAAGACGGGGGGCTAATCCAGGCCATTCCTATGCCGGGCCAAGAAGAACTGGGTTTTGTGGGTCAGGTTGAGCAGATTAATCCCGGGATTATTGAAACCGTAATCGAAAGTGGTTATATACCGGTAATAGCGCCTATCGGCATGGGTGTCGACGGTTATACCTATAATATCAATGCCGATCTGGTGGCAGCAGATATCGCGGTAACTATGAAGGCCGATAAACTGGTACTCTTAACGGATGTGCCGGGTCTACTTAAAGACCCTGCTGATGCGGGCAGCCTGGTTTCAATACTCAAGCTCAGTGAAGTGGAGAGCTACAAAGAATTGGGGATTATCGGCGGTGGCATGCTGCCCAAAGTAGAATGCTGCCTCCATTCAGTACAGGGAGGAGTGGGCCGCACACATATTATTGATGGACGGGTGCCTCATTCCATTCTATTAGAGATATTTACCGACCAGGGGATTGGCACCATGGTGGTGGACCAATAATAATGGGAAAGGAAATTATGAAATGAACAATAATGAAATAGCCCAAAAAGGGCAAGAGTATATTATGAACACCTATGCCCGCTATTCCATAGCCCCGGTAAAAGGCCAGGGTTCTTACCTGTGGGATGCAGATGGCAAGCAGTATCTGGACTTTGTAGGAGGGATTGCGGTCTGCCTGTTGGGACACAGTCATCCTGAATTGATCCAGGCCTTGAATCAACAGAGCCAGGAATTATGGCATGTCTCCAACCTGTACTGGATTAAACCCCAGGTAGACTTGGCCGAAAAACTGGTACAGGCCTCAGGCCTGGCTAAAGTATTTTTCTGCAATAGCGGGGCCGAGGCCAACGAAGCGGGCATAAAATTGGCCCGCAAGTATTTCTACCGCCAGGGACAAGCCCAGCGTCATGATATAATAGTTTTTAAAGAATCCTTCCATGGCCGCACTTTGGCTACCCTTACCGCCACCGGACAGAGCAAGTACCAGGAAGGTTTTGCTCCTCTGCCGGCCGGGTTCAAATATGCCCAGTTTAACCAGCTGGATTCAGTAGAAGCATTGCTGGACTCCCAAACCTGTGCCGTAATGGTAGAGCCCATACAGGGTGAAGGAGGGATCAAACCAGCTTATCCATCCTTCCTGGAGGGTTTAAGAAAATTATGTGACCGGGAAGGAATACTGCTCATCTTCGATGAAGTTCAAAGTGGTATGGGTCGAACTGGAAGCCTTTTGGCCTACCAGCAGTATGATATCCAACCAGACATATTCACTCTGGCTAAAGGATTAGGAGGAGGTTTTCCCATTGGAGCGATGGTGGCCAATGAGAAAGCGGCCCAGGGCTTTGCCCCGGGTGATCATGCTTCAACCTTTGGAGGAAATCCCCTGGCTACCGCAGTAGCTAATAAGGTTTTGGATATATTGGGCCGGGGGAACTTTATGCAGCAGGTAGTTGAAAACGCCGGCTACCTAAAGCAGGAATTGGAAAAGATTTTGGACCCCCGGATAATTGAAATTCGAGGCCGGGGTTTTATGCTGGGGATAGAATTCAACTGCGAAATAAAGGAATTAGTAGACATTTGCCGACAGCAAGGATTGTTATTGCTGGGGGCAGGGCCTAAAGTTCTACGCCTGGTACCTCCCCTGACCGTTAGCACGGATGAAATAGATCAGGCTACTGGGACCCTGCAAAGAGCCTTGGAAGCATGGAATTGATTTTTAATTCCCCTGCGAAATATTATATTTATGCATCCTAAGTAGTTGTGCTGTTATTTTCGCAGGAGATTCATTATTTAAAATCCTAAATAGCGAGAGGAGTGAAGATGGATGTATGAAATTAATGATTCCCTGCGGGGCCGAGATTTTATCAGTATATATGATTTTAGCCCGGAGGAAATAAAATATATCCTGGAGGTAGGCCGGGAAATCAAAAAACTGCAAAAAGCTGGTATTCAGCATCACTACCTGGCCGGAAAGACTCTGGGCATGATATTTCAAAAGGCTTCCACCCGTACCCGGGTAGCCTTTGAAGTGGGTATGTATCAATTGGGAGGCCATGCCCTGTTCTTAAGTCCCCGGGATATACAGCTGGGACGGGGGGAAACTATCAAGGATACCGCCCTGGTTCTGGGTCGCATGCTGGACGGTATTATGATCCGTACCTTCGATCATGAGGAGGTGCTGGAATTGGCCAAATGGGCAGAGGTTCCAGTAATAAATGGCCTTACCGATTTGTTGCATCCTACTCAGATTATCGGTGATCTGATGACTATTCAGGAACACAAAGGAGAACTTAAAGGGCTTAAAGCAGCTTTTATCGGAGATGGAAATAATGTGGCCCATTCCCTGCTCTATGGTGGAGCTAGGGTGGGCATGGACGTAGTTATTGCCTCCCCCCCGGAGTTTGAGCCGGATAATGAAATTCTGGCCCGGGCCCAGGCTCAAGCCCAACAGGCCGGAGCCAAGCTGTGGGTAGTTCAGGACCCCGAGGAAGCAGTAGCCGGCGCCGATGTGATTTATACTGATGTATGGGCCAGTATGGGCCAAGAAGAAGAAGCAGAAAAGAAAGAACAACAATTCTTAAAATACCAGGTTAACAGCCGTTTGTTGAGCCTGGCCCATCCGCAGGCCATTGTCCTGCATTGCCTGCCCGCCAAGCGGGGCAAGGAAATAAGCGATGAGGTAATGGATGGACCCCAGTCAGTAGTATTCCAGGAGGCGGAAAACCGCCTGCACGCTCATAAAGCAATTATGGCCGTAACCATGTAATACCATTGGTGCCTGGTGTTAAGTTATTAAGTTATTGCAATAACTTAATCCGAAAATGGTTGATACCTATTAACTAGTGTTTCTAATCGCCCAAATAATTGTAGGGGCGGTCTTTGACCGCCCGCTTCCGGCATAGCTCAATAATTTCATACTTGGTTGTGTTTACTGATCAAGTTGCTTAATAACTTAAGACCCATGAAAAAGAAGGTGAATTATGGATAGTGGAATTGCATTGGCAAAAAAATCGGATATACCTTTAATGCTTGAGTTCTGGCGCAATACTCCCGAAATTGAATTAGGGGGAGATGATGAAGAATCTTTAGCGGTGTTTATCCAAAGAAATCCCAGTACCTGTTTGATAATAAGAAATGAAGATGGGATAATTGGTGCTGTTTTGGGAGGTTTTGATGGCCGAAGAGCTTTTGTTTACCATTTGGCGGTGCACAGTGATTTCCGAGGACAGGGTTATGGCAAAAAACTCCTGGATAAGCTCATCACTCAATTTAAGGCATTTAAGACGGAAAAGGTTCACCTGTTTGTATTAAATAACAATCATGCCGCCATGACCTTCTATGTTAAGCAGGGTTGGGTTAAAAGGCAGGATATAGCAGTGTTTTCGTATAATTCAAAAAAATAATAAGCAAAGGAAGTATGTAGATTGAAGAAAAAGCGTGTCATTATCATGGGAGCAGCAGGCCGAGATTTTCACAATTTCAATACCTATTTTCGCCACAGTACTGATTATGAGGTAGTAGCTTTTACCGCCACCCAAATACCGGATATCGAAGGCAGAGTATATCCGGCCGCTATTGCTGGACCCAACTACCCGGAGGGAATTCCCATTTATTCGGAAGCAGATCTGGATCAATTGATTAAAAAGTATGATATTGATCAGGTGGTTTTTGCCTATAGTGATGTCTCACATGAATATGTGATGCACAAAGCCTCCCAGGTATTAGCTGCTGGGGCTGATTTCCGTCTCATGGGACCTAAAAATACCATGATAAAATCCAAAGCTAAAGTAATTGCGGTAACTGCTGTTAGAACCGGCAGCGGTAAAAGTCAAACAACTCGCTATGTAGCCAGTCTGCTTACTCAAATGGGCAAAAAAGTAGCTATAATAAGACATCCTATGCCTTATGGCAACCTGGAAGAACAGCTGGCCATGCGCTTTGGCAGCTACGAGGATTTGGATAAATTTAATTGTACTATTGAGGAAAGAGAAGAATTTGAACCTCATATTGATAATGGTATGGTTGTATTTGCCGGAGTTGATTATGGGGCCATATTAAAAAGGGCCGAAGAAGAAGCAGATGTAATCCTGTGGGATGGGGGCAATAACGACCTCTCCTTCTATAATACCGATCTGCTTATTGTGGTGGTGGATCCTCATCGAGCCGGGCACGAAACTACTTTCCATCCCGGAGAAACCAACTTGCGTATGGCTGACATAGCCATAATCAATAAAATTGATTCTGCTGATCCCCTAGAAGTAGAACAAGTTAAAAATACCATTTCAACTATTAATCCCGGTGCCAAGATAATTATGGCCAACTCCCCCATAACCGTGGATAATCCAGAAGAAATAGCCGGTAAAAAAGTTCTGGTTATTGAAGATGGGCCTACCCTTACCCATGGGAACATGGCTTATGGAGCCGGAGTCATTGCAGCAGAAAAGCTGGGAGCGGCTGAATTAATTGACCCTCGTCCTTACGCGATAGGATCTATCAAAGATACTTTTGCCAAATATAATCATTTGTCCAAGCTTTTACCGGCTATGGGTTATGGCAACACACAGATTGAGGAATTGGAAAAAACGATTAATGATTCCCCAGCCGAGCTGGTAATAATAGGGACCCCTATTGATTTAAGAAGAATAATGAAGTTGGAAAAACCAGCCCTTAGAGTGAGATATGACCTGGAAGAACTTGGAGACAAGCAATTGGCTGATATTTTAGCAGATCTTTAGGAGTTTGGGGAGGATAATAATGGAAAAGGTAGTCCTGGCCTATTCAGGGGGACTGGATACTTCGATCATCATACCCTGGTTAAAGAAGAACTATGGCTATGAGGTAATTGCCTGCTGTGCGGATTTAGGCCAGGGAGAAGAACTGGACCCATTAAAAGAGAAGGCTATAAAATCAGGAGCCTCCAAGATTTTTATAGAAGATCTGCAGGAGGAATTTGTTAAAGATTATATCTTCCCGGTTTTAAAATCGGGGGCCATTTATGAGAAGAAATACCTCTTAGGGACCTCCTTCTCTCGGCCCTTGATCGCTAAAAAACTGGTGGAGATAGCTCAACAAGAGGGAGCTAGCGCAATTTGCCATGGAGCCACCGGCAAAGGCAATGATCAGGTGCGCTTTGAGCTAAGCATTAAAGCTCTAAACCCGGAGCTAAAAATAATTGCCCCCTGGCGGGAATGGGATATCCGCTCCCGGGAAGATGCCATCGACTACGCAGCCCTTCATGGCATTGAGGTGCCGGTGAGCAAGGAAAAAATATATAGCCGGGACAGGAATATATGGCATATATCTCATGAGGGGGGTGACGTGGAGGACCCGGGCAACGAGCCGCAAAACCAGCTGTATGTCTTGACGGTTCCTCCCGAGCAAGCCCCGGATAAACCCAGCTATGTGGAAGTGGGCTTTGAAAAAGGAGTGCCGGTTTCCCTGGATGGCAAGCCTTATGGGCCGGTAGAGCTCTTAAGTAAACTTAATCGATTGGGCGGAGCTAATGGAGTGGGCATTGTCAGTATGGTGGAAAACCGCTTGGTAGGAATGAAATCACGAGGGGTATACGAAACCCCGGGAGGAACCATATTATATCGGGCTCATGAAGAATTGGAAAGGCTGACCTTGGATCGGCGTACCCTGCAATTCAAAGAAATAGTAGCCTTGAAATATGCCGAACTGGTCTATGATGGTTACTGGTTTAGCAAACTCAAGTATGCATTGGATGCTTTGGTTGAAGAGACCCAAAAGACCGTGACCGGAAGGGTCAGGATTAAGCTGTATAAAGGATCCTGTAATGCAGTGGCAGCTACTTCGCCGTATTCCTTGCATGACCAGGAACTTGCTACCTTTAGTGATGATGAAACATACAGCCACAAGGACGCGGCAGGATTTATCAACCTCTTTGGTCTACCTCTTAAGGTTCAGGCTCTCTTAGACAGAAAAACCAAGTAATTTGCATTAGAGCAGGTTTACGGTGGGCAGAATTTTAATTCTGCCCATTTGTTATATGTTGACAAATTAACTAAATAATCTATAATTCAAAATAAGAAGAGAATTAATTACATAGTTATGTTTGTGGAGGAAGGGGATACCTTAGGGTGGTCCTAGCTAAACCAATGTTATTTCAGGAGGTGCGTTAAATCTTCTGGTTTGCGTTGGTTTTTTTCGTATAAGGCCATAGGGATAATGGCTATATAAGGGGAAGGAAAGGTTGATAATGTGTACTAAGAAAGGAAGCAAGCTGGTTGAAATTGTAAGTGCAGAGGGTATAAAGCTGAATGATCAACAAAGGCGTCAAATGCAGCACAAATTCAAGCTTTATATGGAAAAGTATTTTAAGGACAAGTTGAGTAAAGGAGTTGACCACACCAAAATAATACTATGGAAAGATATGCTTATTATTCGGGGAGAAGGTTTTTTGACCGAGCCGGAAAAGTATATTGTGGCCACCGAATCAGGCAAGGATGTGGTCAATGCAGCCCGCCGGCAGGTGGCCAAACAGCATTCCATTGATAACATACCGTATTTTGAAGAGGAATTGAAGGCCAAAGTAATTCACCAGATGTATGAAATTGAAGCAGAAAATGATTTCTGGATGCATGCCATGGTATTTAACCGGGAATTGACAGATAGTGTTTGACCGGTTTAAGAGCCGGTCACTTTAATCATAAACCAAAAAATTGGTAGGATGAGGGGAAACAATTGTTGCCCCGAAGCAGACCAACATGCTTGTGAAATAGGTGCAAAAAGCAGTTTTACAAGAGTGTTGGTCGTTTTTTGTTTTAGAGGGGAGGCGGAAACCAACTAAATTACTGCTTTAATGAAGGTTAGTGAAGGTTATTATCAAGTAAAGGAGAGGGATTTTGTAATGAGTGATACCATGAAAGCTTTAGTTTATCGGGGACCGGAAAAGATTGCTGTGGAGGATATTCCCGTACCCAAAATTATTGAAGCAGATGATGCCATTGTCAGAGTTACTACTTCCACCATCTGCGGTACCGACATTCACATCTGGCACGGGGGAATGCCGGAGGTTGAGCCGGGCAGAATTATCGGTCATGAATTTGTAGGGGAAGTAGTGGAAGTCGGTCCTGCCGTGAGAAATGCCAAGGTAGGGGATAAGGTAGCTGTTTCCTGTGTTACCCAGTGTGGTGAATGCTTCTACTGTGTTCGGGGTATATATTCCCATTGCACCACCGGCAGTTGGATTTTTGGCTACATGATTGATGGCTGTCAGGCTGAATATGTACGGGTACCTCATGCCAACCTAGGAATGTTCAGTATACCTGAGGGTTTAACTGAAGAAGATGTGCTATTTGTTGGCGACATTCTTTCCACCGGTTATTTCGGTGCGGAAAATGCAAAAATTGAACCTGGTGATACAGTAGCGGTAATGGGTTGCGGTCCGGTTGGCATGTGTGCTATGACTACTGCCCGTTTATGGGGACCATCCAAAATTGTGGCGGTGGATATTAACCAGGAGCGTTTGGATTTCGCAGTAAAACAGGGTATAGCTGACGTTGGAGTTAATCCCCTTAATGGAGATGCCGGGGATGCCATTAGGGAAATGACTGAGGGCCGCGGCGCGGATAGAACTATTGAGGCTAATGGGTTTAAACCAACTTTCGATATGGCCATTGATGCGGTCAGACCAGGAGGCAATGTATCCCTGATCGGCGTATTCGAAAAGCCCCAGGAGCTAGCCATGAACACCCTATGGATTAAAAACATCACCATAAGCATGGGCCTGGTAAATGCCAATCGGATTCCTGAACTCATTAAATTGATCCAAGCCGGCAAAATAGATACCAACTTCCTATGTACTCATCGTGCGCCTTTGAATGATATAGTCAAAGGTTATGACACTTTCGGAGGCAAAAAAGATGGTTGCCTCAAATGGGTTGTAACCCCTTATCAAAAGTAAACCATCCTAATCATTCACTTCCTTGGACCAGAAGCTCTTATAAGAGCTTCTGGTCCTTATTGTTAATAATCCGCTTCCGCTTATATATTTAGGAAGCGGATTCATTATATCTCCTTTGTTCAATTTAGCATTTAAGAGCAGGCCCATTTTACTTGCCAAGGTGTTTTTGCCAGGAGCAGGACTAATACTGTTTGTATATTAACAAGTTCTAAATTGAAGCGAAAAATTAAGGCTATTTATAAAAAAACCCATAATCAAGCTAAAACTATTGAAAACTAAAAGTAAAAGCTGAATTATGATCAATTAGTGGTTTGATAAGCATAAGGCTATGGACTATACTATATGTGGTAGTGGATTATAAAAATATACCATATATATTGTGGTCGCATAAGGAGGACGTAGGATGAGCATTACTAAAATAAAGAAGCGGGATGGCAGGATAGTACCCTTTGATAAAGAAAAAATAGTTGATGCCATATTTAAGGCGGCTCGGGCAGTAGGAGGAAGTGACCGGCAAACCGCTGAACAACTGGCAGATAAAGTGGTTGAAATTCTGGGATATTCCTTTATGGATAAATACGAGATTCCCACCGTAGAGGATATTCAGGATCTGGTAGAAAAGGTATTGGTTCGCAATGACCATTATAAAACAGCCAAGGCTTACATCCTGTACCGGAAACAGCACGAGAGAATAAGGGATAGCCTGCAGCTCATCCAGAACAATGAGATAATTACCAATTACCTGGACCGCAGTGACTGGAGAGTAAAGGAAAACTCCAATATGAACTTCAGCCTGCAAGGGATGAACTTCCACGTATCATCTATTGTAACCAGCCAGTACTGGCTGAACCAGATCTATACCCCACAGATGAAGGAAGCTCAAGAGGTTGGGGATTTTCATATTCACGATCTGGGTATCCTGGCCGTTTATTGTGTAGGCTGGGATCTGCAAGATTTAATCCGGGAGGGATTTAAAGGAGCTCGGGGCAAGGTAGTTAGCAAACCGGCCAAACACTTCCGGACTATTTTAGGTCAGATAGTTAATTTCTTTTATACCCTGCAGGGAGAGGCTGCCGGTGCCCAGGCTTTCTCCAATTTTGATACCCTTCTGGCCCCCTTTATATTCTATGATGGCCTAAAATATGAGCAGGTGAAACAGTGTCTGCAGGAATTTATTTTTAACGTAAATGTGCCTACCCGGGTAGGCTTCCAAACTCCATTTACTAACATCACCATGGATTTAAAGTGCCCTAGCCATATGAAGAATGAACCGGTAATATTGGGCGGCAAGATGCTGGACAAAAATTACGGTGAATTTCAGGAGCAGATGGATATCCTCAATAAAGCCTTTGCCGAGGTTATGATGGAAGGGGATGCTGAAGAAAGGGTGTTTACCTTTCCCATTCCTACCTACAACATTACCCCGGATTTTGACTGGGATAACCCGGACTATGACAAGATCTGGGAAATGACCGCCAAGTACGGTATACCCGGTTTCTCCAACTATATCAATTCTGATATGGATCCGGCTGATGCCAGGAGCATGTGTTGCCGCCTGCGGCTGGATAATAGAGAATTGCGCAAAAGGGGCGGCGGTCTGTTTGGGTCCAATCCCCTGACCGGTTCTATTGGGGTAGTAACTATAAATATGCCCCGGATTGGCTACCAGGCCATTGACCGGGAAGATTACTTCCGGAAACTGACCGAAATAATGGACCTGGCCCAAGAAAGCCTGGAAGTAAAGAGGAAAGTACTAGAGAACCTGACTGAATCAGGATTATACCCTTACTCCTACTTTTACCTGCGGGCCGTGAAAGAGTCCTCAGGCCAGTTCTGGCTGAATCATTTCTCTACCATAGGCTTGGTAGGAATGAATGAATCCTGTTTGAACTTCCTGGGTCAGGATATTGGCAGTGAAGCCGGGCATAAGTTTGCTCTGGAGGTTATGGAATTTATGCAGGCCAGGATCCTGACTTACCAGGAAGAAACCGGCAACCTGTATAATCTGGAAGCAACTCCGGCCGAAGGAGTCAGCTACAGCATGCCTCGCAAAGACAAGGCCCGCTATCCCGATATCATAGTGGCCAACCAGGATGATGTAGTGAATAAGGGAGCCCATCCCTTCTATACTAATTCCACCCACCTGCCGGTGGGATACACTGATGATCTGTACCAGGCCATGAAGCTGCAGGATCCCCTGCAGAGCATATATACCGGGGGTACCACCTTCCATATATTCCTGGGGGAAGCCCTGCCGGATAATCAATCGGTGAAAAACCTGATTAAGAAAGCCTGTGAACAGTTCCATATGCCATATTACTATATATCACCTACCTTCAGTATCTGTCCCCAGCATGGCTACTTGAACGGCGAGCATACCAGCTGTCCGGTTTGTGCCGGGGAAGGAGAGGAAACCAGCTGTGAGGTATATTCACGGGTAGTGGGTTATTTAAGGCCGGTAGACCAGTGGAATGAAGGTAAACAGCAGGAATTTGTTAAGCGGAAAACATATAAAATAGGCTAATAGGAGTTTGTAATTATAATGAAAGTGGCTGGAATCATAAAACAAAGTCTAGTCGATTACCCCGGGAAAATAGCGGCAGTGCTGTTTGCCCGGGGCTGCAATTTCTACTGTCCCTTTTGCCATAATGGACATCTGCTGATAAAACCGGGAAAAGCCGGAGCAGAATACCTGGACTGGCAGGAAATAATTGAACTGCTGCGGGAGCGCAAGTCTTTCCTGGATGCGGTGGTGGTAAGTGGAGGCGAACCTTGCCTGAATCCTGAGCTACCCCAGGCCCTTAGTCAGATAAAGGAGCTGGGTTATACAACCAAGCTGGATACTAACGGTAGCAGGACTGCCGTACTGGCCCAACTCGTTGAACAATCCTTAGTGGATTATGTAGCCATGGATATCAAGGGGGTACTGGAGTATAAAAAATATCTGGAGGCCTGCGGAGGACGCTTGACCAACGAAGACTTTCTCAATGTCAAAGGTTCCCTCTATTTGCTGCAAAAGGCGGAAATAGAGGTGGAGTTTAGAACCACAGTAGTCCCCCCTTTGCATAAACAGGAAGATATCCTGGCCATCGCCCGCCATATTCAAGGCGCGTCCCGGTACAGCCTGCAGCAGTTTAATCCGGGTCATACCTTAAATCCTGATTACAGCTACATTACACCTTACACTCGGGAAGAATTGCAGTATATGGCTCAGGAATGCCGCCCCTATGTTAAAGAAGTAAAAGTGCTTAATACTTAATTGATTCTCCTACGAAAAGTAATATATCGCAGATTTAGATGCATGAGAGTTTTGCATATACCTAGCTCAGTGTCAGTAAAAACTAGCAATTACTGGACTAAAATCGAAGGCATCTAAAAACATTCCAAATCTGGAACAGGCTTGCATATTGGTGAGCAGGAGACAGAAGGAGGACATTTTGAATTCCCAAATTAAGCAGGTATTGAAAAAATATTTTGGTTACAGTGACTTTAAACCCGGTCAGGAGGCTATTATCGAAAACACCCTTAAGGGACGGGTGTCACTGGGCATAATTCCCACAGGAGGAGGTAAATCCCTGTGCTATCAAATCCCTGCCCTGCTATTGCCAGGAATAAGCATTGTGGTTTCACCTTTGATTGCCTTGATGAAAGACCAGGTAGATGCCCTTGATCATTTAGGTATCCCAGCTACATATATAAGCAGCACTCTAAACCAGGGAGAAATACAAAAACGTCTGCAGCTGCTGGCTCAAGGCCGATATAAATTGCTATATATCGCTCCGGAGCGCCTAAACTCTGACTTTTTTTCCGGCCTGGCCGGGAGCATGAAAATATCCTTGATTGCCATTGATGAGGCTCATTGCGTTTCCCAGTGGGGCCATGATTTTCGCCCCAGTTATGCCGCCATCGCTCCCTGGATTGATTCCTTACCTTACCGACCGATTATCACCGCTTTTACAGCCACTGCTAGTCAGCGGGTGCAGGAGGACATTGTCCGTTTATTGTCACTCCAGGATCCCAATATATATCTGGTGGGATTCGACCGTCCCAATTTGTATTTTTCAGTGATCAAAGCAGCCGATAGGAAGAAATACCTGGAAGGATACCTGGCCGACCATGACGGTCAATCGGGCATTATTTATGCAGCGACCCGTAAGGAAGTAGATAATCTATACGCTCATCTTAAATCCTTGGGGATATGGGTGGGACGCTATCATGCCGGGTTAAGCAGCGAAGAAAGAAACCAGACCCAGGAAGGGTTTATCTATGATGATATCAAGCTAATGGTGGCCACCAATGCCTTTGGCCTGGGCATCGACAAATCCAACATCCGCTATGTTATTCATTACAATATGCCCCGCAGCCTGGAGTCTTACTACCAGGAAGCAGGCCGGGCCGGTAGAGATGGAGAAAAAGGCGAATGCATTCTTCTATATAGCTCAGCTGATATCCAGACCCAAAAATTTTTAATCGAGCAGAGCATTTCTTCAGAATTGCGCAAAAAAGAAGAATATGGAAAACTGCAGTCGATGATTGACTACTGTCATACCACTCACTGCCTCCGACAGACCATACTGGAATATTTCGGTGAACAGGACCTGCCCACCAACTGTGGCAACTGTGCCAACTGTAGTCAGGCCTATGTCAGCACCGATATGACCATTGAGGCCCAAAAGATATTTTCCTGTATCCTGCGCATGAATCAGCAATATGGAGTTAAACTTGTAGCATCGGTGCTGAAGGGATCCCAGAACAAGCGCATCCGGGAATTGAACCTGGATCAGCTTTCAACTTACGGCATTATGGGGGAAATGACCATAGGCGAGATAGTTGATTTGATCAATATCCTGGTGGCGGAGGAATACCTTTATACCACCGGGGGGCAGTATCCAGTAGTAAGGTTGACATCCCAGGCTATTCCGGTGTTGAAAAGTCAGGCCCAACTCTATTTGAGGATGCCCAGCCCAGTGCAGATCCAGCCCGAGGATGAACTCTTCCTCAAGCTATCGGAGCTGCGCCGACAGATAGCTCAAAAAGAGCAGGTGCCTCCTTACGTAATCTTCCATGATCTTACTCTTAAACAGATGACTTCTGGTCGGCCCACGGATTCTGCCTCCATGCTGGCCATCAGCGGGGTGGGGCAGGTGAAAATGGAAAAATACGGCCAGTTGTTTGTGGGACTAATCCAGGACTACTTAAGGGACAAGCAAGAACTTACTGATGAAGAGGAAAGCTCAGACAGAAGAACAGGCAGCCCCAATAAGACTAGTGAGAAGCCGGCGAAGGAGCCTAAAATACCCAGCCATATTCAGAGCTGGAACCTTTATCAGGCTGGAAATAGTATAGGCCAAATCTCCAGAGAACGGGAACTGACCCATTTGACTGTACAGGATCACCTGCTCCGCTGTGCTAGAGAAGGATATGAGCTTAACTGGCGGGAGCTGGTCACTGTAGAAGAAGAGGAGCTTATCCGAGCTGCAATAAAGGACCTGGGGACGGAAAAACTTAAACCCATCAAGGAAGCTCTGCCCGAGCACATCAGCTATTTGGCCATCAAAGCAGCTATCTGCCGACTGGAACTGGCTAAATCCCCAGCCTCCATACCAAATGAGTAGGGGCGGACTTTGACCGCCCGCCCGCCTTAGCTGATGGAATGTACATTATGCCTGCTAAAATATATAATAAGGGATAAAGTAAAAGAAGAATTAAATTTTGAGGTGTAGTGATGAAACTGTGGAGTGGAAGATTTACCAGCAAAAGTGATCGCCTAACCGAGGATTTTAATGCCTCCATTGCGGTAGACAGCAGAATGTATCGGCAGGATATAAAGGGAAGTATGGCCCATGCCCGTATGCTGGCTCAGCAGGGAATTATAAGTCATTCAGAAAAAGATTTAATCGTGCAGGGTCTGGAAGAGATTCTGAAAGAAATAGAAGCTGGCCAGCTACAATTCACTGTAGAGGCCGAAGATGTACATATGAATATAGAGACCTTCTTAACCCAAAAAATTGGCGAGGTGGGGAAAAAACTTCATACCGCCAGAAGCCGCAATGACCAGGTGGCTCTGGATGTAAGACTGTACCTGCGGGACGAAATGGAAGAGATTCAAAAGCTCATGCTCCAGTTGCAAGAGGTATTGCTGGATCTGGCCGCTGAACACTTGCATACTATTATGCCCGGATATACCCATCTGCAAAAGGCCCAGCCTTTGAATCTGGCGCACCATCTCTTGGCCTATTTTGAAATGCTGCGCCGGGATCTGGAACGATTGGAAGACTGCTGGAAAAGAATGGACTATATGCCCCTGGGCTCAGGAGCCCTGGCTGGTACAGGCTTTAACCTGGACCGGGAATATGTAAGGCAAGAGCTGGGATTTAGCCACCTTACCCGTAACAGCCTGGATGGAGTCAGTGATCGGGATTTTGCCCTGGAATTCTGCAGTTTTGCCAGTATTCTGATGATGCATTTATCCCGATTTTCCGAGGAATTGATATTATGGTCCAGCGAAGAATTCTCTTTTGTGGAAATGGACGATGCCTTTTCTACCGGGTCCAGCATTATGCCCCAGAAGAAAAACCCGGACCTGGCCGAACTGGTACGGGGCAAAACCGGCCGGGTTTACGGGGATCTGATGACGCTGTTAACCTTGATGAAATCCCTGCCTTTAGCCTACAACAAGGATATGCAGGAAGACAAGGAAGCCCTGTTTGACGCGGTGGATACGGTCAAGCAATGCCTTCTGGTCTTTGCTCCCATGTTGCAGACAGCCCGCTTCAATAAAGCCAGGATGGCGGCCGCGGCTCGGGGGGGATTTACCAATGCCACCGATTTAGCCGATTATCTGGCCGGCAAAGGACTGCCATTTCGGGACGCCCACGAGGTAGTGGGAAAAACGGTCTTGTATTGCATTCAAAACAGCAATATGCTGGAAGACTTAAGCCTGGAAGAATACCAGCAATTTAATCCTCTAATAGAGGCGGATATATTTACTTATCTGGATGTTAAAGCCTGTGTGGAACGCCGAAAAGTACCCGGTGGCCCGGCCCCGGAACGAGTACAGGAAGCCCTGGAAGAAGCCAGGCAATGGTTAAGGAGGAAGTCAGATGAGCAAGTTTGATCTTATTGATGGGAAGATAGATGAGGATGGGATTCAGCTATGGTGTGAGGAATTCTTTTTTAATATGCTAAATCTGTTAAACTCTTTTTTCTCCCATGTGGATATCAAGGACGCTGCTGAAAGGATGAGTCTGATTCCCTTTGATCAGCTGGTATGTGATCAGCTCCTGGATGAAAGCGAAGAAGTAAAGGCTATAGCCAGCAAGAGAATAATGGAACTGGCCGAGATAGAGATCAGCCATTTAGAAGCTTATGGCAATTAAAGGCATCCCATTGATAGAGCTTAGGCAAGGTGGTCTTGACTCTTAATCGCCTTCCTGCTATCATCTATTTGTCATAAATTAATAAGCCGATGTGGCTCAGTGGCAGAGCAGCTGATTCGTAATCAGCAGGTCGGCGGTTCAAATCCGCCCATCGGCTCCAGAGCAAGTAAGGCCCCTCTGTAGTTTGGAGGGGCTTCGTAACACTTGGGTGCCTACCACCCAAACTCTCCACCCCCCATGATCAGTAAACACAACCGAGATAAGTTCACACGAAAATGGTTTATCCGCCGACAAATTGGTAATCGTTGCGGGCGACCACAGGTCGCCCCTACAGACTCGCACCGTTAATATGGATCTTATGCAGTCATATGTAGGGCCGGTCTTTGACCGCCCGCCAGGCATAGCCACAAATTTTCATACTCGGTTGTGTTCCCGGATCATGGGGGTTGATAAGTTGGTGTTAGGCAGTGCAGGTTCCCTGGCATAGTGAAATTTCACTATAATTATTCCGCAAATCTGATGACGGCCCGATTGTTTAAATGCGGGAGTGAATATCTATAATCATATTTAGTTTTCATTCGCAACTTTTTTACCGTGCAATAAATAATACAGCAAGGTGCAGGCCAGAGCAATGGCTGCAACTATAGTATACATTCCTCTATAACCAGTGAATGGAATAATTAAACCTACCGCCAAAGGACCTATTCCCATGCCGATGTCACAAAGCATGTAATATGTTGAATTTGCCAGCCCTAAACGATCTGGAGAAGTCACTTTTACTGCGATGGTTTGGGTACTTGATACAATGGCACCGAATCCCAAGCCCACCAAAACGGCCGAAAATAAAAGCATATAGCTGTAATAGCTTTGGCTGAACAGGAACATTCCTAGGGCGAATACTATTACTGCCGGGTACATGATGGTATTTTCATTTTTGGCATCAAAAAGCCTGCCCACCATTGGCCTGGAGATCAAAATCACAACAGAATAAACTAGAAAAAAGTATCGGGCTGCGTCGGCCAGATTAATTTCTTTTGCATATACAGTGAGAAAGGACACCAGACTTGAATAACACATATATATTAGTAAACAAACCAATGAAATTGGAATAGCTTTGGCTTCCACAAAGTCCCTTATCCCGCCTCGCTGTCTTCCATCCTTTTGTTCTGCTGTGAATTCTTTTTTGGGCAAAGAAATCATAGGTACAATTGAAAGACTGATGGCTGCAGCTATTGTACATGCAGCAAAAATTACCTTATAACTGCCCAGTTGGCTTAAAAAAATACCTAAAAAGGGGCCAATGGCGGTTGCCAGGATTTGGCTTAATGAGAAATATCCAATGCCTTCCCCTCTTCTTTCCCAAGGTATAATATCTGATGCAATTGTGGCTGTTGACGTAGTGCTAATGCCAAATGCGGCGCCATGAAAAAATCGGATAATGAACAAGAATATAATGCTGTTGATGCCAAAGTAAGCTATGGACATAACTAAACCTGCTATAAGACCAATATAGAGCATATTTTTATAGCCAGTCGAGGCTATAAATTTACCGGTGAAGGCCCGGGAAATAAGGGCACCGATTATAAATATGCTGGCAGCAAAACCGGCTGCGCCAGGCGATAAGTTGAATTTTTTCATAGCAAATTCAGAAGTAATTATCATCAATAAATAAAAGTTCAAGGCAATTAAGAAATTAACGCTGGCACTTATTACAAATTCTTTGGTCCATAAGTTTGCTTGGTTCATTATTGTGGCCTTTCTTTTTACGATTGGATCTTGGATTTAATTAGCTATTATACTTAATTGAAGGCAAGACTTTACAATGTATTTTAATTCCCATTTATATTATACAACGCAGCCGGCAAGAGAGCCGGTATAACTCTTTCTGTTCTTCTCCGCTCCCATAAGCTGTTGCCTGACACACCTGGTTTCAGGATAGAAAGGCGCACTTTTACTGGACCCGCCCATCAAGGGGCAGGCTCGGCCGGAAAGAACCGACCGGATACAGAAGGCTCGTGGCTGGGAATAATGCGTTCTCGGCTGCCGGCAATGGCTAATAGTTTATGGACACTGGCATGCCAATCATTGAGATCAATAAGAATGCTAGGCGGGTAAAAATCCTGTCCTGCTAAGATGGGGATAGGGATACTCTTGCCTGTGAGATCAATGAGTTTATGGATGGCTGGATTGATGTTGCTGAAGGTGTTAAACAAATCACCAGCCACAACATATGTACCATCAACCGTAGAAACAGAAACTGCTTGTTGTCCTGGAGTATGCCCGGGAACCAAATGCACCGAAACTCCGTGGGCTACCTGGAAATTGTCGTCCACCAATAGCAAATCCCGTTGTTCTACCTCAGCGATCAGCTCAGGCATATAAATGTCTCGTTGCGATGGGTCAGGATGCTGGGCAAACTCCCATTCCCGATGTTGCAGAATAAAACGGGCGGTTGGGAACAACGCCGCATTGGCGCAATGATCAAAATGGAGATGGGTCAGAATGACCGTGTCTATTTCCCTGGGCATAACTCCTGCTTGCCTTAGCACATTGTTCAGCAAAGTCGGGTTAGGTGCCCCGGTGTCAATCAAAATGCGACTCCCATCCGTTTCTAAATAGAAAACAAGGATGGGGAAAATCGCAGGCGTCAGCGAAACCCGATTTTCCTGATTCAAAGTATGAACAATGGTCCGGACTGCTCCAGCTGCCAGGCAATGAATACTATAGTTATTCTGCAAGTTCAATTACCTTCCCTCTTCTAATATGAAACGCAAAAGCAAATATGCTGTTGGAGGCGGTACTGTTTAATTATAAAGTAAGCCCTGCGCATATTTCCACCCCCATCCTGCTGCCAAAATACATTACAGCGGCCCCTCTTACTATTTTTTATCAAGGGATTCCTCTATCAACAGTAAAATGTAAAACAATTTGCACATGATTGACCTAATTATGCTTGGAATTTGCTAAACTTGTAATTAGTCAGAAATTGCTAAACCCTGAGCAGTGATACTATATAAACAGCTGATAGGCTTACCAAGCACTAGCTAGTATTATATCTATAAAGCCGGAAGGAAATAAAAACAATTCCTGATGTGTCTCAAACAATCTAGTGCTAATTTCGGTAAAGATGGCTGAGTTACGCACCTGCTGTTAAAAGAGTTATGGTACGAAGGAATAACCTATGAAAAAAAACCTATTGATTGGCCTAGTTTTAATTTTAATAGCATTTTCGTTATATTTAATTTTCAATTCCAGGATTGAGAATAATGAGAACGATACCCTAGTTTTTTTGGGCAACAAAAATATTGCTCCTATTATTTATCAGGAGGATGGTAAAGCCAAAGGGGTAGTAGTTGACATAAGTAAAGGACTTGCCGAGAAAATGGGAGCTAAAATCCAGATTGAAGCCACTGACTGGACAGAAGCTCAAAACCGGGTGTTATCAGGAGAGGCAGATGCTTTGCTTCAGATTAATCCAAATCCAGAAAGAGAAAAGCTTTATGACTTCTCTGATGTATTATTAAAATCAGAATTTTCCATATTTATAAACAGTGGAGAATTCGGCATTAAAACCATTGATGACCTAAATGGAAAAAGGGTAGGGGTAGAATCTGGAGGATACCCGTATTATCTGTTAAATAATTATGATGGGATAAATATAGTGCTAATACCGAACTGGGATAAGGCTTTTCAAATGATAAAATCCGGTGAGATCGATGCTGTAGTAGTAGACAGGTGGATAGGTGAATATGAATTATCTCAGCACAGAATAGCCGGGATAAAGGTAGTAGAGGAGCCCATAGAAAACCAGTATTCTCGTATAGCAGTTAAAAAAGGCAATGATCAACTGCTAGATTCGATTAATGATGGTCTGCAAGCGCTGCATGAAGATGGCACTATGAATAAAGTATTAAATAATTGGAGCGGGGAACAGGTGGTTTATTTAACCGAAAGATTTATCACTAAAAGTATATTTTATTTTGTTATTGTCATCCTGCTCTTAATAATACTGATATCCCTGTTTTGGATGAATAAGTTTAGAAAACTGAGTATAAAACTGGAATCAGATGTTATGCAAAGGACTAAGGAACTCCAAGATATTAATGAACAGCTACAGCAAACAAATAAAAAGCTGCAACAGATTTCATTAGTTGACGGATTAACCGGTATTGCTAATAGAAGGCATTTTGATAGCACCCTGAAAAAGCTTTGGAATGTGTGTAAGAGAGAAAGCAAACCTTTAGCGTTGATTATGGCGGATATTGATTTTTTCAAACATTTTAACGACACCCAGGGGCATTTGGCAGGAGATGAATGTTTGAAAAAGGTAGCAGGTCTAATCAAAAGCACGGTAAACAGGCCTTATGATTGTGTGGCCCGTTTTGGTGGAGAAGAGTTTGCTGTTCTCCTATATAACACCTCAGAAGATGGTGCAGAGATAATAGCTGAAAAAATACGTACAGGAGTAGCAAACCTGGGCATCGAAAATGGAGATAGAGTTATCACTGTAAGTTTAGGGGTTGCATCACTTATTCCCAATAATGATAATACACCTGAAGAACTGATATCTGCTGCCGACCAAGCTTTGTATCAGGCCAAAAAAGATGGAAGAAATAAGATAAAAAAGAATTCTATACAGTAGGTAGGTGGGCATTTACACTAAGGCATGTTCAGACACCTTTTCTAACAAGGAAGAAAACAAGTGGTTATTTGCGAAAGAATAGGCTCAAGCCCAGATGGTTTGGAAGCATAAATATGTAGGAGCCGTGTGATGCAGCATGGCTGCAACACACTGCCATGGGCCCTGCGAAACCGGCCATAGGCTCTACAAATAATAAATTCACTACCCTCAAGGGATTGGGGGTTTTTTATTTTTCTGCGTTAGTTGCCATTTAGGGTGGTTGGGTATTTCATTAATAGAACATTATGTTACAAAAGTGAAACTAAAGAAAACAGCATACATTACTGATCAAACCTCACCTTATAAGCGGTGTATTATTTCAATAATGAAACATGGGTAAATAAAGAATAAGTAGTACGTTAATCAAACCCTGGATCTTAAAGGGTTTCTTATCTGGCACGTTAATTGCGATTGCATTTTATTATACCAAACCCTGATGCCAAGCTTGTTAAGCGGCGTGTTGTATAGATGAGGGGGGTGTTCAACAAACACAATGGTGTTCTTGTGTTGAGATGAAGGAGGGGCTAATTGTGAATTATGAAACAATATTATGTGAAATCGAGGACGGAATAGGGACTATAACTCTGAATCGTCCAAAAGTTTTAAACGCTATCAATGATGAATTGTTAAAGGAAATGTCAGAAGCATTGGATATTTTTGCTGAGAATCAGAATGTAAAAGTAGTAATTTTAACCGGCGGTGACAAAGTGTTTGCGGCTGGTGCAGACATTGTTTTTATGTCTGAAGCTAGCTCTTTGGAAGCGGAATCATTCGTACGCCTTTGCCATGAAACAATAGACAAAATTACTAATCTGGATAAGCCTGTAATAGCGGCCATCGCTGGCCTGGCCCTGGGAGGAGGTTGCGAGTTAACTTTAAGTTGTGACATTCGTATTGCCGCGGAAGGAACCAACATAGGTTTGCCGGAAATCAACCTCGGACTTTACCCCGGGGGAGGTGGAACCCAACGTCTAACACGTCTTGTAGGCACCGGCTGGGCTAAGCAATTGCTAATGACAGGGAAACCGATAGATGCAAAAAGTGCATTGAATATAGGATTAGTCACAAAAGTAGTACCTGCCCAAGAGCTAATGAAAGAGGCCAAGGGTTTGGCTTTGGAGTTGGCCAGAAAGTCTACTATTGCTATGAGGCTAATGAAAAGCTGTATTGATTATGGTGAAAACGTTGATTTACCTTCTGGTTGCTTATTCGAGCAGAAAGTCTGGGCACTATTATTGTCAACAGACGATGCTCATGAGGGTATGAAGGCATTTTTGGAAAAGCGCAAACCAGACTTTAGGGGTAGGTAGAGTTATACTACGATGGTTGTTTTATCGGGCTATACAGAAGCCATCTAGAGAGCGAGGAGATCAATCACTTGTTTTATATAAGTTTGGTGAGAAAGGGGTATGTAAAATGACTAGAAAAGCCGTAATAGTTAGTGCAGTACGAAGTGCCGTGGGGAGTTTTGGAGGTTCACTGGTCGGGTTTCCTATACATCATCTCGGAGGAATAGTAATAAACGAAGCAATTAACAGAGCAGGGATAGATGCTGGGTCTGTTAATGAAGTCATATTCGGAAATGTAAACTCTCCTGCCATAATGCTGAACGTTGCCAGAGAGGCAGCTCTTAAAGCTGGTGTTCCTATTGAGGTTCCAGGATTCACTGTGAACCGGCAATGTGGATCCAGTTTACAAGCTATTAATCTAGCTTGCATGATGATCTACAGCGATCAGGCCGATATTGTCGTGGCTGGAGGGGTAGAAAATATGAGTGATTATCCGTACTCCCTCTACAATGCAAGATGGGGATTAAGATATGGAGACAGCAAATTAATAGATGATGCTGCTGCCACCTTGCGTGACGAAGAAACAGGGATGACATCAGGTATGTCAGCAGAATATCTGGTTGAAAAATATGTGATATCCAGGGAAGAACAAGATCAATTTGCATATGAAAGTCAAATGAAAGCTAAAGCAGCTATTGAAGCTGGTAGATTCAAGGAAGAGATTATACCGATCCCAGTAAAAACGCGAAAAGGGACCAAAGCCTTTGCGATTGATGAGCATCCTAAGCCTGATACTACCTTAGAAAGTCTTTCTAAACTTCATACTGTGTTTAAAAAGGGCGGAACCGTTACTCCTGGCAATTCCTGTGGCATGAATGACGCAGCCGCAGCGGTAGTTGTAATGAGTGAAGAAAAAGCCATGGAATTAGGGATTAAACCAATGGTATCTATAGTTAGTTTTGCAGTAGGTTCGGTTGACCCCATGTATTTTGGAGAAGCACCTATAATAGGGGTTAATATGGCCTTGGAGAAAGCTGGCCTTGCCCTCGAGCAGATAGACCTGATCGAGTGTAATGAAGCTTTCTCAGCTCAGATAATAGCCTGCGAAAGAGTGTTAAAGTGGGATCGCAAACGCCTTAATGTTAACGGTGGAGCTATTGCTCTAGGACATCCATTAGGTGCAACTGGTGCAAAATTGATGACTAGCCTGATCTATGAAATGGAAAGAAGGCAAAGTGTCTATGGATTAACTACACTCTGTACTGGTGGAGGTATGGGGGTAGCTACGATTGTAAGGAGCATTCCTGTAATGCTTAACAGAGGTCTTTGAAAAAAGAGACGCCATTCAATAAAATTGAATTGTGCTGATCCCGAGAAGAAAGGCACAAAACAAAAAATTGAGGAGGCGTCCCTATATGA
>JAAYJK010000016.1 GCA_012522955.1 Syntrophomonadaceae bacterium
TATTATCTTACTCGTAACTACAAGAAAAGACAAACCATTTTCCTGCTTGGTATCATTTGCCTGGGAAAAAACCTTGATTTTCCTGCGAAAACCCGAGACAGAGGGACGTTTCGTTTGTCTTGTGCTGTGGCATAAGACAAACGAAACGTCCGAGATCACCGAAAAAGTACCTGTTTTGTCATCCTAAGGAGCTGAAGGAACGAAGGATCTCATCAACAATAGCGTATTATTAGGTTTATACAGTTACAAGATGCTTCGCTTACACTCAGCATATACGAGGTATGTGTTCTCCCTCCAGTATTCCCAGTATGCGATGGGCTCCTAAACGGGTATTGATCAAGACCATTCCCGCTGGTTCGTTTATTACTTCTCCTATGATGGCTGCATTTTTAGCTTCCTCCAGTGAATGTAAATCCGCCAGTATCTGCCGGGCAGATTCAGCTGCCACTATAAGAATCATTTTGCCTTCATTGGCCATATACAGGGGATCCAAACCCAACATGGCACAGGCTCCCTGTACTACCGAAGAAACCGGGATCTTTTCTTCCTCTACCAGCATGCCCAGCTGTGATTGTTGGGCCAGTTCATTCAAAACCGTAGCCAGACCCCCCCGGGTGGGATCCCGCATGCATTTAATTTTATCACCATATGGGGCCAGGACTCTCCGGGTTTCTACCAAGGCGGCGCAGTCGCTTAAGGCTGGGGTGTCAAAACTTAACCCTTCTCTTTGGGCCAAGATGGACAATCCGTGGTCACCCACAAATCCAGTGACTATTATTTGATTGCCCTTCTTAATTCTGTCCGGGCGGTATTCTACTCCGTTATCAATAATCCCGATTCCGGTAGTATTAATAAATATCCCATCCGCCTGGCCTTTTTCCACTACTTTGGTATCTCCGGTAACCAGCTTGACTCCTGCTTTTTGGGCAGTAGCAGCCATGGACCTGGCTACTTTCTCCAGGTCCAGCAGGGGAAATCCTTCTTCGATAATAAAAGCTGAGGACAAAAACAAAGGCCTGGCCCCACAAGCCACTAAGTCATTTACCGTACCGCAAACCGATAGTTTACCGATATCCCCACCCGGGAAAAAAATAGGGGTGATTACGAAAGAATCGGTGGACATAACCACCTTGCCCGCTGGGAGTTCCAGCACTGCACCATCCAACATGGGATCCAGATAGGGATTATGCCAGGCCTTTTTAAATACTTCCTCTATCAGCCGCTGGCTCATCAATCCACCGCTGCCATGAGCCATTAGTATTCTGTCTGTATTCATTTGATCGCTCCTTTTAGTGGGATATATCTGTAATAAGCTGCACAGGCTCCTTCCTGGGAGACCATACAGGGACCAATCGGGTTTAGCGGGGTACAGCTACGGCCAAAGAGGGGACAATCATGGGGAGATAATTTCCCGCTTAGAATCTGGCCGCAGGAACAGCCTTTGATGGCAAGGTCATCCTTATTCTGCAGCTTGAATTTGCGCCAGGCGTCGTACTGGCTAAATTCATCCTTTATTTGCAGTCCGCTGCCTGCTATGGTGCCCAGTCCGCGCCAGCGGGCATCCACTGCTTGGAAAACCCGGTTTAATATGTCCTGGGCTACCGGATTACCCTTTTCCTGTACTGCCCGTTGATATTGTATCCTGGCCTGGTTTTGTCCCTGGCGGAGCTGCAGCAGTATCATAAGAATACCCTGCAAGAGGTCGGCATCATCAAAGCCGGTTATCACACAAGGTTTACGATAGCTTTGGGCCAATTTCCGATAGGGTTCCAGGCCTATGACCAGTGAAACATGCCCGGGGCATATCAAGGCGTCTACCTTAATATCGGGATCGGAGAATATGATCTCCAGGGCAGGGGGAACCATTTTGTGCAGAGAAAAGACCGAAAAATTATTCAAATGCATATTTCTTGCCGCCTCGATACTGGCTGCTACGGTGGGGGCGGTGGTTTCAAAACCGATACCCAGGAAAACCACTTCCTGGGTGGGATTATCCCTGGCCATGGCTAGAGCATCCAGGGGTGAGTAGACTACCCGAACCTGAGCTCCTTTCCCTCTGGCTTCCTGCAGCGAAGATATGGTACCCGGCACTCGGATCATATCCCCAAAAGTAGCCAGAACAATACCCCGCTGACTGGCCAGCTCTATTACCGCATCAATATCTCCCTGGGCAGTCACACAGACCGGGCATCCGGGACCGGAAATCAGCTTGATATTATCCGGCAAGAGGTCCCTGATTCCGCTTCTGGCTATGGCCATAGTGTGGGTTCCGCATACCTCCATCAGGGAGACGTTGCGGGTTTCATTCTGTATTTCTCTTATCATTTCCTGCATCCAGCTTTGCTTACCGCTCATAGTGCCTCCCTAAGCTTCTTTAGTTCCAGCATTAATTCCAGAGATTCCTGGGCAGATGTACCGTCCATAATCTCCATGGCGAAACCCGCATGAACCAGAACCCAGTCTCCCGTTTTAGCCTGGGGAGTTAATACGGTACTAATCTTTACCCGATTGGAGTTAACATCAACAACTGCCACATTATCTTCCGATAAGGAAAGGATCTGGGCCGGTACTCCAAGACACAATTAAATCACCCTTTCGCTTGCTATTACCGCCTGTCCCAGCGAAATACCCCCATCGCCCGGAGGAACTTGCTGCTGATGGTATACTTCAAATCCATGAGAAATTAAACTATTGCTTAAGTTAAATAGGATTATCCCATTATGGAAAACGCCCCCGCTTAATACCACTCGATTCAAACCGCTATGGTCCCTGGCCTGAAGCAGGGCATCTGCAAACATATCACTTAGGGTAAGGTGGAACTTGCCGGCTATAGTGGATACTGTCCCGCCTCTATGGATATCCCTTAATATACCAGCAAATATAGGCAGGCTATTCATTATTAGCATGCCTGGCTGCTTTTCCACCTGGTATTCATATCTGCCCGTGGCATGGTGGTCCGCACAGGCTTCCATTTCAATGGCGGCCTGACCTTCATAGTGATTAATAGGGCTTATTCCCAGCAAAGCCGCTGCGGCATCGAAGAGCCGGCCACAGGAGGAAGTGAGGATTGGCATCTTAATGGACATCATTTGTTGGATAAGGCCCATTTCTGCCCCCTGCAGATGAGGCAACAATTTTTTAGCCTCTGCCATGGCCTTCTCATCTCCCAGAGCCGCTAGCAGATATATGAAGGCCATACGATAGGGACGCTGGCTGTTTAGATCTCCCCCCACCAGGGGCAGGTATTGCAGGTGAGCCAGGCGGGAAAAATCCTTATAAGTTCCTCTTAATAGTTCGCAGCCCCATACTGTACCATCGGTACCCCAACCGCTGCCGTCACAGATAAGCCCCAAAACCTCACCTTCTAAGCCGTTCTCGGCCATGACTGAAGCCAGATGGGCATGATGATGCTGTATTCCCATCAATTGCACCTGAGCCTGGGATTTGGCCCAACGACTTACCTGGTAGTCAGGATGAAGGTCATAAGCTATTATTTCCGGTTTTACCTCCAGCATCTTTTCAAAGCGTTCTACACCATGCAAGAAATTCAGGTAGTTATGGTAGTGATTCAAATCGCCCCAGTGCTGGCTTATATAGGCTTCATTGCCCCTGGTCATGCAAAAGGTATTCTTTAATTCACTGCCCACGGCCAGAATAGGGCAGGCAGAATGGGGGATCTGAATGGCCGCAGGGACATAACCCCGAGCCCTCCTGAAAAAATGTACCGTGCCTTGAGGAGTGAGGCTTATAACTGAATCATCACAGGGATTATAGATATCCCGATTGTGAATAAGGAAATAGTCAGCAATATCCCTTAAATTTTCCATAGCTTTCTGGTTATCTGTAATTAAAGGTTCATCGCTTATGTTGGCACTGGTCATAATCAACATATCCAGTTCATCATCAAATAACAGGTAATGCAGGGGAGTGTAGGGCAATAATACTCCCAAGGTGTTAAGCCCGGGATGAATCACATCTGCAGGCAGCCCATGGTCTTTACGAGTTTTCATAACTACTATGGGAGCCGCCGGGGAGATCAACTGACGCTCCTCCTCCTGGCTGGTCATACAATAGTTGCGAACCGTTTCCAGGTCCCGAACCATTACCGCAAAAGGCTTGGCATCCCGCTTTTTGCGCTTCCGCAGCCGGGATACCGCCTCCCGATTGCGGGCATCGGCCGATAGATGAAATCCTCCCAGACCTTTAACAGCTATAATAAATCCCGCTTTTAATAAGGCCGTTACTGCTTCCGGGCTTTCTTTCCCCTGCTGGTCCAGCAGGGTGATCCGAGGGCCGCAGACCGGACAGGCATTGGGTTGGGCGTGAAAACGACGGTTGCTGGGGTCTTCATATTCACTTTGACAGAGGGGACACATAGGAAAAGAAGCCATGGTGGTTTTGGAGCGATCATAGGGAATGTCCTGAATAATGGTGAAACGAGGACCGCAATTGGTACAGTTGGTAAAGGGGTATTGATACCGCCGGTTGTCCGGGTTTAGTATCTCCTTTCGACACTCCGAACAGGTGGCAATATCCGGAGAAATCATAACATTCCGATTCTGCTCCTTTTGGCTTTCCCTAATTACAAAACCCCGGTAACCAGCAGGATCTATCTTTTCCACGTTGTATTCCCGGATACGGGCCAGGGGAGGTGGAGAGACAATGATTCGCTGCACAAACTCATCCAGGTCTTCTGCACCGCCTTCAACTTCAATTAACACCCCATAGGATGAATTTAATACCCATCCATCCAAACCCAGTTCACAGGCCAGCCGGAAGGCATAGGGTCTGAAACCTACTCCTTGTACTATGCCATTAATTCTAATTCTGTAAGATGATTTGTTTACTTGCATGATATCCCCGCACTCTTTCCAATAATTATTACAATGTCTATGGGGGCAGGATTTACCGCAGGCCTAAAAACATCCAAAAGGGCAGACAGACTCTATCCTCAGCCAATCTACCCTTGGTGGAATCCACTGACCTGAAATATTGTTGCTCCAAAACTTGCGCCAATTATCTGGCCAATATCCTTTCCACATCCCGGGTAACAAGTTCCATTACCTGGGGCAATTTAGCTTGAATAGTGGGGCTAAGCTCCATTCCCACCTTAATTGTTTCCGGCTCAAGGCCAAATACCAGTATTTCAGGTTGGTATCCCATAAGCTTGGCCATACTTACCGCCTCTATAAAATGCAGTTCATGGAGTGAAGTAATATTGAGGTCAGGCTGAAGACCCAGCTCCTCCAGGGGAACCCGGTATATGGTGCCGGGTTCCCCTCCCGCCTGCATAGCATCTATCAGTATCAACACCGGATAATCAGCGAAAATATCCAGCATATCATAGGAGTTAACCCCTGCATCGATCAAATCAACTTCTTCCGGAAGGCATTTCAATTGGGCCAGATGATTGATGACGTGTACCCCCACCCCTTCATCCTGCATCAATAAATTGCCAATTCCTACTACTGCCAGCTTAGTCAATTAAACGCCTCCTCAGGCCTCCATGTTTTTATCATGAGTCTGGCCATGAAAATCCTTAGGAATCTTGCCCGTGAACATGGACAACAGCACCGGTATTCCTTCGGAAAGATCCAGATATACGTGAGCCAGAATGGAGAGTATGAAAAGCCAGGTGATAATATAGTGTATCAGCCTAACTGCCAGCAATCCCCCCAAGATACCTGCCAGTCCCATAAAGGAATTGGGAGCGTAGAGGATAAAACCGCTTATCAGCATCAGGATAGCCATAAGCAACCAGCCGGTGTACATCATTTTTTGACCGGGATTGTACTTGCCGTAATCAGGATGGCTATCGCTTAAAAACATATAATACTTCATCATACTGGGAAGGTTTTTTATGTCCGGTATGGGGTTGAATAGAACATTTTTTGCATCTTTAGCAACAATGGCATAGTATACTCGGCCAATTACTCCGAATAAAAGCACATAACCCATGGCAAAGTGAAGCATGCGGGTGTTGTCCATATTGCCAAAAAGCTTGATTGAATCAGGAGCATGGATACACAAACCGCTGAATATAAGCAGGGTGATGGAGACCATATTAATCCAGTGAAAGAATCTGAGCCAGAATCCATGTCTTTCTTCCATCTTGATAATCATCCCAACCCCCCCTAACAGACCGCAATGGTGTTTATCAACTTCTTATTCGGAGTGATGAGATGGATGGCACAGGCCAGACAAGGGTCAAATGATCTTACTACTCTTACGATTTCCACCGGATTGGCCGGATCAGCTACCGGAGTTCCAATCAGGGCTTGCTCCATGGGACCCTTTATACCCCTGTCATCCCGGGGTGACATATTCCAGGTGCTTGGTACTACCGCATTATAAATGGCCGTTCTCTGGTGTTCTATCTTGTTCCAGTGCCCAAGTGCTCCCCGGGGTGCTTCGGTGAGGCCCATACCTTGGGCAGAGGCAGGTATTTCATGGGGGGTGGTTACTGCCTGGCCAGGCTCCAATTGGCCTACCCATTCGTCCAGGGCTTTAGCCACCATGGAGCATTCTACCGCCCGGGCAAAATGGCGACCCATAACGGAGAAGGCTTTATCACCCAGGGCAATTACATCTTTTTGCTTCATAATCCAAAGCCGGGCTAAAGGTCCAACTTCCATAGGCTGCCCATGATAACGAGGCGCTTTGATCCAGGTATAAGCATCCTTCTTCTCGGGATCAGGGGCAACTACGGATTGGGTAGGATGGTTGCCGCCGGTATCATCAGCATACCAGGAATACTTAACTTCTTCGGCAATCTTTTGCGGATCGAAGTCCTTATACTGTCCCTGCAGGTAGATGCCGGAGGGGAAGAACTTTTCTTTCCTTACGTGATCCTTTCCTTCTTCCAGGGGCATAGCTCCATAAGCCAGCATATTCATGCAGCCCCGGCCAATATCAAACCAATCCGAATAAGTCTCGGCTACCGCTTGTACAATAGGAATGTAAACATTATCGATAAATCCTTGCAATTCCTTTAATCGAAACTTGAAATCAATAATTTTCTGGGCATCCGGGATTTCTGTGGTTCCACCAGGTACTATGGCTTGCTGGTGGGGCATTTTGCCACCCCAGAGAGCAGTCATTTCATGAGCCTTGGCTCGCATTTTGAGGGCTTGTAAATAAGCATCAACGGCTGCTTGGTTTACCGCCTCAGGGAGACGAAAGTCGGCTTCATAACGAGGTACGAAAGGCGGCACCTCCGGGCCTTTAACAAAGTCCAAGGCTGCCAGATGGAAAAAGTGCAGTATATGGGACTGTATATAGTTGGAGCCTAAAATCAGGTTCCTGATAATGCGCCCATTGGGTGGCGGCTCAATGCCAAAAGCATCATCCAAAGCCAGCGTTCCCGCGCTGGCATGAGCTACCGGTCACACTCCGCAGATTCTCTGCATGATCTGCACCGCATCCCTGGGATCGCGGCCTTGCATAATCAGCTCCAGGCCCCGAAACAACATGCCCATTGATTTGGCCTCAACGACCACGCCTCCCTCTACTTCAACCTCAACTGCCAAATGGCCTTCTATACGAGTAACCGGATCTATAATTATCTTTTCTGCCATTAATTGTCACCTTCTTTCTCAGCTTGCTTTTTGGGACCAATGCGACCGGTCAACACGTTCCCGGCCAGATGACCGGCAATACCTACTGCAGTTGCAGCACCCAATACCCCCCCGATTTGATCGACAGTAGCAGTTATACCCGGGGCAATGGGCATCTCGGGTATCCTGTCGTATATGGGCCAACCGGGGAATTCTGGTTCGGTGCAAGCTATGCAAGGGGCACCGGCCTTGATACAGGTATTAACCCCATTGTTCCATAAACGATAGGTTGAATCGCAGTGGGCTATCGGACCTTTACAGCCTAACTCCAGCAGACAACCGGGATCACCAAAATTCTTGGCAAAAATAGCATTATCAAAATACTGTCTTCTCTGGCAGTTGTCATGGATTATATCGCCGAAAAACATAGTCGGTCGCCCGAATACATCCAGCTCGGGCAGATCACCATAAAGCAGAACATGAGCTATGGTTCCCACTATCCAGTCAGGATGCGGAGGACAACCGGGGATATTGATGATAGGAACATTTTTAACTATCTCACTTACTGGTTTGCAATCAGTTGGATTGGGCGGTGTAGCCGGGATGCCTCCGAAGGAGGAGCAGGTACCCACACTCAAAATAGCCATGGCCTGACTGCCGATTTCTTTTACCGCATCTACAAATTTTAAGTGTTGACCATTCTTTTCTCCAATGATGCAATAACTTCCATCAGCTCCCACCGGTACTGCACCTTCTACCACCAGGATAAAGTTGCCCTTGTTTTCCGCTACGGTAGCAAACAACCCTTCCTCAGTGGCCAGGCTGCCAGCGGCCGCCATCACCGTCTGATGGAAACGCAGGCTGATTACTTCCAGCAGTACCTTTTCAATATCAGGATGCACCGAATTCAAAAGGGATACAGAACATCCGGAACAGCTTCCGCCCTGTATCCATATCACGGGAGGAGCTCCAGCAGCCACGGCTTCCTTCATGAAAGGTGCCAGGTATCCTGACAATGATATGGCTGCTGCCCCCCCTGCACACAGTTTAATAAAATTACGTCTACTAAGTTTGGTAGGCATTGTTAACATTCCCCCCACACTCTTAAATTTTTGGACAATCCCCAATCTTTTATCAAATAAAAAATTAATAAATTCATGCTGCTTCTATCTCTATGGTTCTCTAGCCGTTCCCTGTTTCTTTCTATTCACCTCCTCCAATAACCAGCCAGTCCATTCTGCTAATCCTTGGCCGGTTCGACCCGACAACATAAAGGTCTGGGCAGTCGGGTTTATATTTTCCAGGTCTTGTAAAAACCTTTCCAAACTGAAATCGGTATATGGTAAAAGATCTATCTTGTTGAGTACAACGGCCCTTGACTGGTAGAAGATTAAGGGGTATTTCAGGGGTTTGTCATTTCCTTCGGCAGTGCTAAGCACTACCACTTTATAGTCTTCGCCCAGATCAAACTCGGCCGGGCATACCAGGTTGCCTACATTCTCAATAAAAAGCAGATCCAGTTGACCGTACTCTTGAAGGTCAGCAAAGGCCTGACCTATCATAGCTGCATCCAGATGGCAGGTCCCTTCGGTGTTGATCTGAATTACCTGTACCCCTTTTTGTTCAATACGCCGGGCATCCTGATCAGTATACAAATCACCTTCAATTACTCCCAGTTTAAGGCGTCCATTTAATTTTTCTATGGTTCTTTCCAAGAGAGTAGTCTTGCCGGCTCCCGGAGAACTCATTAAGTTCAGCACCAGTATTCCCAGCTGCTCAAATAGATGGCGGTTTTTACGGGCCAGGAGTTCATTTGAGCCCAGGATCTTGCTTTCCAGGTTTATCTGCTTCATATTCTCAATCTCCCTCATAAAAATCTATTAACATTTCCCGGCCGGCCAAGATCTTGATATGCTGTCCGTTACAATCAGGACATACGAAACAATAACTGCTTTGAGGGCCAAACTCCCGCTGACAGTCCTGGCAAAGGCAGTGCAGTTCACGCTCCTCAATGTCCAGCCAGGCTTCTTGAAACAGGCCTTCCTGGGCCAAGGCGGCAAAGGCAAAGCGGAGGCTGGAGGGCAAGGCCATGGAAAACTTGCCCACTATCAGCTTGATACGACTTATTCGAGTGATTCCATTCTGGCGGGCATTTTCGCGTAAGGTATCCAGAATGCCTGACATCAAAGTTACTTCATGCATTAACCCTTACTCCCTAAAATAAAAAGCTAAAATACAAAAAATTCGGCCCCCTAAGAGATGCCGAATTTTAAGCACATAAACCTAAGGCACGTACTAAACATAAATACGCGCTTATGTAATCTGCTGATCCTAAGCATCTCCTTTTCACAATACGGGAAGGCTTGACCGTTTCCAGTCCAACCCAGGTCCGGTAACCATAGCTCTTAGCCTTAGGCCACAGGACTCGGAGAAATATATTCTATTCTTATATACTATTAGGTCTTTGGCCTTTGCAATAAAGGCTCAGGCCTATGGTGATACTACTTAAACGAAAGCAGATAAAGCTCCTTGTACCAAGGGTATTAAACAAAAAAAGCCGGCATAAAAGATGCCGACCTGAAACGCACAGAATATCACAGCTGTACTCTTCCTGAGCACGCTTAAATTATCTGCCTGATTCTAAGCATCTCCTTTTCGCAATACGGGAAGGCATAACCGTTTCCAGTCATACCCAGGTTCTGGCGCCATAGCTTTTCGCCCCAGGCTTCCAGAACTCGGAGAAAGTATATAGCTTTATCAAGGTTTAAGAGCCATTTCCTCTAATTTTAAAACTGAAGTAATTATATACCAATCTTTGCGTTTTGCAATAGATTAAGTTTATATTCTACATAAAAATTGATAGTCCTCCCGATAGACATAAATATCTATAATTTGACACAAATTTACTATTAGCCATTATTGACTTGTGATTCCGCTGTGAAGAGGTATTTGGCAGCTTAGGGTCTTGCCGGAGAATCACTTATTATATCAAAAACTCTTGGTGAGAGTAAAAGTACTGATTATTTCTCCGTCCTTTAAGGAAAAAAGGTAATTGCCCCGAGCGGTTAGGAACAGGCTGGTTTTCCCCTGGGCATCGGTAGTCAGGATATGAGGGTAGTCACGGTTGCTGGTTCCGCTATAGGTGGCTCTGACCTTGGCTCCCGTAAGAGGAAGACCATTCTTCAATACCTTTATTTCATAGTTTTCTCCCATACGAGCATGCTGATAATGGCTGGGTATGATCTCCAAGGGCAGTCCCACCGGCTCTATGTCATGATGGTGATGATGTCCCACCTCTACTAATATCTTGGCGTATAATTCCCGGTCTGACCTATCCCGGGCATATATCTGCAGGAGACCATCGGCTTCTTTACCCAGGTTGACCTGGTACAAACCTTCCTTTAGCTCTAAGGGATATTCTCTGGACTGGCCGTCTTGACACATAAATACCTGAGGATGAGAAAGGCTGGCATTTGGATTTGACTTCATGTTATATCCCCCGGCGAGAATCAAGTGGATTTCTTCTCCGGTATGGAAGTGTCCATGTTCGGTATCCAGGGTCAGCCATATCTCCTGTTCCTGAACTTCGGCTGAGGTCTTGATCTCCTCCAGAATTATACGGTGGTGCACCAGTTGCATCTCTTTGATTCTAGCCTGAACCACTCGGCGTTCCCCGAATATGTTTTCCATAAAAAGGTTATTTTCATCGCCAGGAATTATCCGGTCCACTTTCTCCATCACAAGCTCCTCCTGGCCCTGGCGATTAATATAGACATTGGCTTCACACACGTTATTGGCCTCCTTTATCCAGATAGCAGCTAGGGCATAGTACTTCATCTTCTATGCTTATGGCCCGCCCTTCCATGACCCCTTCGCCGCAACGGGAACACTGCAGGGTTCTCCTGATTTGAGCTTTTTCGGGAAAATCAAAGTCTACTTCCCGCCAATCGAATATATCTTCCCAAGGAGCGGTCATAATACTCTCAAATATTTGTCCCAACAGGTTCTCCCGCTCCACTTTTTCTTCTTCCGTCAAATCCTTCCTGCCATCAAGTTCCCGGTAGCGGTCAAAGCCGGGGCTGCGCTTGGGATTAAATTTCTGGGCTATACGTATGGCTTTGCCCTTATCTCTTCTGGCAATGGTATATACAGCCTTGCCATAGTCCTTAAAAATCAGATTGCCCTTGCCGAAGGTGCAGCCCAGTATGGACTGAATAGCGTCCACGCCACAAGAATCAGTCTCAACTACTGCCAGAAGTTCTTCATCCCTATCCCGCTCCAACTGCAAGTGCTTGAGGGCCAATTCCGCAGCTCTAACCCCCATTAGAATTCCGGGACATATGTGGCCGTGAAATTGTATGGCCTGTTCCAGGGGAGGCATATCTCGGCACATTTATATCATCCACCTTTCACCCTATTTCTGATTGTCATATATTTCTCTGACTCTGCTTACCAGCCGCTCTACCTGTATGGGCAGAGGTTCGTCAATAACGCCGCTTAGCTCTATGCCGCAACGGTTAAGGGGGAGCAAGACCTTCAAGGCCCGGGCCGAGGCCACAGCTTCAGCCATTCGGGGGGTAAGCTCACCGCAATAGGAGTTGGCTGCTATAATCGCTACTGATCCTACTACAATATCAGCCTGAGACACGGTCCGGGCAACGGCATTTTCTCCGCTGGCCCCCTCATTGCAACCTGCCTTAAGCATGACGGAAGTAGCTACTGCATTGGTCCCCAATCCAATTATCCAGCAATCAGGCCCCAGCTCATGACGCAGCTTTTCCACCAGGATACGCCCTATGCCACCTCCCTGTCCATCTACAACCGCAATTATCACAAAATTCCCTCCCGCTTCTATTTGGAGATTAGTATAACATAGCAATTTCTTTAAGAATAAGTCATTCCTGTCTTCCTAACAAGGAATGGGGTACTTCCAGACCATGTTGTTCCATAAGCAAGGGGTCACCCATTATATCCTGAGGCCTGCCATCAGCGGCTATTCTACCCTGATCCAGTATTACCACCCGGTTACAGGTTTCCAGTACAAACTCCAGATCGTGTGATGCTATTAAGGCTGCTTTCTGTTTATGAGATTTAATGAAATTGATTAAGCGGCGACGGTACCTGAGGTCCAGATTGGAGGTGGGTTCATCATAGATAGCCAGCCCGGCTTGCATGGCCAGAATACCTCCGGCTATGGCCACCAGCCTTTTTTCCCCTCCTGACAATTGCTGAGGTGCTCGCCGGGCCAGATGCTGTATTCCCAGCACGCTCAGAGCCTCATTGACTCGCCGGTTAATTTCTGCTCTAGGCAGACCCATATTGCGAGGTCCGAATGCTATGTCATCAAACACTGAAAAATTAAAAACCTGATCATCACTATCCTGAAAAACCAAGCCTAATTCAGGATTAAAAATGCCTGGTACGATTTTTTTCTCTTGCAGATAAATCTCCCCGGCCCAAGGCTTTTCCACCCCGGCAATAAGTAAAAACAAACTGGTTTTGCCTGCCCCATTGGGTCCCAGTATACCGATTTTATCCGTCCTGAAGACCTCCAAGGATAGCCCGTCCAGTATCAAATCACCCTCTTTATAGGAGAAACTAAGGTTGGATATCTTTAATATTTGATCTGTCATTATTAAACCCCCGGCAGGTTAAAATAAAGCTGTAATGAGCCTATCAAAAAGGCCAGAAGAGAAAACGAATAACACAGGGCCTTATCCTGAAGGTTCCAACCATTATCTGGAGCAGGGCCGGGTTCAAATCCATAGCCCCTAACGGCCATTGCTCTATAGACTCGCTCTGATTGTTCAAAACTGCGGACCAGAATACCTCCGATTAGTAGGGCATACTGTTTATAGCTGCTCAGACCCTGGGCTGAGAATCCCCTTACAGTAAGGGCCCTTTTCATCTGTTCCAGCTGATCATTCAAAGTATAGAGGTAGCGCAAGGTAAAAAGAATCATATCAGCCAGTATTCCGGGCAGACCCAGATCGCGCAGGGCGGTAATCAGAAGCAGCAAAGGGGTAGTGGCCAGGAGCACTGCTATCAGAGTAAGCATGCACATTAGGCGACTAAGCATAAGCAACATGGCCACCAAGCCCTCCTGAGTAATTTCCAGTGGTCCCAGGTATAGCAGGGGATGCCCTTCAGAAAAGAAGAGCAAGATGAGTCCCATTAGCAATACCAGAACCGCCGGGATCTTCCATCGTTGGAACAGGCTTTTAACCGGCAGGCCGGAGAAAGCGAAGATTATGCTGCAGATCAAGAGCATAGCTATAAGCAGAACCAGGCTCTTAACCATAGCAAATGAAAATAGCAAGAGGGAAAAAGCAATTATCTTGGCTCTGGGATCCCATTGACAGAAGGTGGAATTATTAAGTTCAGGATTAATCAGTGTTTCCATAAAGAGACCTCACTTAATAAGTATCAGTTGATTGAAGCAGGGAAGGCTTAACTTTCTGGATATAATTGAGTATCAGAGCAGTTATTAAGCCTTCAGCTAGGGCTAAGGGTATATGGGCAGCAGCCATGGCATAGATGGCCACCCGCTCGGCTTCTGCATTAATCTGACCTGGAATAAAAGCCATCAGGATAACGACAAATAGGATAACGCTGAGGGCTATTCCCATAAAACCAATAATGAAGCCCAGGATAGAGTTAAGCAATGGTCCTGAACTTCTGCATTTTCCATAAATGAAGGCACTAAGCATGGCCGGCAATCCCATTATAAGCGCATTAATCCCCAGAGTGGTAAGCCCTCCATGCCCCAACATGACTGCTTGCAGAAATAGGGCCACCAGTACTGCAGGATAAGCGAAATATCCCAGCAAGGCTCCCAGCAGACCGTTCAACAGTAAGTGTATACTGGCCGGAGGCACCGGAATACTAATCAAGGAAACCAGAAAAAAGGCCGCAGTAAGGAGAGAAGCCTTGGGTATATCCCGAGTGCTGGCCTCAGTACTATTTATTCTCTTGATGGAAAAACTGGTGGCCAGAAATGTTACTCCATAACCAGCCAGACAGACAGTTGGCGAAAGCATGCCATCGGGTATATGCATTTATCTACGCTCCCTTTTAAAATAGAGTGCTGTTCCCACAAAGCCCCATAACACCGCTATTACCATCAGCACTATTTGGGTAGTACTATGGGCAGTACTGGAAGAGGAGCCCATCTGGCCTCCTATATCCAGGTTGATGGTTCCTCCGTGCCCTGCTTTGCGGAATTGTACCGTCCAGATTCCCGGTTTAGTCAGGTCCGGGGTAAGCAAGTATTGCCCCTGCTCATCGCTAATGCCGGTTCCCCAAGGTTTTTTGGGGTCATCAGGGGCATAAATAGTCACCTGGGCCGCTGACAGGGGAGAACCATCATCAAAAAAGCCGGTGATCAAATAACTGCTGTTTGATTCATACTTGAATTCAACCCCATGAGCTAAAACAGTCAACGGTAAAATATTTACCCATAGCAATGCCAGTATCAGTATAAGTGTAAGTCGCTTCATCATGCTGGTCCTCCCCGTAATTTCTACAGTTCAACGGCAAAAGCATGACCTTCGCCAACATGTCCCAAGGTGGGAAGCATGGCCAGGTATTGCTGGTATTCTGCCGCTGAAAGATGCTCAGCCAGGACTTCTTCGGTGATAACTTGATCCTTTTCAGCCAGTTCAGCAAAAGGATCAAAACCCAGAGCGGCAGTATTCAAACCGTCATCAGCCGGGAGTTCTCCGTCTCCAAAGATATGATCGAAGTGAAAGGTCATTTCCAAATCCGCCGGGCTATCAGCAGCCACGATACCTTTACGCTCATCACCTATGAATTCACCGGCATAATATTGGTATTCTTTGCTAATACCTATTTTGAAAGGCAGTATTTTATCATCTTTGCAAGCAGTGCCCTGCATCAGGATGCTATGGCCCATAGCTTCACCGGACGGAGCTTGAAGCATTTGCCAGGACAGGGCGTTGTAAAAACCAAGAGGTGCTGCCACCTCACCTACCCTGATAGGGTCCGCCTCTTCTCCGCCCTCGGCCAGGTCAACCGTAAAGGTACCCGGCAGCGAAGGGTAATCACTGGACATAATCGCTTCCTCACTGTCTGGCTCATAAGGAGGATCAGTTATATAGGCCTTAATATCACTCAAGGTCAGGTAAACCTTATCAAAGCTTATGTCCCATCCGTCTTTAGAGGTGAATCCCTGCCGTACAAAGTCCTCACCATTGGCCTTGAATTCCAATACAGCGGTTTGGCTCGAAGAAGAGTGGTTATTATTCATTTCATTATCATTGGAGCTGCAACCGGCCATACTCAGGATTAGCAATACCAGCAATATAAAAAGCAATCTTGTAACCTTCATTCCAATACCCCCCAGTATTAATTGATTCCCCTGCAAAAAGTTAAATATCGCGGGTTTAATTGCATAAATATTCGTCGCTCGGCTTCGCAGCGTGTTGCAGCCATGCTGCATCAAATGGCTCCTGCATATTTATGCATCCAAACCAGTATTGCCAGGGTCTTCGCAGGAGAATCTTAATTTGGATTAAAAATAAAAACCACGAACAAATATAGCAGCTTCAAGCTTTCTATAAACCTTCGTGGTTTAAGATTTAAGCTATTTTATTGTTCACCCTAAGAAGCCTATCCCATGAAACTTCATGAATCTGGGTAGGGAAATGGTTCATGGTCGTTACTATTTATAATCCTGCCTAATAGTTTAACTCATGACTGAGGCTTTTGTCACCATTAAATTCCATTTGCTTCAGAGAATTTTGCATTGTTGGAGCCATCCCAAGGGCTATGGCCAGCCTTATGCTTCCCGGGACGTCTTATCCTTGGTCTGCTCATACTAGAATAATATACCAACATTCTGTTTCCTGGGTAGTATAATTACACATATGTGGTTGTTTAAATGGATATACTCCCGGCTTAAGACCTGGACTTGGTGAAAATATGAGATTTTTGCTAATATATTATTGAACCCAGGAGGTAATAGCGAATGAAATACAACTTTCCCAATATAGCAGTGTGGATGGGGGTTCGGGAAATGCCCTGGAACCGTCCTTTTATGATGAAGGTTTACTTATATCTGGCAGACGGTTTACTGATAGACACCGGCCCATCCACTTTAGCTTTAAAATCCAGCCATTTTTTTAATAGCCATCCTATCCAGCAAGTGGCCCTCACTCACATACATGAGGATCATGCAGGGATGGCGGCCTATTTGCAGGAAAACCTTCAGGTACCCATTTATCTGCATGAAGAATCCATAGCTGAAGCAGCTGTTGAACCTCAGCTGTCAGCTTATCGCCTGGAAA
>JAAYJK010000129.1 GCA_012522955.1 Syntrophomonadaceae bacterium
TGGAATACTCCCATTATGAAGAAGTGCCGGCTCAGAACGCGGATAAAATAATAGAAAAAGCCCGGCAAGAAAAAGAAGAAAAAGATAAATAAGTGTTTAATTCAAAAGATGACAATGGGACGATTCCGATTGTCATCTTTTTTATTTTCTTACCATGGCAGGATTCCAACTGTCAAAAAGGATGATCAAGTATCGCTGGTCTATAGAAAGGGGAGATGGGCCGGATTTGGCAGCCGGCAATAGATTATATGTTAAAGCAATACTTAAACTGGGGTTTAAATGCCATATCTGACCTAATCTCGCATCAGTTGGCGCGATATGTTATTGGGGTGCTGTTAATTCTAGCCCTCTTTTGGATTATAAATAAACTGGTCAAAAAATACTTGTTTCCCTGGATGGAAAGACTGACTGGAAAAAGTGAAAATGAGATGGATGATAAACTAGTAGCGGCTTTTTTCAGGCCTATAGAATGGCTGATTTCTTTAACCGGATTTTTTATGGCTTTGCGCTACCTTCCTTTGAGTCCCAATACTGACCAGCTCATATTGGATATTTATCGCTCTACTACAATAGCCTTAATAGCCTGGGGATTTTACGCCTTGGCATCAGGAGAATCCGTTTTATCCCGGGAAATTAAGGAAAAATTTAAAATAGATGATATACTGATTGCCTTTCTATCCAAGGTAGTAAGATTTATAATATTGGCCCTGGCCCTGGTAATCATAGTACAGGAGTGGGGGTATGAGGTAAATGGTTTTATAGCCGGTATGGGTTTAGGGGGATTGGCCTTTGCTCTAGCGGCTCAGGATGCACTTTCCAACATATTTGGGGGAATAGTCATCATAATGGAAAAACCCTTCTCTATTGGAGATTGGATAGTTACTCCCAGTGTAGAGGGATTTGTCGAAGATATAAATTTTCGAAGTACCCGAGTAAGAGCCTTTGACCAGTCACTTATAACCGTACCTAACTCTACCCTGGCGAAAGAAGCCATTACCAATTACACCCGCATGGGTAAAAGGCGTATCAGGTTTTACCTGAGAGTCACTTACGATACCCCTCGTATAAAACTGGAGCATTGTGTGCTACGCATAAGAGAAATGTTGAATAATCACCCCGATGTGCATCCGGAAACCATACTGGTTTACTTTGAGCAATTTAATGACAGTAGCCTGGATATATTTATGTATTTCTTTACCCATACTACTGTTTGGAAGGAATACCTGGCCGTACGTCAGGACATTAATTTAAAGATAATGGAAATACTAGAGGATATGGATATATCCGTAGCATTTCCCAGCCGGAGTATCTACCTGGAAAATACAGATACACTAACAGGTGTAAAAGAGGATAGCGTGGAAGCTTCCTACCCTAAGGAGACTGGTAATTTAGATTCATCGAGGGCTGAATAGTTACAAGGCTTTAAGCAATCGATTTGCTTTCATTTCCTGGGTGGGAAAAGGCAGCTGGCTATATTGGCTGCAGGTAGTAAAAGCTAGTTTAGAAATCAAAAGGTTCATTTATTCTTATGGGATAGTTGAGCCTTTTTTATATGACCCAAATCTTTTATGGACAGGAATATACCAAGTTAGTGTCGAATTCATTGTTACTTTGAGGGGGGATTAAGATGAATAAGGTAGAAGAATTAAATATGCAGATTGAAGAGGTAAAAGGTTTTTTGCATAAGTCCTATGAAGATGTTAGATTGGCCCGATATGCTGCAGAGCAGCAAATGAATTTTCTGAAAAAAAAAGAAAATGAGTTGGAGCTACTTAGAGACCTGTTTAAGAATATGATTGATGAAAGAGAACAGATCCAGCCGGGCAGCATCACAGAAGAAGAAAAAAAACTACTGGGTTAAGAACCTAAACTACAACCGTGCAATGTGAAAAATTGGTAAAATAATGATCTAAGATCTATCCGAGAACACAAGCTAAACTAGCTTAGAATGAATTTAAACCAAGAATAGACCCTGCTGAACGTAGAATATGCTTCGGTGGGGTTTTTGCATGAGGAAGCAGTTTTTTTTAAGGGGAATTTAGAATTGCATCCTGCAAATTAATGGTAAATAAGATGAACTTATTGACCGAACACATGTTCTGTTATACTATTATTAATACAATAAAAGATTCTCCTCTCGAAAAGTTATTCGCGGGTTTGGATGCATAATAAATATTCGTCGTTCAGTTCGCAGGGTGTTACAACCTTAATTGTGAAGCGAAGCGGAACATCAGTAGTGCTCGAAGGGTGCAACTATGCTACATCACATGCAATCAGTTTTGCTGGTTTTTTTGCAGTGGGAGGTCAATAAAAGGTGATAAAAGGTGATAAAAGGATGCGTCGAATCATTTATTTAAAAACTGGCTCCAGGTTAGCAGAAGAAGTACTGGAAGAATGCAGTATATATACTCCATTGGTGGAACCGCAAGGGGAAGGAAGTTTGTTTTGCGATCTCAGTGGATGCGGTCCCACCCTGGATATAATAAAGTCCATAGTCAAAACGAATTATCAATTGACTGGCCGGCCGGCTCAGGTAGCCCTGGCCTCGTCTCGAATTGTAGTTGAGAACACTTTGCTGCGGAGCCAGCTGCCTTCGCCCAAAGAGTACCGGATTATAAAAACCCGGGAAGCTATGGTCATGGAAGTATTGCCAGGCCGGGAAGAAGAGTTTATGTCATCTATTCCGCTGTCACAGTTTAGTGCCATTACCCTTAAGGAGGCCAGAAAACTGGAACGAGCAGGACTATCTAACGTAGGAGAGTTAAAGACAGTAGCGGCAGAAAGGCTTATAGCTTTACTGGGTAAAAGGGGAGTGAATCTGCCCCGCCAGGGTCAAGGTATCGATGATCGGCCTATTTTAGGACTATATCCTCCGCTGAAAATATCCTATCCCCTGATTTTTAGTCCCGGCAGTGAGGCCATAAGTGATGTTCAGATGAAGGAAGCGGGTCGGGTTTTACAGGCTTTGCTGGAGAAAAGGCATTCCGGTTGCGCTCATATAGCTTTGGAGATCAAGGCAAAAAAGGGGTTGATCAGGAAAGAACGCAGGCTTAAGGGAGTGGAATGCCGAGGGGAAGTTTTGTCAGCTGTTTTTATGGGTTTGTTTAAAAAACTAGAATTGGGATCACCTCCCGAGGAGGGGAGGATTATATTATCAGAATTATCACCATTGGAATGGCAGGAAGCAGATCTTTTTTCCCTTTTACCCCGGGAGAGAAACGGATGCAGCTTGCGAGTGGAAAAGGCCATAGAGAAATTGGATATTCGTTTTCCCGGCCAGATAGGCTGGGGGAAGGAAGAAGGCAGAAGAGAAAAAGTATTGGCCTATTTTGATCCCTGGCGACTGAACCTGATCAGTCATTGACAGGAAGGTGAGGCATGAGTAAGTCAGATAAATTAAAAGTGCAGAGCACGGAGTTCAATAAACCCGTCTTTATAGAAATCGAAGAGCAAGTGATTAAAATTGAAAACATTCTGGAATCCTGGCACGATACCGGATGCTGGTGGGAAGGGGAGAGTGAAAAGGCTTTTTATCGGGTTTACTGTCAGGATGGAGGCATAAGGGAAATATTTAGAGACCTCTCTTCCGGCCAATGGTTTCTATATCGAGTATATGACTGAGGTGAAGAAAGGTGAGTTTTGTATCATTGCATAGCCATAGCCCATTTTCATTTCTGGATGGGGCCAGCAACATTGAAGAATTGGTAAACAGGGCAGCAGAATTGGATATGCCGGCCCTGGCCATTACCGACCATGACAATGTTTGTGCAGCGGTAAAATTCTATAATGCAGCCCGAGAAGCAGGTGTCAAGCCCATACAAGGGGTGGAAATCACCCTGGAAGGCGGCTTTCACCTGACCCTTCTGGCTCGCAGTCCCCGGGGCTATGCTGCGATATGCTCATTGCTTACCCGCTCCCATCTGGATAATCCCCGGGGTGAACCGGCGGTAGCTTTTTCAGGGCTGGAAGAGCTAAAGGAAGTAATAGTCTTATCCGGCTGCCGTCAGGGTGAGATCAATCAACTTATACTGCAGAGCCAGTACCGTAAGGCCTGCCAGCGAGCCCAGGAGTATTTGGAAATTCTGGGCCGGGAAAACTTCTATATTGAAATGCAGGGAGGCTGTCTGCCCGGGGACTCCTTCCTCAATCGGCGCTTGCTCGAACTGGCCCAACACCTGGATATAGAGATGGTGGCCAGCAGCAATGTCCATTACGCCTGCCATCAGGACTTTATCATCCATGATCTTTTGACTTGCATTCGCACCCTTACCCGGGTCCAGGATATACACCCCCGGCGTCCTTTAAATGGAGAAAATTATCTTAAGCCCATCCCGGAGCTGAAAAAAATCTTCGTGGATTTTCCTGGGGCGGTGGAAAACACCAAACGTATAGCCGAAGAATGCCAAGGGGTGTTTCATAATAATCAAGTCCATCTGCCTTCTTATTCAGACAGAAGAGGTGAGACTCCGGGGCAAATGTTAAGCAGGCTGACTTTCGAAGGAGCCACAAGTCGTTATGGCAGGATCAATGGCAGGGTCCGGGAACGCCTGGAGAGAGAAATTGAGGTAATAGAAAAGCTGGGTTTTGCTGATTATTTTTTGGTGGTAGGGGATGTGGCCCGCTATGCCCGCAGTCGGGGGATACGTTATGCGGGACGGGGTTCGGCGGCTGATTCCCTAGTGGTTTACTGTCTCTATATATCAGAGGTGGATTCTCTGCAGCGGGGCCTTTTGTTTGAGCGCTTTATGAGTCCGGAAAGAAAAGGCTTGCCGGATATCGATATAGATTTTGAATCGCGCTACCGGGATGAAGTGATTGATTATGTCTATAGGCGTTATGGTGAGGATCGGGTAGCCCGGGTAGCCACCTATAATACTTTTCAGGCTCGTTCTGCAGTAAGGAATCTGGGCAAGGCCCTGGGATTTACCGAAGCAGAGCTGGGTCACATAGTTAAAAGACTGCCTCATACTCATGCCGATAAGTTGCGGCAGGTACTGAGTACTCTGCCCGAGTTAAAAAATAGCCCCTTGCAGGAGGGGAGATTTCAACTGTTGCTGGAGATTAGTGAAAGGATAGCCGGCTTTCCCCGCTTTTTAGGTACCCATTTAGGTGGGGTGGTAATAAGCAGTGTACCTTTGCTAAATCTCACCCCACTGCAAAAATCGGCTTTAGGGCCAATTATAACCCAGTTCGATAAGGATGATGTAGAAGAATTGGGCTTAGCCAAACTGGACCTGCTGCCCCTGCGCACCCTGGGGGTTATAAGTGATGCTGCCCGCTATATTAAAGAATCAGGACAAGAGTTTGATTATGGAACTATTCCTCTGGACGATCAGTCCAGTTATGAAATGATCAACCAGGGTGACACAATAGGCGTCTTTCAGTTGGAGAGCCCAGCCCAGAGGTCTCTGCAGGCCCATTTCAATGCCAGACATATGGAAGATATGGTAGCAAGTATGGCCTTAATCAGGCCCGGACCCATTAAAGGAAATATGGTAGAACCATACATTGCCCGCCGGCACGGGCAGGAAGAAATAAAGTATTTGCACCCGCGCTTAAAGCCTATACTGGAGAAAACTTACGGGGTAGTGCTTTTCCAGGAGCAAGTTATTGAGATTGCTACCGCTATTGCAGGATTCAGTGCCGGAGAGGCTGATCGTTTACGCCGGGTAATGACCCATGCTCGTTCGGAAAAAGTGATGCAGGAAATTGGAGCTGAATTTATAGAACAGGCCCAAAATAATGGAGTAGATGGCGACCTGGCCCGGGAGATATTTGCCTGTATACGAGGATATGCCAGTTATGGGTTCTGCGAGGCCCATGCAGCTGCCTTTGCCACTACCAGCTTTAAGACTGCCTATATGCTAAAGCACTATCCGGTCCAGTACTACACGGCAATTCTGAATAATCAGCCTATGGGTTTCTATCCGCCTTATATTATCTGCAGTGAAGCCCAGCGCCGAGGTATAGCCATATTGGGGCCGGATGTAAACGCCAGTGACACCGATTTCAAGACCGAAGGTAAAGCTATAAGAGTAGGACTGAAACAGGTTCGGGGTATAAGCTGTAATGAGTTGCGGCATATAGCCGAAGAACGCAGCCGGGGAGTTTTTGTAAGTCCCCTGGAATTTATGGAACGCAGCCGGATCAACCGCGATGTAATGGAGAATTTGATAAAATGTGGAGCCTTGGATAGCTTATACAAAAATCGCCGGCAGATGCTGATGGAAGTACCCGTTTGGATAGAAGAGCTACAAAACAAAAGCCAGGGGGAACAGCTTCTCTTTAAAAACCATCCTGGAGGGCAAGTGCATGATTTTAAAAACTGGGAAAAAGAGGCCTGGGAGCGGGCAATACTGGGCTTGGACATAAACAGTCATTTTATGGCTCGAATGCGGGAGGAACTTAGAAGACGCCATATATATTCCAGTAAAGAAGTAAAAAAATTACCCGCCGGTAAAATGGTGCAAATAGCCGGAACCCTTTTTCGGCCTCACCGGCCTCCCACCCGCAGCGGTAAAATAGTAGTTTTCTTTTCTTTGGTGGATGAATTCGGACTTATCGATGTAAGCCTGTTTGAAGACCTTTATATGCAATACGGTGATTTCATATTCGGTGAGCAAATCGCACCCTTGTTGGTAAAGGGAAGAATTCAGCGCCGAGGAAATGGAGTCAGCATAATGGCCCGGAAAATCTCTTTCCTCCAGTAAGAAGGAGACGGTTGGACATTCCAACCGTCCCTTTGTTTGACGCCCCCACGGTCAAAAAAATGACAATCGGAACCGTCCCCGCTATCAACACATAGAAAAAGAAGGATTTTATAATCAGGTGTGGAATATCAAGTTATTGCAGACGGAAATTGTCTGCAAACATTGCTTGATATCGAAAGTATTCGCAATGAGGCTTATAATTAAGGTCCTGAATGTTAATTATTATTATAGCTAAATAGAGCTGGTTGCCTGGGTGCAGTCAGTTTTTAAAGGAGGACATACAACTTATGAAGCAGGACAGCAGTTTAACGACTCCCGCTAGCGGCCAAGAGGAAAGTAATAAATCCCCTTTGGATTTTCCCAGCAATTTTATCCAGGATATTATCAGCGCTGATTTAAGAGCCGGAAAAAACCAGGGAAGAGTCCATACCCGTTTTCCTCCTGAGCCTAATGGCTATCTGCATATAGGGCATGCCAAGTCTATCTGTCTTAATTTTGGCTTGGCCCGGGCTAATGATGGTTTATGCAATTTGCGTTTTGATGATACTAATCCCAGTAAAGAGGAAGTTGAATTCGTGGATTCAATTATGACCGATGTGCGTTGGCTGGGATTTGATTGGGAAGAACGCCTTTACTATGCTTCAGACTATTTTGAGCAGCTTTATGAATGGGCCCTGCAGCTTATCCAAGATGGGAAAGCTTATGTATGTGATTTAAATGCCGAGGAGATTAGAGCTTACCGTGGTACTTTAACCGATGCTGGGCAGGAAAGCCCTTATCGCAACCGCTCAGTGGAGGAAAACCTGGATCTCTTTAAACGTATGCGAGCAGGGGAGTTTGAAGAAGGGGCACGGGTATTAAGAGCCAAAATAGATATGGCATCTCCTAATTTAAATATGCGGGATCCGGTACTATACCGAATATTGAAGCAGGCTCATCATAGAACCGGGGATAAATGGCTGATTTATCCCATGTATGATTACGCCCATCCCCTCTCTGATGCTATTGAGGCCATAACGCATTCCATATGTACCCTGGAATTTGCGGATCACCGGCCTTTGTATGATTGGTTTATTGACAATGTCAAACCTGAATATGAACCGCGGCAGTATGAATTTGCCCGTTTGAACCTGAGCTATACCGTTATGAGCAAAAGAAAGCTGCGAGCTTTGGTCGAGCAGGGATATGTAAACGGATGGGATGATCCCCGTATGCCTACCATATCTGGACTAAGACGGCGGGGATATACCCCGGAAGCCATCAGGGATTTTTGTGAGCGGATTGGAGTAGCCAAAAGAGACAGTACGGTGGATATAGCCCTGTTGGAATATTGTATTAGGGAAGACCTAAATCGGCGCGCGGATCGTGTAATGGCGGTGTTGCGTCCCTTAAAAATAGTAATTGAAAACTACCCGGAAGGACAGGTGGAGTGGCTGGATATTGCCAATAACCCGGAAAATCCGGATAGTGGAAACCGGAAAATACCTTTTGGCCGGGAACTTTATATAGAGCAGGAAGATTTCATGGAAGATCCACCCCGCAAATTCTTCCGCTTGGCCCCAGGGCGAGAAGTCAGATTGAAAGGGGCTTATATAATTAAGTGCCAAGAGCTAATAAAGGATGAACAGACCGGGGAAATCATACAACTGCGCTGTACTTATGATCCAGATACCAAAAGCGGTGGTCCTGCAGCAGGCCGCAAGGTAAAAGGGACTCTGCACTGGGTGGCAGCCAGTCATGCAGTAAAGGCAGAGGTGCGTCTCTATGATCACCTCTTTGATTCCGATAACCCTGATGATGATGAGGATGGTAAAGTTTTCACTCAGAAAATCAATCCCAATTCATTATTGGTGCTTAATGGCTGTATGCTGGAAGCAGGCCTAGAAAAAGTTCAGCCTGGAGAACGCTTCCAATTCCTGCGCCAGGGATATTTTGTAGCTGATCCGGATAGCAAGACTGATGCTCCCGTATTTAATCGCATTGTGCCACTGCGGGACAGCTGGGCTAAAATTCAAAAAAAGGGCTAGCCCAGTGCGGCCCTTAAGTCTATCCGGAAAAGAGGTGTATGAGATGAGTGAGAGTGAAAAACTTGCCCAAATCCTTGATGAAATATTAAAGGAAATAAAAAATCTGGATAATAGGCTGAGCAATATGGAAAGCCAGTTTGGATTATTAAAAAAAGATATAGAATCTCTGGACAGCAGTATGGGTGAAATAGAAGATAACATAAGCAGTATTAACGATACGGTAAGTACTATTGAAGTAAATATCAGCAGTATGGCACTAGATTCCCTAAACGATTTATGATAAACAACTTAAGGCATAGTCAGGAGATGCATCTCCTGACTATCGGTACAAAGCAGAGTATTAACCTTAAGGATCAGCTCATGCAAATTATACCAAGCGATATGGCCATAGAAGATTATTATGGCCAGCCTGGAGAAGTTTCAATTTATCCGACGATTTGGATAGGTTCTTATCCTGGATTTTCATTTTTGTAAGCAATTTATACAAAATGTTCCATGAGCAAATTATTAAGGCTAATAGTATATTTTTACGAAAAAAAGGGAAGTATTTAAGCTGTACCGACTTGACATCAGGTGGGTTGTGAATTATATTTAACATGCCTTGATCCATTAATTCTTCTTATATGGAGAAAAGGAGTAGAGGGTACATTTCCAGAAAGGGGATAAGTAAAAAATATGGAAGACAAGTATCTAATTTGTAAAGACTGCGGAGAAGAATTCTTATTTTCGGCATCGGAGCAGGAGTTCTATAAAGAAAAGGGCTTCGAAAATGAACCTAGCCGATGCAGAGATTGCAGAAGAGCTCGCAAGCAGTCACGCGGCAACGGTGGAGGCGGTAGTGGCCAGAGATTCAGGGATGATCGTCCGATGTTTAAGGCAATTTGTGCCGAGTGCGGTCAGGAGACCACAGTCCCCTTTGAACCGAGTGGAGATAGACCCATTTACTGTAGGGATTGCTTCCGTAACAGGAGAAACCAGTACTAGGTATATTGGAAGATTAACAGAGGCCCTTTTAAGCGGCCTCTTTTTTTATGCAAAATTCTCAATAACTAATAGGACCAGATATGGTCCAGGCCCTTTATTTTTGTTACAATATTGACTGAACTCAGGAGGACCTTAGCTTAACATGTATTCGAAAGGATAGGTCTATGGAAGAAAGAACCGAAATTATAGGTAGTTACCACATTCTGACTTATGGCTGTCAGATGAACGTACGTGATTCTGAAATTTTGGCCGGAATAGTAGAGGGTATGGGTTATGTTGTTACTCCCCATTTGGAAGAGGCAGATTTAGTCATCTTTAATACCTGCAGTGTACGGCACTCAGCGGAAAACAAAGTGTATGGCAAGTTAGGCCAAGTAGCTAAATTAAAAAGAAAAAATCCGGATATGATTATTGCCGTAGGGGGTTGTATGGCCCAGTTGGAGAATGTCAGAAAGAGATTAAAAAAGCAGCAGGTAGACATTGTGTTTGGTACTTATAATCTGGATGAACTCCCGCAAATGATCGCTGAGCGCAAGGAATCAGGCCGTAAGCTGGTTCAGATTTATGAAGGGGAAAGGGATATGGCGGAGAACCTGCCCAGTAGCCGCAATCAGGGAGTTACTGCCTTTGTAAATATAATGTACGGCTGCAACAACTTCTGCAGCTACTGCATAGTGCCATATACCCGAGGGCGGGAGAGAAGCCGGCAGCCGGAACATATTATGGCTGAAATACGGGATTTAGCCGGGCAGGGTTTTAAAGAGATTACCCTTTTAGGACAGAATGTAAATTCCTACGGCCGGGGACTGGAAGCAGGATTGGATTTTGCCGACCTGTTATCTATGGTGGGCTGTATCGATGGCATTGAGCGTATTCGTTTTACCACCTCCCATCCCCGGGATATGAACGATAAATTAATCCATACCATTGCCAAAGAGCCCAAAGTCTGTGAGCATATCCATGTTGCCATGCAGGCCGGGAGCAACAGAATATTGCAGCTTATGAATCGGGGTTATACTCGTGAACACTACATGGAAAGGACTCAGAGCATTAGGAAACAGATTCCGGGAGTGGCTATCAGCACGGATATTATTGTAGGATTTCCCGGAGAGAGTGAAGAGGATTTTGAGGATACTCTGGACATGGTCAAAAGAGTGCGTTTTGATTCCGCCTTTACTTTTATGTATTCCATTCGTTCCGGCACCAAGGCAGCCAGCCTGGACCATCACCTTCCTCTGGAAGTCAGACGGCAGCGGTTATTGACTCTTAATGAGGTCCAGTACTCCATAGCCCGGGAGATAAACCAATCCTTGGTGGGAAGCACTCAAGAAGTACTGGTGGAAGGCTGGAGCAAAACTGATAAACACATGCTCAGCTCTCGCACCCGGACCAATCGCATTGTTATATTTTATGGACCAGAAAGCTTAATTGGAAGGATAATAAATGTTAGAATAAAAGAAGTTACTACTTTTTCACTATTTGGAGAAATGTTGCAAGTGGATTAAGGCATTTTAAGGGGGATTAGAGTTTTGGCAAAAGAAGACATTATTAAACTGGCTTTTGACTTGGGGACCTCAATTGGGGATTGTGAAGAAATTACCCACTTGAAGGAATTACAGAATAGATTAAATGAGGATATTGAAGCATCCGCTCTCATTATAAAATACCAGGATGCCAAAATGAAATTGGATAACAAGATGAATGATGGTCTGATCATAAGCAAGGTGGAAGAAGATCATATCGATATTCTGGAACAGCAGTTAAGCAATAATAGTTTACTGCAGGAAATAATGGCCGCCCAGGAAAAATTTGATAATTTAATGCAGGCGGTGTACTATGCCATGAATCAGGCTATTACTGGCAGCTGTGCCGGTTCTTGTTCTTCCTGCAATGGTTGCAGCTAATGTTTGGAACTATTATATCTTTAGTTATAGAGACCTGGTTTACCGGGTCTTTATTTTTACTTACGTAATGTATTAAATTTTAATTTTCTAGGGGGTTGCCGAACTGTCTGCCAAATATACACCCATGATTGAACAATACCTGCAGGTAAAGGAGCAGCATCAGGATTGTATACTCTTCTTTCGCCTGGGGGATTTTTACGAAATGTTTTTTGAAGATGCCCGGCTGGCTTCGCGGGAGCTGGAAATAGTATTAACCGGACGAGATGCAGGTCAGGAAGAGAAGGTGCCCATGTGTGGCATACCTTATCATTCCGCCAATAATTACATTGCCCGTTTGATTAATCGGGGATATCGTATAGCTGTGTGTGAGCAGGTGGAGGATCCCAAAGCGGCCAAGGGAATCGTGAAAAGAGAAGTTACCCGTATAATTACCCCGGGTACGATTATGGATGATAATATTCTGTCCGAAAACCAAAATAATTACCTGGCCGCTGTGGTAGTGGAGAACAACGCTAATGCCCTGGCTTATATTGATGTATCAACTGGGGATTTCTGGGTAAGTGAATTCACCGGGGAAGAGAAAGATTTACAACTGCAAAGCGAACTGCTGCGTTTATCCCCAGCCGAAGTACTCATCAATAATGAATCTTGCCTGGAGTTGGATTGGCAAAAACCGGCCTTTTTATCCGGAAGTACTGCCCTCAGCAATATTGCTCCTGATATTTTAGGGTATGAAACGGCTCGAGATATTTTGCTGCGGCATTTTGAAGTTCACACTCTGGATGGTTTTGGTTTGAAGGAATACAAAACTGCCGTTAAGGCCGCTGCAGCAGTAGTGAATTTCCTCAATCATACTCAGAAAGTCAGTTTGAAACAGGTGGGGAGCATGAGATTCTACCAACCCGGCCAATATCTGGAACTGGATTATTATACCCGGCGCAACCTGGAATTGACTGCCAGCATGCGGGATAATAAGAGAGAAGGTTCCCTCTTAGGGGTATTGGACTCTTGTTGCACCTCCATGGGTAAGCGCCTGCTTAGACAATGGATCGAGCAGCCATTAAAGAACCCAGCGGAAATTGAAGCCAGGTTGGATGGGGTAGAAGAACTAAAAAACCAGCTGGGATGGCGGGAAGAATTGAAGTTGCTGTTGGATCGGGTTTATGATTTGGAGCGGATTGCTGGTAAAATAGGAAGCGAGCTGGCTAATGCCCGGGATCTCCTGGCTTTGAAAAGCTCTCTTAGGGCTCTGCAGGAGCTGCCCCCTGACATTTTCAAGGCAAAAAGTCGCTTGCTGCAAAAGATAGCTGCTATGGATAAGCTGCAAGATATCTACCAAATCATTGACAAGAGTATCTATGAGGAGGCTGCGTTAAGTTTAAAAGAAGGCGGTATAATAAAAAGCGGCTACAATTCGGAAATAGATGAACTCAAGGACTTTTCCCAAAAAGGAAGCGCATGGCTGATGGAATTTGAGGCCCGGGAAAAAGAACGTAGCGGAATAAAATATCTTAAGGTAGGCTTTAACAAAGTATTTGGCTATTACCTAGAAGTAAGCAAGTCCAATCTGGATCGGGTCCCAGCTGATTATATCCGCAAACAGACTCTGGTCAATACGGAAAGGTTTATCAGTGAAGAGCTAAAAAACTACGAGGATAAAATTTTGGGGGCCAGGGAGAGGTTATATGCCCTGGAATATGAAGAATTTATGCAAGTAAGGAAGATCCTGTCGGCGCATATAAAACGGATATTGGATACTGCCAGGCAGGTGGCTGTCTTGGATGTTCTCTTCAGCCTGTCCCAAGCGGCTTATCTCAATAATTATGTTCGGCCCCTTATCAACAGCAGCCAGGAAATCCAAATTAAATCCGGGCGTCATCCGGTAGTAGAAAAAAACCTGGAACAAACCCGCTTTGTCCCCAATGATACTCATATGGGCGGGGATGATAAAAGTTTTGCTATCATAACCGGTCCCAATATGGGAGGCAAAAGCACCTATATGCGACAGGTAGCTCTATTGGTATTGATGGCCCAGATGGGTAGCTTTGTACCGGCTACATCAGCCCGGATAGGTATAGTGGACAAGATATTTACCCGGGTGGGGGCCTCGGACGATTTGGCCGCCGGCCAAAGTACTTTTATGGTGGAAATGGTGGAAGTATCTAATATATTACATAATGCGGGCCGCCACAGTTTGATCATCCTGGATGAAATTGGGCGGGGTACCAGTACCTATGACGGCATGAGCATTGCTCGGTCCGTAAGCGAGTTCATATTGGAAGGGATCAAGGCACGAACCATGTTTGCTACCCATTATCATGAGTTAACGGACTTAAGCGATAAGTACCCACAGGTGGTTAACCTATCGGTTTCGGTTCATGAGAGCGAAGACACGGTAGTCTTTCTCAAAAAGGTATTGCCAGGCAAGGCGGATAAGAGCTATGGGATTCAGGTGGCTAAACTGGCCGGGCTCCCTCGACCGGTGATTGAACGCGCCCAAGAGATACTCCTGGGCCTGGAAACGAGCCCGGTTATATCGGCAGCACCGATATTATCACAACCATCTCTGTTTACTGCCCAGCATCCAATTCTTAGTGAATTAGAAGAGGTGAATATAAACGGCATCACTCCTCTAGAGGCCATAAACTTTTTGTTTAAATGGAAGCAAGAGCTAATTAAGAAAAAACAATAATTTCCTTAGTCCATACTTTAATACGGGCTGAAAAAGGATTATGCTGGAAATAATAAATGCAAGACTTTAGTTTAGCCAGTTGTGGGGAGAGAAAGCAGCTTTAGATTTGGCCCTAGCATAATGCTGTTGGGGTAGATAAGTAAAGAAGTAGTTTAGTAGTGAAAAGCAAGGTGAAGGTAAGTATTATCTAATAGGAGGTGGCAAACATTGTTAATGGGTATTGATGTAGGAGGCACCTTTACTGATGGGGTACTATACCGAGCGGGGAAAATAGTGAAATCGGTTAAGAAGCCTACCGAGGAAGATAACTTGAAGAACAGCCTCTTGCAGGTATTAGATGAACTGCTGGCTGCTGAGGATAAAGAGCAGATTCAACGGATAGTTTTGAGTACTACCCTGGTGACCAACTCGCTGGCTACCGGACGTGGTGAAAAGACTGCTATGGTTCTGTTGCCTGGCTATGGATTGCCTCATGATTCCTATGAGCTGAAGGGAGATACACATTTTATGAAAGGAGCGGTGGATTTTCGAGGCCGGGAAATCGAACCCCTGGATAAAGAAGAAATAAGAGATCTACTGGATTGGATCAAGGATTCCGGGGTGAAAAGAATCGCCTTAGCCGCCAAATTCGCTAATCGCAATAATGTGCACGAACTAATGCTTAAAAAGAGGATAGGGGAAGAGTGTGATGGAGTTCATGTGTCTATCAGTTCAGAAATATCGGGCAAACTTAATTTTCCCCGTCGAGCTGCCACCACCTATTTTACGGCTATGACTATTAGTGAATGGAATCGTTTTGCAGACCAAATAGAAGCAGCCCTTGAACATAGAGGAATAAAAGCAGAGGTTCATGTGCTAAAAGCAGATGGAGGTACCATGCCATTGACTGCTTCCCGTACTAAACCCTGTGAAACGGTTTTTTCCGGCCCAGCTGCCAGCACCATGGGGGGCTCGGCATTAACCCGGGATAAACTAAATTCGGTGGTGGTAGATGTGGGGGGCACTACTACTGACTTGTCGCTGATTATAGCTGGTGAGCCCCTTTATGCCTCCAAGGGAGCTGTTATCGAGAATCAGCTTACCCATGTTAATTCTTTCGCGGTTAGATCCATCCCATTAGGGGGGGACAGCGTAATTACCATCCAGGGGGTTCAGTCCTACCGGCTGGGTCCAGCAGCCTGTTTTGGAGGAGAACAAGCTACCGTAACCGATGCTTTTAATATTCATCTGAATTTGAATTTAGGGGAGGTATCCCAATCCCAAAGCAAATTACACGCTATTGCCCAGGAGTTGCAGTTGGATACCGCCTCCTTATCAGCCCGGATAGTGGAGGAGGTGAGCCAGCGTCTGCTGGCGGAAGTGAATGATATGTTCCGGCAGTGGGAGAACGAACCGGCCTATAAAGTGTGGGAGGTTATAAACCAACGTAAATTTACTCTGGACCGGGTTATTGGCATTGGAGCGGCAGCCCCTGCTCTAGTGCCTGCTTTGAGTGGGTTAATGCAGGTAGAGTCTTTTATCCATGAATACTCACCGGTAGCCAATGCCCTGGGAGCGGCGGTAGTACGGCCCACCTTGTCCGTAATCCTGCATGTAGATACCCAGACCAAAAAATATACATTGGACCCCGGTGGCATAATCGGAACCTTGGAGAAAACCAACAATTTTCAAATGGATCACGCCAGGGCTATGGCTCGCCAGCACTTACATACCATAGGGCAGGAGCTGGGGATGGAAGATTATACTGCTGAGGCTGATTTCTTTTTAGAAGAACAATTCAATATGATAAGAGGATGGGACCGAACCGGTAAACTTTTTGAAGTGGGAATACAGGTCTCTCCCGGCTTTGTCAATGAATATGAGGGGGTGACGATATGAAGCCAACTGGGATATTGTTTTTTCCAGCCTTTGACTGGGCTATTTCCCCCACCCATCCGGAGCGGGAAGAAAGGCTGCTATACACCAGGGATCAGATATTTGAGGAAGGCATCATGGATCTGCCTCAAATAAGAGAATATAAACCTGGTTTGGCCAGTTTAAAGGATATTGCCCGGGTGCATTTTTGCGTACCCAATGTGGAAGCCCAGATTACCGAAGCTCATCTGGTATCTGCCGGCTCCGCCCTAGTTATGGCCGATGCTGTTATGAATGGTGAGGTTAAGAATGGTTTTGCCATTATCCGCCCCCCGGGACATCATGCTATGACCGTAGCCCATGGCAACCGGGGATTCTGCAATATTAACAATGAAGCCATTATGGTTGAATACCTGCGGCAAAAACATGGCACTAAAAGGATTGCCATTGTGGATACCGATGTTCATCATGGAGACGGTACCCAGGAAATATTTTATCATGATCCCGAGGTGCTCTTTATATCTTTCCATCAGGATGGAAGGACTCTGTACCCTGGCTCCGGCTTTATGGAGGAGGCAGGGGGGCCCTTAGCCTATGGCACCACCATAAATATACCCTTGCTGCCTCGTACTACTGACACCGGCATCCATTATGTGCTGGACCATCTGGTTATGCCGATACTGGAGGAATTCAAACCGGATATAATTATCAATTCAGCCGGTCAGGATAATCATTATAGCGATCCCCTAGCCAATATGGCCTTTTCTGCCCAGGGCTATGCCCGCTTGAATGAGACCTTGGCCCCTGATATAGCGGTATTGGAGGGAGGATACTCGGTAGAATCGGCTCTGCCCTATATAAATATGGGCATAATCATGGCCATGGCCGGGATAGACTATTCCAATTTAAAGGAACCTGATTACAGCCCCAGCCGCCTGAAAGAGCCAGCAGGCAATATGGAACGCATATACCAGATCGTGGACACCCAGTTGAAAACCTTCCGTCGGCGGAAAGAGGTTATTGAAAAGAATCGTCGAAGTGGAGAAATGTTCAAAACTTCCCATGAGAGCATTTTCTACGATACCGATTATATCAGTGAGAGCCAGAGAAACGAACTTCGCTTGTGCCCGACCTGTGGAGGCTTTAGAATAATCAACTCTTCCGCCCGGCACCCCAATGGCAAGAATTATAATATAGCCTGCATCCAGTTGCCTATTTACGCTTGCAGGAGCTGCCAGGAGCAGGCCCGGGATGCCTATACCACTATGAACAGCAGCGATACCTATGACCTGGTGTATCTGCAGGACCGGGTTAAAGATGAATATAGAACAACTTCTACCCGCACCGGGGAGGAAAGGGTACTTTAGTATGACTATTAAGCTACTGGACGATGATTTAATAAACAAGATTGCTGCCGGCGAAGTGGTGGAGCGGCCAGCATCCATAGTTAAAGAACTGGTAGAGAACTCTATCGATTCAGGGGCTAATGACATAAGGGTTAAAATCATCGGGGGAGGTCGGGAGCGAATTGAGGTAGAAGATAATGGGCAGGGAATAAAGTGTGATCAGGTGTACCTGGCCTTTCTTCGTCACGCTACCAGCAAGATCCATGAGGAAGAAGACTTGCAAAGTATTCTAAGCCTGGGATTCAGAGGCGAAGCTCTGCCCAGTATAGCTTCCGTCTCCCGGGTGGATCTATACAGCCAAGCAGAGGGAGAAACCGGAGTGTATGTGAGCCTGGAGGGGGGGCAATTGCTGCAACAGGGAATCTACCCTTCAGCTCCGGGAACCAAAATAGTAGTAAAAGATCTGTTTTTTAACACCCCGGCCCGGCAGAAATTCTTGAAGAGCCCGGTTACTGAGAGCAATCATATTTATGAACTGATGTGCAAATATGCCCTGGCCCGGCCGGATATATCCTTTTCCTACAGCAGTGAGAGGAAGAACTATTTTAAAACTCCGGGCCATAATTCTCTTCTGGATACGGTAATAAGCATATATGGTAAAGATTTTGCCGATCAATTAATGGAAGTAGACTATAAGGGCCAAGATTACCTGATCCAGGGCTTGATTTCCCAGCCTGAAATGAAGCGATCCAATCGCAAAAATCAACTGGTATTTATAAATCGGCGGCCTATAAGCAGTCCGTTAATATACCGAGCCATAGACCAGGCCTACCACGGACGGTTGCTGTCCCGGGAACATCCAGTAGTCATTATCTCCTTGGAATTAGACCCGGCCAAGGTGGATGTTAATGTCCATCCCCAGAAAAGCCAGGTCCGCTTTCAGGATGAACAAGGGGTTTTTAGGGTAGTGCTGGATGTAATAAGATCCAGGTTGGAAAAGAGCCATTGGGGAGTAAACGTCAATTATTTTCAAGGAGACAAGGTGCCCTGGTCTCAAATTCGAGAAAGCAAGACCATGGAGTATGAGCAGGCAGCAGTATTTAAGGGGGAGCAGTACGAAAAGCCATCCTGGACCGAGAAGGATGATGACTCCCTGGACCTGGTTGCTTCTCCAGACCACTTTAGATCGAATCTGGAAGAGGAAGGGAGTGGGGAAGATCTAAAGATTATCGGGCAGGCTTTTGATTCCTATATCCTGCTGCAAAAGGATAACGCTCTGTGGATCGCGGATCAGCATGCAGCCCATGAAAAAGTAATATACAATCAGCTGAGGGATAGTATCAAGGGTCAGCCGGAACAGGTGCAGGATTTGATTATTCCCATTACCCTGGAACTTTCCAGCAAGGAAATGGATATTCTGCAGCAGTATTTGGAATCATTCCAAAGCCTGGGATTTGAACTGCAGATAATCGGTCCTAACTCCATTGCCCTGCGGGGGGTTCCCTTGCTGGCTTCCGGGCGGGAAAAAGAAATACTGTACGGTATATTGCATGAATTGCTGGTTAATAAAGGAGTTCCTGATTTATATGGTCCAGCTCTGAATGTTATGTCCTGTAAGCAGGCGGTAAAAGCAGGTACCCGATTAAGCCTGCCGGAAATGGCAAAAATAATTAGTAGTCTGTTGGCATTGGATGATTACGGGCACTGTCCCCATGGGCGGCCGACCATAATAAGGTTGTCTTTTGAGGATTTGGAGCGCATGTTTAAGAGGAGATAGAATGCAAATCGTGGCCACTACCACCCAGGCCAGGAATGATATTGGTTCTGATTTCCAGCAATTCCTGGATGAGAGTGGTATTGAATATGCACCCCGGCAGCGTAAAAGCCTGGAGAAAATACGAAGAGAAAGCCAAGCCGAGGGAGTTATAGTGTGGGAAAGATCTGGGCCGGTGCTCTATTGGCCGGAAAGCAAATTCTTTTTCCATCCCAGTATGGCTAAAGTCAGAATTGCCCTTTACCGGAAAAAGGGCCAGGTGGATCCTTTGGTTGAGGTCTGCGGATTGGAAGAGGATGACCTGTTTCTGGATTGCACCCTGGGGTTAGGGGCCGATGCCATAGTGGCCTCCTATTTTACCCCCCGGGGACAGGTAGTGGGATTGGAATCATCCTTGCCCATCAGTCAGGTGGTTAAATGGGGTATGCGGCTTTATGAATCGGATATGTTCTGGTTACAGGAAGCCATACAGCGAATCAAGGTGATCAATTGCGATCACCGAACTTATTTGCATCAAATAGCAGATAAATCCTTTGACCTGGTATACTTCGATCCTATGTTCAGAGAGCCCATCTTGAAAAGCCAGGCCTTATCGCCTTTACGGAAAGCAGCCAATAACAACCCTCTGGACCTGGAGACCATCCAGCAAGCTTGCCGGATTGCTAGAAAAAGGGTGGTAATAAAGGAAAGAAGGGACAGTAGCGAATTCAGCCGACTTAATTGCGAGGAGGTCATAGGCAGCCCTAATAATAAAATTGCTTTCGGGGTAATCCATATAGGATAAAAATATGGCACCAACTTATCAACCCCATGATCAGGGAACACAAGCGAGTATGAAAATTTTTGGCTATGCCGGAAGCGGGCGGTCAAAGACCGCCCCTACATATGTCTGCCTGAGTTCGGTATTAATGGTGCGGGGCTGTAGTGGCGACCTGTGGCCGCCTGCAATGATTACCAGTTTTTCGGTGCATATTATTGATATATAGTTGATGGTGGAAGGTCAAAGACTGGGGGCAGAACGATAATCAACGCCTTGTGGGCAGCGAGATCATACTAAACAATTGTTGGGATGAGTGATAATGCTTAAATTAGCAGCCATTGTGGGGCCTACTGCCTCCGGCAAAACATCATTGGCTATAGAAATAGCGCAAAGAATAAATGCAGAAATTATAAGCTGTGATTCCATGCAGGTATACCGGGGAATGGATATCGGTACTGCCAAAGCCAATGTTGGAGAACGCAGTTTAGTGTCTCACCATCTAATAGATGTGGTGGATATAGACCAGGATTTCAATGTAGCTCAGTACCAAGGCCTGGCTCGGCAGACCATTGCCGATATCAATGGCCGAGGCAAGCTGCCCCTTTTAGTGGGAGGTACTGGATTGTACTATCAAGCGGTGGTGGATAATTATCATTTTTTTCCTATGGAATCCAGAACCAACGTACGGCAAAAGTGGGAATCTATAATCAAAGAAAAAGGCTTGGAGTATGCCTATAACTTGCTTAAAGAAGTTGATTATCCCTATAGTCAATTAATTAGCAACAATGATCAGAAGCGAATTGTTAGAGCCCTGGAGGTATATGAATTGACTGGCCAACCCTTTTCCTCCTTCCAGCAGCGGGACCGTCATACCTATAAGCTGGCCCTGGTGGGCTTATATCTGCAACGCCCGGAACTATATGAACGTATAGATAAGAGGGTGGATGAAATGATAGCACAGGGTCTTATCGAGGAAGTTGCAGCTTTGAGAGATAGCAGCCATTACCAAGATGACTTAAATTCCATGCAAGCTCTGGGGTATAAGCAAGTTATAGCCTATCTGAACGGCTTTATTGACCGGGAGGGTATGATTGAGGAGATAAAACGGGAGACTCGACGCTTTGCCAAGAGGCAGCTGACCTGGTTTAAAAAGGATAAACGCATATATTGGGTAGAGGTAGGACACGCCAGCCAGAAAGAAATAATATTAGAAAAAATCTCAACTTATATTGAAGGACAGCTCTACACGGTGTAGAATTTAATATTAGAGATAGAAAAATGAATGGAGGTCTGGAGTTATGAATAAAAACCAGATTAACCTGCAGGATGCCTTCCTCAACCTAGTAAGAAAGGAGAAGGCCCCGGTTACCGTTTTCCTGATAAATGGATTTCAGATAAAGGGAATAGTTAAAGGGTTTGATAATTTTACAGTTATCGTAGAAATAGATGGTAAACAACAGTTGGTTTACAAACATGCCATATCCACGGTGGCTCCGGTACGCCCCATCGGTATGATCAATATCGATCCCAAAAGTGAGGATTAGTTATTAGCTTATATCTCAAGTTGATTAGTGCGCATCCGATAAGAACCCCGTAATATCTGGCGGGGTTCTTATTTATAGGTTTTAGCTGCCACTATTAAGAAGGGTGGATGCCAAAGCTACTCAATCATCGCATTATAGAACAACAGATGAGATGGTGCTAAAAACAAAAAGCTGCCTAA
>JAAYJK010000017.1 GCA_012522955.1 Syntrophomonadaceae bacterium
CAGAGTTCAGTATGGTTATGTTTTGAATAGCTCAGGTGATAGGTAATCTCTGCTTCGAAAATTTACAACAGGGTATCTTTATAACAAAAACCCAGGTTTCAAGACCTGGGTTTTTATCTCATTTTGGTGGAGGCGGGGGGAGTCGAACCCCCGTCCGAAAGAATGACCAGCCAGGTGTCTCCGAGCGCAGTTCGTGTTTTGGGTTTCGCTCAGCCGGCGCCCACGAACAGGCTCCTTCGAGCTATCCCCGATAAGTTTCCCCTTTCAGCCCCTCGAGAAAGAAGGCGGAAGGGTACCTCACTAAGTGACGCCCTGCACTAAGCCGTGAGGATACTTAGCCGGACGAGCCGCTTAAGCGGCTAGTGCAAAATTATCTTCTGCAGTTATTTTAGTTTTTCACCTTTTTAACGAGCTGGCGACAACTCGGCTCGCTGCCCAACTCACCTATTCCCCCGTCGAAACCAGTACGCCCCCATAAGTTGGATAACTGCATCGAAGGTTATTGGTGTCTGGAATAATGATTCTACACCCTGTTGTATCTATTGTCAACTGGAGCGTCCCCGCTCCTTAATAGTTCTTTCCATATCCCGCTTAGCATCCCGGGCGGCTATATCTTCTCGCTTATCATACAGCTTCTTACCCACCGCTACCGCCAGATCCATCTTGGCTAGACCGTTTTTAAAATAGATTTTCAAGGGAATCAGGGTATAGCCCTTTTCCTGATGCAGGCCAATGAGGCGGTTTATCTCCCGCTTGTGCAGGAGAAGCTTCTTAGGCCTTAAAGGATCATGGTTAAATATATTGCCCTTATCATAGGGACTGATATGGAAATTGTTTACCCATACCTCGCCTCCCTTGACTACCGCATAGGCATCCTGCAAATTCCCTTTGCCCATGCGCAGGGATTTAACTTCAGTTCCTTTTAAAACCATCCCTGCTTCAAAGGCTTCTTTTATATGATAATTATGCCTGGCTTTTCGATTATCCACTACTGGTTTAATTCCAGGTTTCTTGGCCATGATGCACCTCTATTTTCTGTGTTCTGCTCAAATACTCTGGGCAATTACTCACGATCAGTATATCGCCCATCCAGGCAAACTTCAACAACTCTCTTCAGCAGCATTTTACAAAGTTAAACCCTCGTCTCAGGCAAGTATAAACCAGGACCAGGGCTTTTACTTCTATTCCACTGCTACAATTATACCTTGGCGGTCGCTCTTCAGTCAAGAGCGCCCCTGGTTTCACTAAAGGTCCCGTTAATTGACACCCATGATCAGTAAAAACAACGTGAATTTTTTTGCTATACCGAGACGGGCGGTCAAAGACCGCCCCTACAATTATTTGGCGATTTTAAACACTGGAATAAATCAATCATTGTCGTGTGAACCATTATAGCTGGGTGGGGTTAGGCCGGATCTATCAATGACCATAGACTATTTTTTCCTATGAAGTAAAGATCCCTAGCTTTCTGTTCAGATGAGTTCAAAGTCGATTTTAGCTTCGTTGACGTCCACTTTAGCTAGCAGGATTTTCACCTTATCTCCTATGGCAAATTTGCGTCCGCTGTGACTGCCAGTCAGGGTATAGTTGCGATCATTGAATAGATAATAATCATCTGCTATGGATGATATATGAACCAGCCCTTCTACGGTATTGGGTAGTTCTACAAAGAAGCCGAAGGATTGCACCGAAGAAATACGACCTTCGAATTCTTCTCCCACAAACCTTTTCATATACTGGGCTTTTTTTAGCGCCACCAGTTCTCTTTCTGCTTCCTCGGCTTTTATCTCCTGCAGGGTGGAGTGTTCTCCATATACTGGCATCTTGGAATTCAAACTGGCCTTTTTCCGTTGGCTGATACTGCCTGCCAGCATCAAACTCAAAACCCGGTGCACGATAAGATCGGGGTAACGCCTAATGGGACTGGTAAAATGACAGTAATACTGGGAAGCCAGTCCAAAGTGCCCCAAAGCCTGCGGTACATATCGAGCGTGTTTCATGGAGCGCAGAACCATCAGGGAGATCATCTGCTCTTCTGCTCGTCCTTTTATATCTTGCAGGAGCTTCTGAAAGAGCCGGGGTTCCATTTTACGTCCTTTAATCTGATGCCCGAATACTCCCAGCACATGGTTTAGTTTAAGTAGAGCGTCTTCATCCGGGTTCTCATGCACTCGATAGAGGATAGGCAATTCCTGCCAGTACATATGCTGGGCTACGGTTTCATTGGCTTTAATCATAAAGTCCTCAATCAGCATTTCTCCGGCACCCTGCTCCCGACGTAGGATCTCCAGGGGCACTCCCTTTTCATCTACGATTACTTTGGATTCGGGAAAGTCAAAGTCCAGCATCCCTCGCTGCATTCTCTCATTGCGGATAATTCCAGCTAGTTCCTGCATGAGAAAGAATTGCTCGACCAGGTCTTGATAACGTTCCTTTAGGCCCGCATCTTCTCCGGCCAGAATCTTATTCACATCACCATAGTTCATGCGTTCTTGTACTTTGATAACTGACTTCTGTATGTCATAATTGAATACCTGCCCGGCTGGGTTAACATCCATGATACAGCTCAGAGCCAGTCGGTCCTGTCCCGCATTCAAGCTGCATATATCATTGGATAGCTGTGGCGGCAGCATGGGCAATACCTTATCGATCAGGTAAACGCTGGTACCCCTTTTGCATGCTTCCTTGTCCAGTTTGCTGTCTTCCCGAACGTAATGAGACACATCGGCGATGTGTACACCTAAGCGGTATCCCCCTTCGATTCTGTACACCGATACCGCATCATCCAGGTCTTTGGCATCTTCTCCGTCTATAGTAACCATAGGCAGTTCTCGCAGGTCCAACCTTCCGCTGAGATCGCGCTCCGAAATGGCCCGAGACGCTACCTCAACTGCTTCCTCCAGCACACTGTCGGGAAATTCTGCAGGCAGTCCGTGTTTTTTTATAATTACCTGGACATCCAATCCTGGCTGCCCTTTTTTCCCCAGTACTTCAACAATTTTTCCTTCGGCCACCCCTTTTTTATCCGGCCAGCCGGTGATTTTCACTAAGACCCGATCTCCCGGAGTCGCCTTCAGCTTGCGGCTGCGGCTTACGGTAATAGGATAAATCTGTCGGGAATCATCCGGTATTACCTGCAGGGAATGCTTGCCCCGCTCAAAAGTCCCTACCAATTCCTTATTCGCACGGTTGATTACCCGGACTACTTCGCCTTCCGGTCTCCTGCTCTCACCATGAGCCTCTTGATATAGTCTGACCAATACCTTGTCATGGTGCATGGCACCATTCAAGTTGCGGCCGTAAACAAAAATGTCTGGCATATCGGGCTGATCCGGAGTAATAAACCCATAACCGCGCTGGCTCAGGTTAATAACCCCTTTAGCCAGGTTCATCTTCTCCGGCACGCCGTACTTGTTCTTACGGGTCTTAACTATTTCCCCCTGTTTTTCCAGGGTTCCCAGCATCCGCGCAAATTTCCCTTCTTCCTCCGCTTCTATCTGGAAAACCTTCATTAAATCATCGAAACTAAGCGGTCGATATGAATCCTGCCGTATATATTCCATAATGCTGGTCTTGTTTATCATAAAATCCTCCTTGTTCACGTGGCATTTATACTATTATGCCCGTATGATGGGACAGATTAATCTATAAAGCTATATCAGAGGCTATTTTTTTCATGCTCTGAAGGCATAGTTCCAAGAATTCTTCCAATTCCAAGCCCAGCTCGGAGCAGGTCTGCATTTGTTCCCGGCTGGCTCCTTTGGCAAATGCTTTTTCCTTAAAACGTTTTTTCAGGGATTTTAGCTGCACTTCCTCCAGCTTTTTATCCGGCCTTACCAGAGCTGCAGCAGTAATAAAGCCACTAACCGGATCAGCTGCATAAAGGGCATGATCCAGCAGACTCTGTCGGGGCAAACCATGAATCTCATTATGAACTTTGACAGCGTATACTATGTCCTCCGGTAAAGCATTTTCCTTTAATATTTGGGCTCCCAGCAGGGAATGCTGGTGAGCATCTTCGGCGGTGGTATCATAATCGATATCATGCAAAAGACCGGCCAGACCAAATTTGTCTACATCCTGGTTTAGCCTTGCTGCAATTCCCCGCATAATGGCTTCTACGGCCAGCGAATGATTGATCAGGTTCTCACTTTTCAAATGTTCTTTCATCAATTTCAGGGCTTGATTTCTGTCCACTAATATATCCTCCTGTTCTTCTATTACGATTCCTTGTTGATGAACTCGCCCAACTCCCGGGCCAATATATTCTTTTCTTGCTCCATAGTAGCAATATGCCCAGAATTAGGCAAGGCCAGTATCTTGACTCGGCTATTAGATAACTGCTCCTTTAGGTACTCAACACTGCCCTTTTTTACCGCTCGATCTCGCAGCGATTGTACCAACATGGCAGGGATCCTTAATAAATTCAGTTCCTTTATTATGATGTTTCTCAATTGGGTCAGGCTGGTATAGGCTCGCACTGGATAGCAATTATAATCAAACCTTCCCTGGCGAGCCAGTATATCCTCTTTGCGGGCCCCTTTAGTGAAATAAGGGACCAAATGCTGCATTAGGGGAGCTGAAGCTGACAGCAGTGGATACTGGGTAAAGATGGGGGCATTTATAGCCACCACCCCTCTTAGACCAGGCAGATGGATACCGGCATGCATGGATAAGAGACCTCCCATGGACAAACCGGCCACAAATACATGCTGATATTCACTCAATAGCCTTTTTCCCTCTAACTCTACCGCCCGATACCAATCCCACCAGCTAGTGGCATTCAAATCAGCCGGATTAGTACCATGCCCGGGCAGCAAAATACCACTCACAGTACAATCATTTATATCATGCAAAATTTCCGCCGTGGGCAGGAGCTCAGATGGGGAAGCGGTAAATCCATGTAAAAAAAGCAAGGCTTGATTGCTTTTTCCTTCCAAATAAAAAGGCTGGGCTTTTGGATGAACTTCTTTCATGTGACTCTTCCTTACCATGATTTTTTCTTTTCCTGTGAAATATAACTTTTCGCAGGAATATCACTTTTATAAAATTATATACAAAAAAGCAGGAAGATTATCATATCTGCCTGCTTTTTGCTTTTTATTAATTCAGCTATGCTTTTACAGTAATGGCGCAATAAAGACCAGGGATACGATAGCCATCAGCTTGAGCAGAATGTTTAGAGAAGGTCCGGCAGTATCCTTACAGGGATCCCCCACCGTGTCTCCAACTACTCCGGCTGCATGAGCATCACTGCCTTTACCTCCATAGTTACCCGATTCAATATATTTCTTAGCATTATCCCAAGCTCCTCCAGCATTTGCTAGCATTATGGCCAAACATACTCCGGAAGCAATTGATCCAGCCAACATTCCAGCTAAGGCTTCACCTTTCAGGAACAGTCCTACCAGAACTGGAGCTATTATAGCCAACAAACCAGGTACTATCATTTCCTTAATGGCGGAACGGGTACTGATGTCTACGCAACGGGCATAGTCGGCTTTGGCCTTTCCTTCCATCAAACCAGTAATTTCCCGGAACTGTCTTCTTACTTCTTCTACCATTTCAGCGGCAGCCCGGCCTACTGCTCCCATAGTCAGAGCACAGAAGAAGAAAGGCAGCATGGCTCCAATTAATACACCTACCATTACCATGGGGTTCAAGAGATTAACTGAAGTGATTCCGGCCACCTGTGAAAAAGCGCTTAATAAAGCCAGGGCAGTTAAAGCGGCTGAACCTATAGCAAAACCTTTACCAATAGCCGCCGTGGTGTTTCCTACTGAATCAAGACGGTCAGTGGTTTCCCGAACTTCATGGGGCAGCTCCGCCATTTCTGCAATTCCCCCAGCGTTATCTGCTATGGGGCCATAAGCGTCAACTGCTACTACCATACCAGTGGTGGCCAGCATACCTACTGCGGCCAAAGCTATACCGTAAAGGCCCCCGGTTAAAAAGGCTATAACTATAGCTGCACAGATAATCAGTATAGGAATTAATGTGGAAAACATTCCCACTCCAAGCCCGGCAATGATTACAGTGGCAGGTCCGGTCAAGGCTGATTTAGCTATTCCTTGTACCGGCTTGTACTCGTCGGAAGTATAGTACTCGGTAACCAGACCGATAATGGTTCCGGCTGCCAATCCGGCTACCAGAGACCAGAATACTCCGAAATAGGCGGCTGGCAACAGCATTTTAACCGCAAAATAAGCTATTACTATTAATATAGCAGCCGAACCAAAGGTTCCGGCATTTAATGCTTTTAAGGGGTTGCTATTTTCATCAGTTCTGACAAAGAAGGTTCCTATAATAGATGCAATTACTCCGCCGCTGGCTATAATTGCCGGCAGGAATATGCCTCCTATACCGTAAAGGGCTATCCCTACGGCTCCCAGAGTCATAGCTGCGATTATGGAACCTACATAGGATTCAAACAGATCGGCGCCCATACCGGCTACGTCACCTACATTGTCACCTACGTTATCAGCTATGGTAGCTGGATTACGGGGGTCATCCTCCGGAATCCCGGCTTCTACTTTACCAACTAGGTCGGCACCTACGTCTGCGGCTTTGGTATAAATACCTCCACCCACACGGCCAAACAGGGCGATGGAACTTCCGCCTAAAGCGAAACCATTTACTATCGATGGTTCCCCAAAAATTATGTATAGTATTCCCAATCCTAACAGGCCTAGTCCGCAAACAGCCATTCCCATTACTGCTCCACCAGAAAAGGCAATACCCAAAGCCGCATTCTGAGAACTCCGGGCTGCGTTAGCAGTTCTTACATTGGCCTTGGTAGCCACGTTCATTCCAATAAATCCAGCGGTAGCCGAACACATGGCTCCCACCAGGAAACATATGGCCGTGGTCCAGCTATCCTCAGGCAGGACCAGCCCCAGCACCAGAAAGGCAAGTACTACGAAAATTGCCAGAGCGGTATATTGTCTTCTTAGAAAGGCCATAGCGCCCTCATGAATATGTCCGGCAATTTCTTGCATCTTTTCGTTTCCGGGATCTGCCTTGTTCACTTTTCCCGCCAGATAAAGGGCGAACAGAAGAGCTATTGCTCCTGCAGCGGGTGCGTACATAGAAAGGTTTTCCAACACAATAACAAAGCCTCCTTATAAATAATAACGAAGTGAAATCATCTATTGCTGCATACATTGCTAAGACTAAAGTATGGCGATTACCAGTGTTAATGCCATAAATACTGCAGCCAGCCAGGCGGTAATTTTAGACAATAATTCATCCAGCCCTTTCTTTTTGCCACCAAAAAGAGCTTCGCCTCCACCTGCGATGCTGCCTGAGAGGCCAGCACTCTTACCTGATTGGAGCAATATAGTAGCAATTATGCCCAATCCAATCAGTACCTGAAACACCAAAGCAACAGTTTTTATCATGATTTCACCTCCGTTTCCAGCTATCCGTGGCTAGAGCCAAAATATATTGTACCACATTAGTTATATATATAACAATAAGCTCCTTTTATTAGGCATTAAGCACGAATGCTGTAGAATACATCTTTACCTCGATACTGAGCAAAAATGTCCAGCTCCTCCTCTATCCTCAACAGCTGGTTATACTTTGCTACCCGGTCGGTACGGGCCGGAGCACCGGTTTTGATTTGCCCCGCACCAGTAGCTACTGCGATATCAGCAATTATGGCATCTTCGGTTTCCCCGGAGCGATGGGAAATCACGCAAGTATAGCCAGCTCTTTTAGCCATGTTAATGGTATCCAGGGTTTCGCTCAGAGTCCCGATCTGGTTTACTTTAATCAGTATACTGTTGGCAATACCTTTTTCAATACCCTGGGCCAATCTTTGGGTATTGGTCACAAAGATATCGTCTCCTACCAGCTGAATCCGATTGCCCAAACGCTCGGTGAGTTTTTTCCAACCTTCCCAATCATCTTCATCCAGGCCGTCTTCCAGGGATATAATGGGATATTTATTAACCAGCTCTTCATAAAAATCTACCATTTGTTCTGAAGTCAAGACCTGACCGGTACTTTCCAGATGATACCTGCCATCCCGATACAATTCGCTGGCAGCTACATCCAAGCCCAGGAAGATGTCCTGGCCCGGCTTATAACCAGCCTGAGTAATAGCTTCCATTATGGCATCCAAGGCTGCCTGATTGGAGGGCATGTCAGGGGCAAATCCTCCTTCATCACCAACTGCAGTTGCTAATCCCTTAGCCTTAAGCACTTTTTTCAAGGTATGGTATACTTCTACCACCATTCTTAAGCCTTCAGTAAAGTTACGGGCCCCAGCCGGCAAGACCATAAACTCCTGAATATCAACATTATTGTCGGCATGCTTGCCCCCATTCATTATATTCATCTGGGGAACTGGAATCTCGCGAGCATTGATGCCTCCAATATACTGGTATAAAGGTAAACCCAGGTATTCTGCAGCGGCTCGGGCTACCGCCAGGGAAACACCCAGTATGGCATTGGCCCCCAATTTGCTCTTATTAGGGGTACCATCCAATTCCAGCATCAGAGTATCAATGTCAATCTGACGCACTGCTTCCATGCCAATCACTTCCGGGGCGATTATTTCATTCACATTGGCCACGGCTTCTAATACCCCTTTACCGTCATACCTTTTCTTATCGGAATCCCGCAATTCCACTGCTTCATGAGCACCGGTAGAAGCTCCGGATGGAACCATAGCTCTAGCCATAGTGCCATCTTCCAGAATAACCTCCACCTCTACGGTGGGATTTCCTCTGGAATCCAATACTTCTCTGGCAAATACATCCACTATTTCACTCATGATTTTACCCCTTTCTCTCTTTAACTCAAACTATAAATTTAAATTGTCTTCTACCCTTAATCCATAATTACTTATTTGAGGATTTTGCCTATTTAATCCTTGATTCCCCTGGTTTGCCTTCGATCAAGCTGCGTCCAGTCATTTCCAGCGGAATCTCCAATCCTAATAGATCGAGGATAGTGGGAGCCACATCCTGTAAGGAACCTCCAGACCTTAAGGGGAGTCCCCGATGCTCTTCAGATACCAGAATAAAAGGAACCTTATTGGTCGTATGAGCGGTGAGACAAGCCCCGGTAAGAGAGCAGATCATATCCTCACAATTACCATGATCTGCAGTTATAAGCACTATGCCTTCTTTTTGCAATACCCGCTCCACCACTTTCTGCATACAAATATCCACTGTATGCACGGCTTTGATAGCAGCTTCCATATTGCCGGTATGACCAATCATATCCGGGTTGGCATAGTTGAGAATAATTAAATCATAATAATCCCGGTCTATCTCCTGTATCACCCGGTCGGTCACTTCTTGGGCACTCATTTCCGGTTTTAAATCGTAGGTTTCTACCGGGGGAGATGGAATAAGAATGCGCTCCTCCCCTGGATTAGGCTGTTCAACTCCGCCATTGAAGAAAAAGGTTACATGGGCGTATTTCTCCGTTTCTGCAATCCGTAGCTGTTTCATATTATGCTGGGCTATCCATTCTCCCAAGGTATTATCCAAACTCTGGGGCGCAAAAGCCATGGGGGTGTTCAGGGTTATATCATACTGTGTCATGCACACGAAATGGGGAGCAGGCCATATTTCCCGTGGAAAATACTCAAAATCTTCATCCACCAGAGCATGGCTTATTTCCCGAGCCCGATCGGCCCGGAAATTAAAAAATATAATGCTGTCCCCTTCCTTTATCCTGCCTCGGGAAGATCCCTGTTCATCTAAAATAACTACCGGCTCTACGAATTCATCGCTGATTTCAGCCTCATAGCTCTGCTGAATAGCGTCCAATGGATCCAGAGCCAGATGGCCTTGGCCCATAACCATGGCCTGATAAGCTCTATGCACCCGTTTCCATCGTTTATCCCGGTCCATAGCATAAAATCGACCCATGACCGTGGCAATCTTGCCGGTTCCCAATTCCTGCATGCGCTCTTGCAATCTAGCCACGTATTTAATGCCGCTATGGGGATCAGTATCTCGTCCATCTAAAAAAGCATGCACATAAACCTCATCTACACCCTGAGTCTGGCAAAGCTTCAGCAAGGCATAAATATGTTCCATATGGCTATGCACACCGCCATCCGATACCAAACCCATAAGATGTATGGCTCCTGCCCTTGATCTAGCCTCTTCAGCCGCAGCTAGGAAAGCAGGGTTGGTATAAAAGGAGCCATCTTCAATAGCATTATTTATTCTAGTAATTTCCTGATATACAATGCGTCCAGCTCCCATATTAAGATGCCCCACTTCCGAATTCCCCATCTGCCCCCAGGGCAGACCTACATATTTGCCGGAAGTATTCAAACAAGTGTCCGGATAGCTATCTTGAAGCCGGTAAAAATTGTTGGGTTGGGCCAGAGCTACCGCATTACGGGCACATTTTTCTCCTTCCCCCCAGCCGTCCAAAATCATTAAAACCAGAGATTTTTTATACATTTTCACCCAACCTTACTATATTGGCAAAAACTGCTGCATCTAGACTAGCTCCTCCTATCAAGGCTCCATCTATATCTTGCTGTTGCAGAAATTCTTTAATGTTGTCTTCCTTAACACTGCCCCCATACAAAATCCTGATGGCTGCGGCCAGCTGTGATCCATAAAGCTGCTTTAACTGCTCCCGAATAAAACGGCACATATCCTGGGCATCCTGCCCGCTGGCATTAACCCCGGTTCCTATGGCCCAAACTGGTTCATAGGCCAAGACCAGATTATCCATCTGCTGAGAGCTTAGACCCTGTAAAGCCTGTTCCAACTGCTGGGCCACTACCTTTTCGGCCTTTCCATCCTTTCTCTGTTCCAGGGTTTCTCCGATACATAGGATAGGGATTAATTTCTCCTGGCAGGCCTTGTGCATCTTCTTGTTTATAAGGGCATCTCTTTCCCCCATAACTTGACGTCTTTCAGAATGGCCAATTATCACATAAGTGCAACCGGTATCCAGCAACATAGACGCTGAAATCTCCCCGGTATAAGCACCATTATCCCCCCAAAAAACATCCTGTCCCCCTAATTTTATCCCTGCTGCTGCCAGTAAGGGCTGCAATTCATAAAGCATGGTATAGGGAGGACAAATCAACACCTCACTAGTACCCGTATCTGGCAGCAGAGATGGTACTACCTGAGCAAAAGCCAAAGCTTCCCTTCTCGATTTATTCATTTTCCAATTGCCAGCTATCAGAGTAACCCTCATCCAACCACCCCTTTCTGAGCCATTGTTAGTGCTCACAAACGGCAACTCCAGGCAATTCTATACCTTCAAGGAATTCCAGAGTTGCTCCTCCTCCGGTGGAGATATGAGTTATTCCCTCTTCCAATCCCAGGTCATGTACGATGACACTGGTATCTCCTCCGCCAATAACGGTGGTAGCGGAAGAAGCAGCCAGAGCCTGAGTAATGGCCCGGGTGCCCTGGGCAAATTGATCATACTCAAAAACTCCCAAAGGCCCATTCCACACTACGGTTCTGGCCTCATTGATAAGTTCCAGGTAAGCCTCTATGGTTTTGGGCCCAATATCCAAAACCATTTTATCTGAGCCCACTCCATCCACATCAACTATTTCAGCCCTGGCATCGGCTGAAATAGCATCAGCTACTACTACATCCTGGGGCAATACCAGGCGCACCTTTTTGTCTTGGGCTGCCTGAATTATACTCCGAGCTTCATCCAGCAAATTATCTTCACAAAGTGATTTTCCCACATTTTTGTTCTGAGCCTTTAAGAAGGTATTGGCCATGCCCCCGCCAATTAAAATGATGTCCATTTTGTCCAAGAGGTTACGGATCAGACCTAGTTTATCTGCTACCTTGGCTCCACCCAGAATGGCCATCCTGGGTTTTTCCCCCTCTCCCAGTGCCTTTCTCAACATAGCTACTTCATTTTCCATCAGGAATCCAGCGTAAGTTGGCAGGAAATCAGCTATCCCGCTAGTGGAGGAATGAGCCCGATGGGCAGTGCCAAAAGCATCATTGATAAAAATCTCACCCAAAGCAGCCAGCTGACGGGAGAAACCCGGGTCATTTTTCTCTTCCCCTTCATAATACCTGACGTTTTCCAGTAGCAAGACCTGACCCTCCTGCAGCTTCTGAACTGCCTGCTGCACCTCTTCTCCTATACAGTCATCCATCTTAATAACTGGCAAACTCAGTAGCGAAGAAAGATGAGCAGCCACTTTGTCCAGGCTGTACTTGCCATTTTTCTTCCCTCCGGGCCGGCCCAGGTGACTCATCAGTATCAGTTTCCCCCTATGTGCCAGGACATATTTAATAGTCGGCAATGCTGCTGTGATCTTAGTATCATCCAATATGTTATTTTCTTTGTCAGTGGGTACATTAAAATCTACCCGCATTAAGACTCGTTTGCCTTTAAGCTCCAGGTCACGCAAACTTTTCATCGCCTACACCTCCCTGCATAACGATATCATTTTAATCCGCCTATATATATCACTGCATCCACTACCCGCATGGAATATCCCCATTCATTATCATACCAGGCTATGATCTTAGCCATCTTCTCTCCCATGGTCATGGTCAACATCCCATCTACTACCGAGGAGTGGTTTTCACCCCTGTAATCACTTGACACCAGCTCTTCCTCAGTGTATTTTAGAATACCCTTTAAATCATTCTGGCTGGCGGCTTTAAAGGCATCATTAATCTCTTTAACTGAGGCCGATTTACTCAATTCTACCGTCAAGTCTACCAGGGATACGGTAGGAGTAGGAACTCTTATGGCCATACCATCGAATTTACCCGCCAATTCCGGTATGACCAGGCCCAGAGCGCTGGCAGCACCAGTGGTGGTAGGAACAATAGATAATGCTGCAGCCCGGGCTCTTCTCAAATCATCGTGGGCCAAATCAAGTATACGCTGGTCATTGGTATAAGAATGTACAGTAGTCATCATGCCTCTTTCAATGCCAAACTGATCCAAAAGTACTTTGGCCACGGGAGCCAAGCAGTTGGTAGTACAGGAAGCATTGGAAATCACCTGATATTCAGGCCGGCACTGTAGGTGGTTGACTCCCATCACCATTGTAAAATCAATCTTCTTGCCCGGTGCGGTTATCAATACTTTTCGGGCTCCCGCCTGCAAATGTTTGGACGCCTTGTCCTTGCTGCGAAAAGCACCAGTGCCTTCAATCACCAGATCGACTCCCAGTTCTTTCCAAGGCAATTGCTCCGGATTCTTCTCGGACAAATATCTGATCTTTTTCCCTTTGATTGTCAGGCTATCCTGCTCAGCAATTACTTCACCCGGGTAGCGCCCGTAAACAGAATCATATTTAAACAGATGAGCTGAGGTCTGGGCATCGCCCAAATCGTTTATAGCAACAATTTCCAGGTCATCTCTTTCCAGTGCAATTCTCCCTACCAGTCGCCCAATACGTCCAAAGCCGTTAATAGCTGCTTTAATCTTCATTTTAACCACCCTTTCTCAATCGATTGTATAATTTCTCTGGCCGCTCCCTCATCGGTAATTAATACATCCAGCTGGCCATGCCCTAACACTGCTTTAATTGCCTCGGCCTTTCTTTTGCCTCCGGCTACTGCCACTACGATCTCAATATGACTCAAATCATTCATCTCCAGTCCTATGCCCGGAACTTCATATACTATATTGCCCTTTTCATCAAAATAATATCTAAATGCCTCGGCAACAGCATTCTTTTCCTGCAACATGTCAATAATGGTCGGCGACAAGCCTCGTCTGGCAGCCATTTCCATAGCCGGGCCTATACCATGAATTAATATACTGCTGGTTTTAATAATCTGCAGTATATCTTTTACATGGACATCCTTTTTCAATATTTCTGCGGTGTTTTCTTCAATATTATCCGGAATATGCAAGAGCCTGTATTGAGCTCCCAGAGTATCGGCAATATTGGCGGCTATGGTTCCCGCTTGTTGTTCCAATCCTTCTCCCAGCCCACCCCGGGCTGGAACTACCAGCACATCATTCATTCCAGTGACCTTCTTCATAGCTGCGGCCATTTCTGCCAAGGTAGTGCCCCCCGTAACCGCCAGTACACTATCCGGTTTTAGCATTTTCCTCAAATAGCCGGCAGCCGCACGACCCAGGTCTTTTTGGCTAAGATAGTCTTCACTGGAGTCTCCCGGCACAATAAGGACCTCTTTAACATGAAAACTTTGTTTTATTTTTTCGGCTAGAGGCTGGATACTTAAGAGAGAGGGTACAATATCACTCATTTCCTGAAGCAATTTACGACCGGACGGACTGAGGTTGATACCAGCAGAGGTGGAAAGGGCTGCTCCCCGGGCTTTGAGTTTATCAATTTCACTTCTAACCGTTCGTTCAGACAAATTCAGCTCTTTGCACAGTTGACGCCTGCCTACCGGTTCATGATAGTAGATTTGCCTTAATATTTTATATCTGGTATCGATTAATTCTATAGCCTCAGGAGCCAAACGCTCCAGTACCAGTAATATCCTATCCATCTTTCCAACCTCGATCCCTATTCCATTGCTGAGTAGATGTGGGGCAATCTTCTACTTAAGGGGCATTTCAGCCCCACTATCAACAAAAAAATACCCTAAACATATATATATTATATCATATACCCAGCTAATTAATGTATCGATGGCTTAATAAATAATAATCACCTTTTGGCTGCCATTGAATATGCCTCTATTATATCGCTGCGGCTGACGATCCCTATTAATTTCCTGTGATCATCGGGGTCTACCACCGGTAAGCGCCCTACATCACCTTGTGCCATTTTCTCCATAACTACTGCTATGGTATCCTGGGGATACACATAGATTAAATGAGGGTTTACTATGTCTTTTAAGCAGAGTTTTTCACCTTGCTTGATAGCACTCCATACCTGTTCATAAGTTACCAATCCGACCAGGCCACTTTCGGCCATTACCGGAAACCCGGTATAGGATCGCTGCCGCATTATTTCCCGGGCCGCTTTCAAAGTGCAGCCAATATCTAAGGTCTCTACCTCAGTAGTCATCACCGACTCTACCCACATCTGCCCCATTCGGTCAATACTTTCTCCTTTGCGAAGATTCTTCCCCTCCCGGGCCAATTTCATGGTGTAGATGGATTCCGGACATATACCCCGGGCTACCAGGGCACTAATAACACATACCAGCATTAATGGTAAGACCACCTTATAATCACCGGTCATTTCAAATATTATTATTATACCGGTAATGGGAGCCTGGGCTATCCCGGCAAATACTCCGGCCATACCCACCAGAGCATAGGCGCCGGGAAGAGCAGTCATAGCCGGAAATAATTGATTTAGCAGATAGCCATAACTTCCTCCCAGCATGGATCCCATATACAAACTGGGGGCAAAAACCCCTCCAAGTCCACCCGAACCCAAGGTCAGTGAAGTGGCTACTATTTTGGCTACCATCAAAATCAACACCAGCAACCAGGATAAGTCATTACTTAGAATCCGTTCTACACTTTCGTATCCTACTCCAAAAATTTGAGGATAATACAGCCCCATCAGTCCGACCAATAGGCCACCCAAGGCTGGTTTAAAATAGTTGGGAACAGGTATTTGTTTAAACAGGTCTTCTGAAGCATATAGAGCCTTAATAAAGATCACTGCCACGGTCCCGGCCAGTACTCCTAGCACCAAATAAAACAATAGCTCCCCGGGAGATACCAGCTCATAGGGTGAGACCATAAAAGAAGGGTAATCTCCCCAGTATACCCGGCTAATTATAGCTGAAATGAGGGAACTTATTACTATAAGAATAAAGTTGTTGCTGCTGAATTTGCCCAAAATAACCTCCTGGGCAAAAAGCACCCCGCCAATAGGAGCATTAAAGGTGGCAGAAATTCCTCCTGCCGCTCCACAGGCCAGCAAGGTTCTTAAAATATCGGGGGAGACTTTAAATCTTTGCCCAATAACTGATCCTACTGTTGAACCAATATGTACAATAGGTCCATGCAGGCCAGCTGAACCACCTGAACCAATAGTAATAGCAGAAGCCAAGGTCTTGGCCAACACCGTCCAGGGCCTAATAATACCATCTTGGTCCACTGCCACCATTACTTCCGATACTCCATATCCACCCTTTTCCCGAGCCAGAAAATAGACTATGCCACCCACCAGCAATCCTCCCAGGGATGGAAGCAGAATGAGATGGTATTCGCCTAAAAGGGATTGTAGTGCCCTTTGGTTTTGGACAAAAAAGAGCCCGTGGATAAAGTCGATCAGAACTTTAAAAGCAATGGAGGCCAGGCCGGTTCCCAGTCCAATCAGAGCAGCGATAAATAGAAGCCGCGAGGAATCAACCCAGTAATTATTACTTCGACGACTTGGATCTTTGCTGTCATAATTCATTAGCTAGTCATTCCTCAATGCTATATAGGAGCGGTCTTTGACCGCCAGCCGGAGTATATATCGGTGTTTTACAGGGTTCCTGCGAGGATTGTAGGGGCGGTCTTTGACCGCCAGCCTGTGTTTGCAAACGATATTCCGCCGGATGAACGGGCGGGCGACCGCAGGTCGCCCCCTACAGACCGCCCTTCCGGAGTTTTTTCAATACCTCTTAGTACCTCTTTCGGGCCATGGTAGAAGGAATCCCCATTTCTTGGCGATATTTGGCTACTGTGCGGCGGGAAATCCTGATTCCTTTTTGCTTCAACAGTTTGGAAATAGCTTCATCACTTAAGGGTTTGCTAGTGTCTTCATTGTTGATTATCTCCTCCAGCATATGTTTTATGCTCTTGGAAGATACTTTACTGCTCCCATATGAATCTACTCCTGTGCTGAAGAAGTATTTTAGTTCAAATAAGCCCTGGGGAGTTTGGATGTATTTATTGGTAGTAGCTCGGCTCACTGTTGATTCATGCACATCAACTGCTTCCGCTACTTTGCGCAGGTTGAGGGGTTTCATGTATTCTACCCCTTTGTCCAGAAACTCGGTTTGAATATCTACTATGCTTCGAGATACCTTATACAAAGTCATGCGTCTTTGTTCAATGCTGCGAATCAGCCAGATAGCTGAACCCATTTTATCTTCCAGATATTTTTTGGCGTCCTGGGAGAAATTATTATTTTGATGTAATATCCGTTTGTAAACATTATTTACAATCAAGCGAGGAAAGTTCAGATCATTTACTATTACTACATATTCTCCCTCTACCTTTTCCACAAATACATCCGGCATGATATACTTGACATCATCATAACTACTGTATTGCAGTCCCGGCTTGGGATCCAGGGTTCTTATCAGATCGCATACTTCTTGTACTTGGTTGATGGGAATGGACAGGGATTGGGCTATCTTGTTCAGTTTAGCCCGGGCTAGGTCTTCCATGTGCTGCTTAATAATGCAAGTAGCTATGGAATCCTCCTTATTGTAATATCTGAGCTGCAGCAAAAGGCATTCGGGTAGATCCCTTGCTCCTACTCCATGGGGATGAAAGGATTGTATCAGATTAAGCGCTTTTTCAACTTTTTCCAAGGGCACTTTTAGATTGGTTGCTACTTCATTAAGATCTACGCAAAGATAACCAGTTCTATCGATACTGCCGATCAGGTAATTACCGATGACCTGCTCTTGTTCCCCCTGGCAGCTCAGATGAAGCTGAAACTCCAAATGCTCATAGAGGCTGGGTCTTTTAGTCAGAAAATTTTCCAGGGAAGGCTTTTCTTCCCGGTCGGTATAACTATATTCTATATCTCTATCATTGTAGTATTCTACAATATCTTCTATCTTATTATCGTTTTCTTCCTGCTCTACTTTGTCAGCTTCAAGGCTTTCTTCAGGTTCTTTCAATTCCAAAAAGGGATTCTCCTGAAGCTCCTGCTCGATATACTCACTCAATTCAATGGTAGACATCTGCAGGATAGCAATAGCCTGACGTAATTCAGGAGTCATCATCAGTTTCTGCTGTTGTTCCAAGAAAACATCCTGTGTCAGCCGCATCTTTGTCCCTCCGCTTCAAAGACTATCTATTTCCTTCATTCGTCATAAAGTTACAAGTTCCTGCTATATTAATCTTTGTTGCCAATCACTGCTCATTCCCAGCATCTGCTTCAATCAAGGTTTCCAGTTTCCTCATTCTGTAGGCAGTACCCGATTTGCTCAAGGAGGGACCCAGCATAGACCCTAGTTCTTTCAAGGAATAGTCCGGGTGTTCAACTCTTAACAAGGCCAGCTCCCGTAAGTTGATGGGGATGCTTTCCCAACCATTCTTTTCTACATAATGTTGAATTAATTCTACCTGCCGCAAAGATGCATCTATAGTTTTAGCCAGGTTAGCGGTTTCACAATTGACCTGCCGATTAACGTTATTACGAACCGACTTTAGTATCCTAACATTTTCGAAGTCCAACAAAGCTTTATTGGCTCCTACCAAACGCAAGAAATCAACTATCTTTTCACCCTCTTTAAGATAAATAACCAGGCTGTTCTTTCTCTCTACTATCCCCGCCGGAAGGTCAAATAATCCCATTAGTTTTTTTATGTCCGCCGCCATCTTGCTGGTATTACAGATAATTTCCAGATGATAGCTACCCTCGGGACGGTTGATAAAACCCCGACTAAGAAATAGCCCCCGCAGGTAAGCTCTTTTACAGCAGGCTTTTCCCAGCTGGGACCAGTTGATTCGCCTGCTTATGTCCGGGGATTGATACAAGATAATTTCAGACCTGAGTTTACTAAGATCCCGACCCAGTTCCGTGTTAACCACATAAAAGCGGTTTTTCCGAAAAAACCTTCTGTTGGCAACATTCACCTTGGATTGCAATCCATAAACATTTTTAATCATTTTAAAGGCTTTTCTGGCCGTTGCTGCATTATCCAGGGTGAGGCTTAGCAGGTATTTTGAGCTTTCTCCACTCAGCTTGCCGCTGCTGGCAAACAATGCTGAGAGCTCAGCTTTCTGGCAACATTCTTTTTCACCCATTTCTCGAGCTAACTCGTTGCGAACATCATTGGAAAAACTCATAGCGTCTTCTCCCTGGCTTTATCAATCTAAGAGGGTAAGAATAGTGCGAGCCAGTTTATCTGAATCATGCCAGGCTACATCATCATTGGAAACTAAATCCTCTTTTATTATATTAATTCCCATAGCCTGGATGTCTTCATATGCCGGCGATACCGGAATTGCTCGCTCCTGACGATAGCGCCTAAGCCTATGCTCATCAATTACCCCGGAGTTGATAATCACAAAATCCACTAGTTGCCGATTCAAATGTCGTTTTATGGACTGCAAATGGTCAGCTGCAGTAAAACCATCGGTTTCACCTTGTTCGGTCATGATGTTGCTAACATAAATCACGGGGGCACTAGCCTGGGTAATAGATTCGGCTACCCCCTTGACCAGCAAATTAGGAATTATGCTGGTATAAAGGCTGCCCGGCCCAAGTACAATGGCATCAGCTTCCTGAATGGCCTTTAAGGTTTCCGGTACTGGCAGACATTGGTCCGGGATCAAGGAGATTCTCTGTATCTTACCTTCATGGTTCCTGATCCTGGTTTCACCTATTACGGTACCACCGTTCTCCATGGTGGCAGCCAGCACTACCGGTTCCAAGGTGGCAGGCAACACCACTCCCCGCACTGCCAGCACCTTACTGACTTCCTGAATAGCCGATATAAAATCCCCCGCAATCTCACTCATGGCTACCAAGAGAAGATTGCCCAGGCTGTGTCCTTGTATTCCTCCCCCAGCTTGGAAACGGTGCTGAAAAACCTTATTCATCAAGGTTTCAGTTTCAGCCAGAGCCACCAAACAATTGCGAATATCTCCCGGAGGTAAAACTCCCATTTCTGCCCGCAATCGTCCGGAACTGCCTCCGTCATCACTGACCGTTACTATGGCTGTGAGCCGGGAAGTATATTTTTTTAATCCTTTTAATAAAACCGCCAGGCCAGTACCTCCACCTATTACTACAATACCCAGTTCTCTATTCGTTGCCATTTACTCCTCCACTTTAAACCTGGCATAATCTCTATGTTTAACTAATACATTATATCCCATTTCATTTAATTCTTGAGATATATGTTCAGCCAGTACTACTGAGCGATGCTGACCACCGGTACATCCGATGGACAGGGCCAGATTGGTTTTTCCCTCTTTGATATAGTGGGGAATTAAATACTTTAATAGACTCAGGAAGCGACGATTGAACGCCTGAGTAACGGTAGATTTCATAACATAATCTCTTACCGGCGGATCCATACCGGTCATAGTTTTCATCACCGGATCATAAAAGGGATTAGGTAAAAATCTCACATCTATTACTAGATCTGAATCCAAGGGTATTCCCATTTTATATCCGAAGGACACTACATTAATGGAAAACCCGTTAAGAGACTGTTTCCCATAGAGGCTAATTAACTTCTCCCTTAACTCCCGGGAAGAAGTATTGGAAGTATCAATCACCACATTAGCCTGACCACGAAGTTCTTCCAGCATGGTTTTTTCAATCTGTATAGCTTCCAATAGTCTCCAGCGTCCGGATAAGGGGTGCTTCCTCCGGGATTCCTTGAAGCGCCTTACCAATACCTCATCTGAGGCTTCCAAAAACAATATTTGATACTGTAAATGGCCCTGCTCCAGTTCTTTCAAGGCTCGAGATAAATCAAGGAAAAAATCCCCACCCCGAGCATCCATAACCAGGGCTACCTTATCAATTTTACCCTCTGATTGTATACCCAGTTCTACAAATTTGGTCAAGAGTGCAGGCGGGAGATTATCGACACAGTAATAACCAATATCTTCCAGGCAATTGACGGTCTGGGTTTTTCCTGCTCCTGATAAGCCAGTAATTATGAGTATGCGCAATCCTTCGCTTTTTTCGACCACTTTTTATATCCCCCCCCGGACCGGCGATTAGCTATTGTATTTCTATTAATCCCCAGTTTGTCTGCTATCCAACTTCCATAATCTAGGTTGCCAACCGATTCCTGAAAATGTGCATCACTATTAATTATGAATTTTACACCAACCCGGTTAGCTTCAATTATATCAGAAATTGGTGGATATTTATGAGCACAATTTATTTCAAATAATACCTGCCTGATTTTACAAGCCCAGGCTACCTCTTCTATATGGACTTTAAAAAATAAACCAGGATGAGATAAAATATCAATCTGAGGATAACGGTTTAGAGCCGCTACGATGGCCCTGGTATTTGCCTTCACCGCCTCTTTTTGAAATCTTGGACCTAGGCGGCGCAGGGAATTACCAGCCATAATGCTCCATCCGTCTTTTATAGAGGTAGGCCAGGTATAGGGATGCAAGCCGGCTATTAGAATATCCAGCTCTTCCATAATCTCCTCATCCAGGTCGAGTGTGCCATCCAAATCTCTGATGTTGGCCTCAGCTCCTAAGAGGATGTGAATATTAGGGTATTTTCTTTGAACCTGGTAAATTTCTTCTTTAATATCAAGATAGCTCTCTTGCTTCTTTACCCCTATAACAGCGGCCAGAGGGCCATGATCAGTAATGGCTACTTCCAGCAGTCCTTTACTGAATGCGGCATGAACTATATTTTCTATGCCCTGCCGACCGTCACTGTACCGGGAATGGGTATGATAATCTCCGAAGAAATTCATAAATACCCCTCCTACTCGATTTTGTTATTTATAATTTGTCCATTATTCCTCCTTCCTAATACTATTCTCTGACTTTAATCCGCCTAGTCCCTTCCATTGCTTTAAGCCTATTGAGCCAATTGCTCCTTCAGCAAATCTATCATTTTGACCGGGGTAGGATTAATTCCGTATTCCAAAGCCAAATAAGCACTGGCATAGTCACCCACATATATTAACGAAAAGACCCGGGTTAGATAGGATTCTCCCTGGCTAAAAACTTCAATGATGCTTTTTACCTTGTCCTTGATAATAGTCTTGCTGATCTCAATGCGTTTTTGTATTCTCTCATTATCCTGTTTATCCCTTAAAATAATGTATACTTGTCGCTGCAACAAATCTGCTGGGGCTTCGAAGCCCACTATTTCATTATGGTTCAGTTCAGGAAAAATACTGTAGTAGGCTGGGCTTTTAGCATTTTCATTAATCTGGGCTTTCCAGCGCTGAGCCGCCACTTCCGATACTCCTGTAGTTCCCCATATTACTGGAATGCTGTCTCGGCATTTTCCAGCAATCACTCGCGCCTGGTTTACCGGCACATCAACTATGGGTTTCAGAGATTCCCGCAGTTCTCTTAATACTGTAGCAGTTTCTCGTATTTCCTCTTCCACCCCTGGTATTATGCCCATTTCACCCAGTAACAAGGCCTGAGGAGCGAAGAGCCAACCCGCTGCGGCTCGGGGAACAAATCCAGACGGGAGCTGAATCAGTCCTTGTCCATCCCGGCGAGCATATTCGCTTAGTTTTCCCCCGCTGCTCAAAATGATTATTCTGGCTCCACGATCAACCGCCTGTTCGTAGGCGGCCAGAGTCTCTTCTGTATTGCCCGAATAGCTAACCGCCAATACCAGCGTATCAGGACCGACAAAAGCCGGTAAATGGTAATCCCGGTTAACAACTATTGGCAGCCTGGCCTTTTTAGCCGCATAGTTACGGAGGATGTCCCCTCCAATAGCTGAACCCCCTAAGCCAGTTACCACTACATTGCGGTAATCCTCCCTGTAGCGCTGGATAAAGTCAAATTCCAGTCCCAGGCTGTTATGGAACTGATCCGGCAACTCGTATAGGTATCCCATCATTTTTTCAGCACTCATATCACCAGCCATCATTGATTCCCTCCTGCCTTTATGTATCTATTTAACGGTGATTCTTACTGGCCTCAGCTGACCATTACTACTCCTTGGTCTTAATCCTGCCGTATTAGTCTATGTTTTCCATAGGAGCAGCTAAAAATACCCGCCCTAGCGATCCTTAGTGATGAACTTTTCCAAAGCCTGTATTACTCCTCCTTCATCATTGGATCCGGCAACAAAATCAGCAGCCTCTTTCACCTGTGAATGGGCATTGCCAACCGCTACTCCCATACCTGCCCATTTAATCATAGGCAGGTCATTATGGCTATCACCAATGGCCATAACCTCCTGGGGCTCAATACGCAAAGCAGTCGCAACAGCAGCCAGAGCTTTGGCTTTTGTGGCCCCAGCATCCATTATTTCCAGGGTATTATACTTAAAGGGAGTGAGATGCAGCTCGGGTCCATACTGTTCTCTAAGCACTGCTTCCATCCCCCCTAGCTGATCCTTCTCCAATACCGCCATTATTTCCAGAGGTGGAGTCTCAGCTACTAATCCCGGTATATCACGGGTTATGATAGGCTCAATACCGGTAATCCGGGTATGGGTTTTAAGCACTGGCATCATTTTCCTGCTATAAATTTGGTCATTACAATAAATATGGTAATCAACCTGATTAAATTCCAAGAAATCTATTAATTCCAGGGCCAAGTCGGACCTTATAGGCCGTTCATACCATATATCACCAGAGCCCGAATTTTTAACCAGGGCTCCCTGATAAGTGATAAGGGGTAAATCCAGTTCTAATTGTTGAGCATAAGGCAGGGCGGCTCGAAACATTCTCCCGGTAGCTAGAATAATATATACTCCTAGGGCTTTTACTCTCTGTATAGCACTGATGCAGGAAGAAGGTATTCTATGCTGGGAGTCCAGAAGAGTATCATCCAGGTCAATGGCAACCATTTTAATACTCATTTTATATCTGCTCCTTTCCTAATATCCAGTACTGCAGAGCTTCCGCTACTCCATCTTCTTCATTGGAAGAGGTAACATAATCCGCCACCGCTTTTACCTCTGCCGGAGCATTGCCCATGGCTACCCCCAATCCAGCCCATTTAATCATTTCCATATCGTTATAACTATCCCCCAGAGCCATTACCTCTCGCTGATGAATGCCCAAGTGCTCCGCCAGCACTTTTAAGGCCTGGGCTTTGTTAGCAAGAGGATTCATTACTTCCAGGTAATAAGGTTTGGAGCGGGTAATATTAAGGGAAGCACCGTATATTTGTTTTAGTTCCTTTTCCGTCTTAATCAGCCGCTCCTGATCTCGATCTACCGCCATTATTTTCAAGGCTTCTTGGCCCTGTCGGCAAGCATCCCTCAAGTTGCCTACCAGCAAAGGCTCCACTCCGGCCAGTTGAGCATAGTCCATTCCTTCTTCATTCAAGGTTTCCAGACACAAACGGTCATCAAAATAGCTATGGTAATGAATTCCAGTAGTTTGAAAATATTCCATAACCGCCACCGCCATATCTGGATTCAAAGGTTGGTAATAGAGCACCTCCTGGGTTTGAGAATTCTTAACCAGGGCTCCTTGGTAGGTTATCAGGGGAATGTCAACCTTCAGTTGCAGAGCATAAGGCAGAGCAGAGCTATACATCCGGCCCGTAGCCAGAGTAATTATTACCCCCTGTTGTCGGGCAGCTCGAATATTTGTTTTACAAGGGCTGGATATGCTTAAACCTGAATCCAAAAGAGTATCATCCAGGTCAATGGCCACCAGTTTTAATGACATAATATCCTCCCTAACTCACAAGATATGATAAACCGGACTGGTGGCCCGGTTTATTAGGTATATATTTAAATAATGCTTACTATTTGAATTTGAATTCCTTGTCTTCAACAACGAAGCTAATGATAAAGCTAACCAGGCTGATAACAATAGAACATACAATAGCCCAAGCAAAACTATCGATATCAAACCCTTGTATGGTAAGAGAAGTCACCCATAACATAAAACCGTTGATTACCAAAGTAAACAAACCCAGGGTCAAAAGGTTTAATGGCAGAGTGAGCAATATTAACAGGGGACGGATGATGGCGTTTATTACGCCTAGAAATATAGATCCCACTATAGCCGCCCATAGGGTAAGATCAAAAGCCGGTATAAGAGCAGCAGTTATAATTATAGCCAGTATGTTCAACAGCCACCTTAGAGTCCAACCCTGAACCATATTATTACCTCCCTTACTTCTTTGCAGATTAGTTCTTAACTCTATGATACTCTATTTTTCTATATTTTTATAATATATTCTGGATATTTCCTGTATCTTTTCATTCCTGGGCTCCCGGTATATCTCTATTTTCCCGCCAATACTGGTATATATTCTGAGCCAGGCTGTGACTTATGCCTGGTACCTCCTGCAACTCCTCCACCGAGGCCCTGCTTACCCGCTGAGCGGATCCAAAATGGGCCAGCAGGGCTTTTTTTCTGTGCGGTCCTACTCCCGGGATCCCATCCAGGCTGGATATTCTTGTTTTTTTATGCCTGCGGCTGCGATTATATTCGATGGCAAAGCGATGAGCTTCATTCCGTAAACGCTGCAAGAGCCTTAAACCCGGATCCGATGCCGAAAGCTTTAAGGCTTTGGCATACCCGGGGCGATAAATTTCTTCTTGCTTTTTAGCCAGGCTAAACAGGGGAATATCAGCCTGCAAATCCCGTAATACCCGGGCCGCTGCATTGACCTGTCCCAACCCCCCGTCGATTAAAATCATATCCGGTTCCGGTAGAAAGGCGGGATTGCCTTGATTGGCTTCCTCAAAACGTCGTCGCAGAACCTCGCTCAGGGAGGCAAAATCGTTGTTTTGATCCCTTTTAATCTTAAAGTGGCGATAAGCTTTCTTATCCGCCTGTCCATCGTAAAAAACCACCATGGACCCGGTAGTCTCTTCTCCAGATAGATGGGATATATCATAACACTCTATACGGCGGGGCAGTTCCGGCAGTTCCAAAGCCCGGCTCAGTTCCAGCAGAGCAGCAGTACCGGCCTGATCTCGATCCAGCTTTTCCTGATACAGTATGCGGGCGTTCTCTTCCAGCAAGAGCAACAGCTTTTTCTTGTCTCCCCGCTGAGGTATGGACAGTCTTATTACTCGCCCGCTTTTGCCCCGTAACCACTCTTCTACTAGTTCCTGTTGGGAAGGCATGACGTTCAAGTATATTTCCGCCGGAAGGTCCGGCGGATCCTCATAATAGTGCTGCAAAAAGTACTGGATTAACTCCTCCGCTCTTTCGTCCATGGAGGAATTGATCCAGCTGGTATAACGATCTACTATTTTGCCCGACCGTAGTTTAAATAACAACACCAGAGCCTTTTGTTCTCCTTGTACTGCCACTATCATATCCAGGTTATAGGGTTTATCAAAATTGACCAGCTGCTTTTCCTGGATTTTAATAATGCTGGCCATCCCATCCCGGAGTCGGGCCGCTTGTTCGAAATCCAAGCAGCCCGCAGCCTGTTTCATTTCCTTTTCCAACTGGCCCAACAGAGACTTTATGTCTCCTTCCAGGAACTTAATAACTCCATCCACCATAGCTCTATACTCTTCCACTGACACTAAACCCGTACAAGGGGCCAGACATTTTTTTATATCCCGGTTTAGACAAGGCCGGGAACCAATCCGGAATATGCGACATCTGCGCAGGGGAAATATGGAACTCAGCAGTTTTAAGGTTTCGCGTAAAGAGGTGACATCGGTATAGGGTCCGAAATAGCGAGACACACCGTCCATTTTCTCCCTGGTGATATAGACCCGGGGATACTTGTCACCCAGAGTAATCTTTACATAGGGATAAGTTTTATCATCTTTCAGATCAATATTATACCGGGGCCGATGTTCCTTGATCAGATTGTTCTCCAATATTAAGGCTTCTACTTCTGAAGAGGTGACTACATAATCAAGATCAGCGACCCGGTTCATCATAGCTCTTACCTTGGGATGCAGACGTTCCGGGGACTGGAAATAGGATCGTACCCGATTCCGCAATACTATGGCTTTCCCCACATAGATTACCTGCCTATCCTGGTCTTTAAAAATATAGACTCCCGGTTGCTGGGGCAGATGTTTTAAACGTTCTTTCACTGCTTATCCCTTCCTTAGTATTTGCTGCAGGTATTGACCGGTATAAGAGTGGGGTGCCGCAGCCAGCTGTTCCGGAGTACCGGTGGCCACAATCTGCCCCCCCTGTTCTCCCCCTTCAGGCCCTAAATCAATAATATGGTCAGCAGACTTAATTACATCCAGGTTATGCTCAACTACCAAAACGGTATCACCCTGGTCTACCAAACGATTCAAAATCTGCAGCAAGTGGCTTACATCCTCTTTATGCAATCCGGTAGTGGGTTCATCCAATATATACAGGGTCTTACCGGTTGAACGTTTGGAAAGTTCAGTGGCCAGCTTAACCCGCTGAGCTTCTCCTCCAGAAAGGCTGGGGGCAGGTTGTCCCAGCTTAATGTATCCCAATCCTACGTCCTGCAGCGTTTTTAGCTTCCGATACACTTTAGTAATATTTTCAAAGCATTCCACCGCCTCATCTACAGTCATATCAAGAACATCGGCTATGGTCTGGCCTTTATATTTTACCTCCAGGGTTTCCCGATTGTATCGTTTTCCTTTACATACCTCACAAGGCACATAGACATCGGGCAGAAAGTGCATCTCTATTTTGATTATTCCATCTCCCGAGCAGGCTTCGCAACGTCCTCCCCGCACATTAAAACTAAAGCGCCCCGGTTTATAGCCCCTTACCTGGGAATCGGTAACCTGGGCAAACAATTCGCGAATACCATCAAAAGCACCAGTATAAGTGGCCGGGTTGGAGCGGGGGGTTCGACCTATAGGGGACTGGTCAATATTAATCACCCGATCTATGGCCTCTAGCCCTTCCAGGGCCTGGTGCTGCCCAGGACGATAACGCAAGGAAGTCCGAGTGGGCTGACGGGAAATACGGCTCATCAAGGCTGGATACAGGATGTCTTGTACCAGGGTGCTCTTGCCGGAGCCAGATACACCGGTTATAAGTACCAGCTGACCCAAAGGAATCTCTACATCAATCCCTTTCAGATTGTGCTCCCGAGCTCCTAATATCCTGAGTGAATTACCGTGCTTAGGCCTCCTTGAACCGGGAGTGTTTATCTCTTTGCGGCCGGATAAATACTGGGCGGTTAAGGACTCCTCTACATCCCAAATATCTTCGACCCGGCCCTGGGCCACCACCTGTCCCCCATGAAGACCAGCACCAGGTCCAATATCCACAATATAATCTGCGTTTAATATAGTTTCCTCATCATGCTCTACCACTATCACCGTATTGCCCAGGTCTCTCAATCGTTTCAAAGTTCCCAGGAGGCGTTGGTTATCTCGGGGATGCAACCCAATGCTAGGTTCATCCAGCACATAGAGTACTCCCATCAGGCTGGAACCAACCTGGGTAGCCAGGCGGATCCGCTGAGCTTCGCCCCCGGAGAGACTGCCGGCAGCTCGATTAAGGGTCAGATATTCCAAACCTACATCGATAAGGAACCTGAGCCGGGATTGGATTTCCTTAATAACCATGCGGGCAATGAGGGCATCGGTCTCATTTAATTGCAGCTCATTCAAAAAAGCATCTAACTGCGTTATCGACATAGCAGTAATCCCGTTGATGGATTTGTCACCTACCAGCACCCATAGTATCTCTTTTTTTAGCCTCTGCCCCTGACACTCTGGGCACAAACGGCTGGTCATATATTTTTCAATATCAGCCCGTACGGCATCTGACTTAGTCTCCCGGTAACGGCGTCTTAGATTATTAATTACTCCTTCATAGCTGGAGCGAAAACTATGATGCTCACCATAAGAATTCACATAGTTAATCTTAAAGCGCTCCGGCCCATTTCCATATAGTATAGTATTAATCTGATTATCACTTAAGTCCTTTAACGGAACATCCAGAGGAATTTTTTCTTTTTTAGCCATAGCAGTCAAAACCTGATTGTAATAAGTATAAAGATTATTGGACCAGGGTAACACTGCTCCCTCCTGCAGGCTCTTGATACGGTTCAAGACCAACTCCGGATCTATTTCCTGTTTTTCCCCCAGACCGTCGCATTCAGGACAAGCCCCAAAAGGATTATTAAATGAAAACATACGAGGGCTTAGCTCGGACAGACTGAATCCACATTTGGTACATGCAAAGTCCTGGCTGTAAACCAGCTCCTTTTCGCTGCCCTCCCCATCTATTACCATGACTACCGCAGTGCCTTCACCCAAATCAAAACTTAGTTCCAGGGACTCTGCCAGTCGGCTCTGTATACCCTCTTTTATGACCAGACGATCAATAACTGCACTGATATTATGCTTTTTATTCTTCTCCAGCTTTATTTCCTCATCCGAGGTATATTCATAACCATCTACCATCACTCGCACAAAGCCGTCTCGAAATAGTTTTTGCAGGACTTTTCGATGTTCACCTTTTTGAGCTTTGATTACCGGAGCCAATAGCTTGATTTTGGTCTTTTCTTTCAGAGACAATAGGCTGTCTACCACCTGATCCACTGTCTGCCTCTCAATGGGCAGATGGCAGTTAGGACAGTGGGGCTTTCCTATCCGGGCATACATTAGCCGCAGATAATCGTAAATTTCCGTTACTGTCCCAACCGTGGAACGGGGATTATTAGAAGTAGATTTCTGGTCGATGGATATGGAAGGAGATAATCCCTCAATATAATCTACATCCGGCTTATCCATCTGCCCCAAAAACTGCCGGGCATAGGTAGAAAGGGATTCTACATAGCGCCGTTGACCCTCACTGTATATGGTATCAAAAGCCAGACTGGACTTGCCCGAACCAGATACCCCGGTGAATACTACCAACTTATCCCGGGGAATGGCTACGTCAATGTTTTTTAAATTATGCTCTCTGGCACCCTTTACATAAATGTATTCTTTCACTATTTATCTCTCCTATTACATCCACTACTCCCAGGCTGTCACCTTATCTTCTCTTCTTACTCCGGCTCTTCTTGGGAGGTTCTAGTAATTGTTTAATCACATCTCTTAGCTCGGCTGCCCGTTCGAAATCCAGCTTTTCTGCCGCACTCATCATATCCTTTTGCATCTCCCCAGCCAATCGGACCCGTTCTTCTTTATTCATGGAGGTGAAATTGCTTATATCATAATCCCCGGATTCTTCCTCCACTGTGGTTTCGATGGCCTGGTAAACTGCTTTTTTGATGCTTTCCGGAGTTATATTATGCAATCGATTATATTCCATCTGTTTCTGGCGTCTGCGATCCGTTTCCTCAATAGCTTGCTTCATGGAAGGAGTAATGCGATCGGCATACATGATAACTTGGCCTTCAACATTGCGGGCAGCTCGGCCAATGGTCTGAATCAGGGAACGCTCTGAGCGCAGGAAGCCCTCTTTATCTGCATCCAGTATAGCCACCAGAGCTACCTCCGGTAGATCCAGGCCCTCCCGAAGCAGGTTTATTCCTACCAGTACATCAAATACTCCGCTGCGCAATTCTCGTAAAATATCCAGTCTTTCCAGAGCATCTATATCTGAATGCAAATATCTCACTTTGATTTTGGCATCGGCTAGATAATCACAAAGGTCTTCCGCCATCCTCTTGGTCAATGTGGTAACCAAGACTCGGAAACCTCGGGCTACTTTTTGCTGAATATTATCCATTAAGTCATCAATCTGATTCAAAGTAGGCTTCACTTCTATTTGTGGATCTACCAGACCGGTAGGTCTTATTATTTGTTCTGCTACCTGAGTGCTTCTTTCCATTTCATATGGTCCCGGAGTAGCGCTGACGTATATAAGCTGATTAATCTTCTGATTAAACTCCTCAAATTTCAAAGGCCGGTTATCCAAAGCGGAAGGCAGCCGAAACCCAAAGTCCACCAGGTTTTGTTTGCGTACCCGGTCACCCTCATACATGCCTCTAACCTGAGGTACCCCTATATGTGATTCATCCATAAACAACAGGTAGTCAGAAGGGAAAAAATCGATTAAAGTATAGGGAGGTTCTCCAGCTTTTCTCCCCGTAATATAGCGGGAGTAATTTTCAATCCCTTTACAATAGCCAATTTCCTTGATCATTTCCAGATCATAACGGGTCCGCTGCCCAATACGCTGAGCTTCCAACAACTGCTCCTGACTCTTGAAATGCTGAATCTGTCTCTCCAGCTCCCCTTCTATTTCCTCGGCCGCCGCCAGCATATTCTCACGGGTGGTGACAAAATGGGAAGCCGGGAAGACCATTACATGCAGGCGTTTGCCATAAACTTCACCGGTCAAGGGATTGAATTCTATCATTCGCTCGATTTCATCCCCGAAAAATTCTACTCTTATGGCCCTCTCCCCACTGGAGGCTGGAAAAATCTCCACTACATCACCCCGAACCCGAAATGTACCCCGGTAAAATGCAACTTCGTTACGTTCGTATTGAATATGGACCAGGTTGCGCAAGAGTTCATCCCGGACTAACTCCATTCCCGGCCGCAATGAAACTGCCAGCCTGTAATAATCCTGGGGAGCTCCCAATCCATATATACAGGAAACACTGGCCACAATAATAACATCCCTACGTTCAAGTAAGGCTGCCGTAGCCGAATGCCTGAGCTTGTCTATTTCATCATTAATCGAAGAATCTTTTTCTATATAAGTATCGGTAGAGGGAACATAAGCTTCAGGCTGATAATAATCATAATAGCTGATGAAATACTCCACTGCATTGTCGGGAAAGTACTGTTTAAATTCAGAAAAAAGCTGACCGGCCAAGGTTTTATTGGGAGCCATTACCAGAGCCGGACGCTGCAGCTCTTCAATAATCCTAGCCATGGTAAAGGTTTTACCAGAACCGGTTACCCCTAATAACACCTGTTCCCGCTGAGCTTCCCTTATTCCCCTGACCAGGCTTTTTATAGCCTGGGGTTGATCGCCAGTGGCGATATAGGAAGAATGTAGTTTGAACTTTTTCATAATATCTTTCTCCCGATATAATTTCAGTTATATCTATCTCTTTTCTCATAAATAATAACAAAAGTATTGGGAAAGCCCAATACTATAAATTAACATATAATAAAACCTGGTTCAAATTTTAAAAACATCCCCTTTTTTGGGCCCAACCTATGGCTAGACTACACTTTTTCTCCCTTGACTAAGGCACCTTAATGATGACTCCGGACCAGCATTGCTTGTGCTGTTCAGCAAGATTAAAGCTAAATGCCGGACCACCATTGTTATTATTTTCAGCTTAGCCAGGGCTATAAAAGTCTGGGGCAGATTGATTTAAGCTTGGCATCTTATTATATGATTTTGGACTGCCCAAAGCAATAAGCAGCCAATGCTTTATTTCATGCTCTCTGCTAATTCCATAAGAGCTTGAAATAACTCATGTCTCTTTTCTTCCAATACTTCGAAATTCATAGCCCCGGAGTACAAGCGTTTCAGGTTTTTACGGGATTTCTGGGCTGCCTCCAGCTCAGCTTGAGCTTGCAACAAAAGGCTTTCATACTGCCTCTGTCCGGCACTATACTCCAGCCTCTCTCGAAACTCACCGCCATCATTCATGCATTGATCCAAATCTATCATTCTATCACCGGGACGAAGCAGGAGCTCCGTATCGCCTGCGTCAATAATGGCCACCTGCAAATTACTGATTATCAGCATAATTAGCTGATCTGGACTTATGCCACAATGATAATATTCCAAGGAATGGCCTCTCCCTTTTGCTCTTATGGCTATCTCATTTATTACTTTGCCGGCTCCGCCTCCCCCTTTTAATAAATATCTTACCTTACAGCTACTGCTGATCTCTTCCAGATAATTAATAATTCCCTCCGAGGTAAAGGAAGTAGCAAAATAGTGCCTACCCCCCATCCGGGTTTTTAGTATTTCCTCTTCCAGGTCTTCAATTAACCGGTTTAGCTTACTCTTATCAATTCTTCCGCAATTGCCTGAACCCATCCCTTCTCTTAAGGCCGAAGCCTCCTGTAATATTATTCCAGCTTGTAAACTTCGCTTTTCTACCTCATTTACCAGGTCTATTATCTGAGGACCGTGTTGGTTAATAGCACCTTCATCCAGGTATTCCGACAGGTTAATGATAGAGCCGCTAAGACCCGGATATTTAGGGTCTATAGCCACGGGCAGATTGCCATTGACTACCGCGCTCTCCAACTGGCTAATGTATAAACCTTCCGGATTCATGGGATCTTCGGCCGACAGCCAGAAATCCACCTCATATCCTCTTTGATACAGCTCCTGCCCCAGGCTTCTTATAAGGCTGGATTTTCCCACCCCCGGAGCTCCCTTGAGCACATAGACTTTTTTCATACCTCCCAGCAGAGTGGGAATAAATGTATAGAAACCCTGGTTGGTATGGCTGCTGGTAAAAACGTATCTGATCTTTCCCTTTTCGCTCAAAATACTACCCCCATGTCTGGCCCAAAATTCAAAATTAGTGTATTCACAATTAATATATTCCAGACATAAGGCAAGTGTTAATTCTTAAGCCAATAAGCAAATAACTGGCGGGGGCTTAAACCTTATAGCGTGCACCCGGGGAACGGTAATTGTAAGTTAACTTATAACCTGACCTCGGGGCAACTTATGCCAAAGTTTTCGGACTAGGCTGAATATTCGGTCTTCATCCATTACCAGATACCGTGCTACGGGATCTTCGGGAACCGGAATTATCCCCAGATCATCCCCAACTAGACGAATAGTAATTGGCTGACCCGCTCGTTTAATTTGCAGCTGACACCTTGGGCTGCTCTTTATCAATTCATGAACTTTGGCATAATGGTGTACTTGTAAGCCTTTTACCTGGACAATAATATCTCTTTCTCTCAGACCTGCTCTCGCTGCTGGACTGCCGGGCTTCACTTGCAAAATCCTTACCCCCTCCCGACTGGGGATGTATAAGGGACGTCGGCTGCTTTCTTCCCGCATACCTAGCCAGATAACCAGTTCATGACCTAAAGGGGAGAATAGGGCTGCCAAGATAGTTAAGGCTGGAAGGTGGTAGGAAATACAGACCAAAATTAGTAAAATCAGACTATATACAAATAGGTTCCAGGAAGACCGTTTTACGCGTATAGAAGGAGGACTGGTGGTGCTTATTTCACCATATCCCAACATGGCCACCACTGGCAGCAAGGTGAAGCCCTGTTCACTTACCCCCGAATATTCCTGCAATAAAGGCCACCATTCAGGCATAATCACAACTGGAGCTGGATCCAGACCGGAGATACCTACCAAAGCCAGAAGTGGCAGAGGCCAGAATTTCTGCAGGTTAAATCCCCCTACTATCTGCCCTTTCTTCTTTATATACAGAGGGATAGGATAAGTATGACCGTTGAGAAGAATTAACAAGCTCTCAACTAAATGAAGAACTGCTACTAGAGCCAGGAGATGGGTTATGCTGATATGGGGAAAGGAAAAGATTAGGCTAGCCAAAGACAAAATTCCGGCCGCATAGGAAAAACAAAGGAAGCGAGGATTAACAAACATAAGCAGCAGGGCTATCACCCATAGATAGGCTAATCCTATGGCACTCAGGTTGATTCCCAGCAGTATCAACAGAATACTGCCGGCCAATCCACCCAAAAGTCCCAGCAGAGAAGACCATATTGCTGAGGCCAGATAAAGTCTGGTTCTGCTCTCTATTAGCTTGGCACTTAGATGCTCCAGCCGTTTATACTGCCAGCATACTAGCGCAAATAGCAGCAGATATACGGCAAGGAAAAAGGGCGAAGTAATTGTTTCCACTATCACTCGCCCCATTAACAAGAATATTTCCATAAACATCTCCCGGTTGGATCCGACATCGTCACCGATTTATAGCTTTTCTTTTAGCAACTCTATGGCCTTATTAAGCTGAACATCTTCGCCATTAGGGTTCTGTTCTACGAAATAATCAGGTACAATGCCAATCTCGTTAATATCAGTTCCATTAGGAGTATAATATTTCTGGGTAGTCAGTTTTAGAGCTCCTCCATCCCTTAAGGGAAAGACCGTTTGCACCAGTCCTTTGCCGTAGGTAGTAGTGCCCACCAGCACTGCTCTGCTATTATCTTGCAAGGCTGCTGCCAGAATCTCGGAAGCACTGGCGCTGTCCTGGTTCACCAGCACCACCAGAGGAATGTTGGTTTTACCTGCTGTAGCACGATATACTTTTCGATTTCCCTGGGCATCGGCAGAACTTACTACCTCCTCCCCTTCGCTTAGGAAGATGCTGGCTATGTCAATGGCGGCTTCAAATTCACCTCCGCCGTTATTGCGCAGATCCAGCACCAGCCCCTGTATCCCTTCATCTTGTAGCAGGCGATTCAGGCTGTCTGACATTTCCCGGCTGGACTGGGCGTGAAACTGGCTGAGTCTAATATAAGCTATGCCACCATCTAAAACCTCTTCTTCTACAGAGGGCACATTTATAATTTCCCTAACTATCTCGAATTCATACTCCTTATTATCTGATTCTCGATACACGTTCAATTTCACCTGGGTACCTGGATCTCCTCTCATCAAAGTCACTGCATCATCCTGGCTCATATTCATGGTGCTCTTGCCGTTGATCTTGGTAAGAATATCACCATGCTGAATACCCTCTTCATAGGCGGGAGTCCCTTTTATGGGGGAATACAATTGAATCCTTCCCTCATTATCCTGAAATACATAAACCCCTATACCGCCAAACTTGGCTTCCAATCTGATTTTTAATTCCTGCCAGCTTTGGGTGTCCAGGTAACTGGAATAAGGATCATCCAGTGCTTCCACTACCCCGGCAGTAGCACCTCCTAGCATCTGTTGAGGGGATATCTGGTACAGGGACTGGGAATTTATCAATCCTACTACACTAAGTAGGGTTCCCAATCCTAGAGGATTTACCACCAATAAAAAGATTACCCCTACGGTGCAGAGCACACCCAGGGAGGTAAAAAATATATTAAGTCCAGTTAAAAATCCGTTTCTCTTTTTCAAGTCTTCACCACCACTAGTATTTTATTATTAAATATTAGATTTTATGTTACTCCTGTTTACCTGGAAAAACAATGCCCGGTGTTTCCAGACCTTAGCCCCCAATCAAGCCAAAATTATAACCAGGAAATACTAATCCTGGTTATCAATGCAATAATCTTAGTGGTTTTCTCTCCCCTGTTCCCAGCTAGGGTAGAATACTACCTCAGGTAGCTCATGGGATTAGTTGGATTACCGTTAATTCTGACCTCAAAATGCAGGTGCGGTCCGGTGCTCCATCCGGTACTACCTACATAACCTATAACATCACCTTTGCTAACTGACTTCCCACTGCTGACGGCAAACCTGGATTGATGGGCATACAAGGTGGACATTCCCGCACCGTGGTCAATAATAATGGTCTGTCCATATCCCCCCTGCCATCCTGCATAAATTACTTTTCCAGAATCGGCTGCTACAATTTTAGCTCCCATGGGGGCTCCTACATCCACTCCGGTATGCAGCTTGTTGGTTTTCAATATGGGGTGATAACGCATTCCATAGGCTGATGTTATGGAACCATAGCCCGGTGTGGGCCAGGTATATATGCCGGTGCCCAGCTGCTGACCGGACTGGGATCTTCTGATTAATTCTTCCAGTTCTCGAGAGCTCCGTTCCAATTCCGCCAGAGCTTTTTCATAAGTCTTTTTTTCTACCCGTACGTTGGCCAGTATTTCCTGCTTCTGATCTGATTGTTCTGCCAGCTGGTTTCGCTGTGCTTCCTGAACCTCCCTCATAGTGACTAGCTCTTTTTTCTGAATCTCCAGGCCATTTTTCTTAATGTCCAAAGCCCGCTTATTTTTATTTATAGAATCAATAAGATTCATATCCTGTTCCACTACATATTGCAGCAAATCATAACGGGTCAGAAAATCCTTTATATTAGTTGATGAGAACAGTACCTCCAAGTATGAAACGTCCATTCCATCCTCATACATATAAAGCAAGCGTTCACATAGGTAATCAACTTGCACCTGCAACTCCGCTTCTTTTTCCGCTATCTCTTCCTCAGTTTTGTTAATATCTTTTTCCAAACCATGAATTCTAGCTGCCAGTGTTTCAATCTGCTGTTCTTTGTCCATGATGCCCTGTTCCAGATTTTGCAGTTGCCCAATTATAGAGTTCTCCTGCTGTTTAATCTGCTTGAGCTGGCTTTCTTGATCCTCAATCTGCCGGCTCACATCCTGCAGTTTTTCCTGGGCTTTATCAATTTCATCTGCATATACAGGCAAAATGGCAGTTAAGACAAATAATATACTCACCATTAGAGCCAGTAGCCGATTTCCAGCTTGCACGATATCACTCCTTAGCTTATGACTGTCCTTTTACAAAACTCCTCTTATACGTCCAGAAAGCGGTTGATGGAGATAGCGGTCCCAATAATACCCAGTACCACTCCCGCTCCAAACAAACCCAAATATAAATGAATCAAAACATCGAAATCACTGACCAAAGCCATGAAGAATATGGTATCTACTCGATTTAGCAAGGAACCATAGGCCAATGCCAGAATTAGGATCGATACCATAGAGCCCAGAGCTCCCAAACCAATTCCTTCAATAAAGAAGGGCCAGCGAATAAACCAATCCGTCGAACCAATCAATTTCATCAAATAGATTTCTTTTCTGCGAGCGAATATGGCCAGCCGAATAGTGGTCGCGATCAGGAAAACAGCACCCAGGGCTAGCAAGATAATAAATACTACGCTTACCACTCTTACCCAGCGGGCAGTGGAAAAGAGCTGTTCCACTACTCCTTTACCATAGTTGACCTTATATACCCCAGGGATTTTCCCAATCTGTACCGCCAGCTGAGGCACATCATGGGGATCAAGAGCCTTAATTTCAAATGAATCCGGAAGTGGATTTTTCCCCAGGGTACTTTCCAAGTCATAGTTCTTTTTGCCCAGGGTTTCTTGCATATCCTTAAGAGCCTCTTCCCGGGATACAAAAGTAATGCTTTCTATTCCTGACAAGCTTTCCAGCTTATCTTTTACCTCTTGAATGCTATCCTGATCCAGCTCCTGCTCCAGATAGGCCATAATTTCCACATCTGATTCCAGGTTAGCCAGGAAAGTGCTGGTGTTCATGGTTAATAAAACAGACATACCCAAAATTAAAATGCAAATGGCAATGGTACTTATGGTAGCAATGCTAAGCAGGTGATTTCGGGCAATGGATTTAAACGCTTCCCGGAAAAAATAAGCCGCATTTTTTAATGGCATCATTTCAATTCTCCCGGAGCCAAATCTGAAGCAAGCTTACCCTTGTCCAAGCTAATAACCCGCTTATGAGCTGCCTTAACCAATTCCAGAGCATGAGTAGCCATAATTACCGTGGTACCCTTGCGATTAATGTCAAAAAGAAGCTCCATGATTTCCTGGGCCGTGTTCATATCCAGATTACCGGTGGGTTCATCGGCAATCAACAACAGTGGTCGATTGGTCAAAGCCCGGGCAATTCCCACTCGTTGCAGCTCCCCTCCGGAAAGTTCATGGGGAAAGGAATTTTCCTTGCCCTGAAGTCCAACCAGCTTAATTACCTCCAATACCCGACTTTTTTTATCCCGCTGATTAGCCCCTATCACTTCCATGGCAAAGGCTACATTCTCATATACGGTTTTGCTTTCCAATAGCTTAAAATCTTGAAATACCACCCCGATGCTGCGACGCAGTATGGGTATATCCCTTTTCTTCATACGCACCAGACTGCGGGAGGCTACGAATATTTGACCTCGACTAGGGTTTTCTTCCCGGTAGAGCATTTTTATCACGGTAGATTTCCCGGCCCCGCTGGGACCCATAAGGAATACAAATTCTCCTGCATCTATCTTTAATGAAATATCCTCCAACGCCTTTACTCCATTGGAATATATTTTAGAGACGTTATAAAATTGAACCAGCATTAATGTACCTCCAAAAGAATAAAAACCACCCTCAAAAGGTGGTTCTACAAAAATATATAAAATCCTTTTATTTTTATTTTATTTCTAGTAAATTCCGGACTTTTTGTACTATGTCCTCTACACCTAGCCCATAATGTTGCAATAACTCCTCTGGCCTTCCCGATTGTCCAAACTGATCTTTTATACCCATCCGCAAGACTGGAACCGGATAGTACTCACTGACTATCTCGCAAACTGCACTGCCCAAACCTCCAATAATACTGTGTTCCTCCACCGTCAATATAGCTCCGGTTTCCTTGGCCTTCTTGATAAGCAGTTCCTGATCCAGTGGTTTTATGGTGTGCATATCCACTACCGAAACGGAAATACCTTCCCGGCTTAACAACTCCCAGGCCTGTATGGCCCTATCCACCATAATTCCGCAGGCAACTATGGTAGCCTCAGTTCCAATTTTAAGCTCCACTCCTCGGTCCAGCTCTAGTTTATTATCTTCCGCGTAAACCTGGTCTACCGCCAGTCTCCCCAAGCGCAGATAGGCCGGCCCCTTCCTATGGTATAATTGCTCTAACAATTGGCCCGTACTAGGTCCATCAGCGGGCACTACTACCCGCATTCCAGGAATAATGCGCATTAAGGCAATATCCTCCACCGACTGGTGCGATCCACCATCTTCACCTACGGTGATTCCAGCATGGGTAGCACAAATTTTTACGTCCAAAGCAGCATAAGCAATGGAGTTTCTTATCTGCTCAAAAGCTCGCCCAGCTGCGAATACGGCAAAGGTACTGGCAAAGACAGTTTTGCCCGCTGCCGCCAAACCAGCCGACATACCCATCATATTTTGCTCCGCAATCCCGGCATTGATAAATCTTTCCGGAAATACTCGAGCAAACTCTGCCGTTTTAGTGGATTTCGATAAATCAGCATCCAATACTACTATATCCTGGTGTTGTTTGCCCAGTTCAAGAAGGGCCTTTCCATATGCTTCTCGAGTTGCCTGCTTTTTCAAGAGCCAATTCCTCCTATTCCAAGTCCAGCTGTTATAATACTCAAACCAGCTCAGCCAGTGCTTTATCCATTTCTTCGCGATTGGGAGCAGTCCCGTGCCATTCCACTCTATCTTCCATAAAGGAGCATCCTTTACCCTTGGTAGTAGCTGCTACTATAACTACCGGTTGTCCCTTCACCCGTCGAGCTTGATTGAGAGCTTCCATAATATCAGGAATATGGTGCCCATCTACCTCTATTACATGCCAGCCAAAAGCTCGGAACTTGTCGCTTATGGGCTCAGGCGATAATACTTCGCTTATTTTGCCATCTATCTGCAATCCATTATGATCTACAAAGAGCAATAGATTGTCCAGTTTATAGTGAGCAGCTGCCATACTGGCTTCCCACACCATACCTTCTTCCAGCTCCCCGTCTCCTACCATGACATAGACCCGGTGGGGTTTTTTATCAATTTTCCCTGCCAAAGCCATTCCTACCGCCCAGGAGATTCCTTGCCCCAGTGAGCCAGTAGAAGCCTCCACTCCGGCCAGTTTTCTCATGTCCGGATGACCCTGTAAAGGGCTTCCCAGTTTTCTCAGAGTCATTAATTGTTCGGTAGGAAAAAATCCCCGTTCAGCCAGGGCCGCATATAATACCGGTGCCGCATGCCCCTTGCTCAATACAAAGCGGTCACGGTTTTCCCAGTCCGGATTAGCCGGATCCAGGTTCATTTCCCAGAAATAAAGGCAGGCTACTATGTCAGAAGCACTTAAGGATCCTCCAGTATGCCCTGAACCCGCGGCACTAAGCATAGTCACGATATGCCTTCTAATAGCCAGAGCTTTTTCTTTTACCTGCAGTACTGCTCGATCATTTATTTCTCTCACTTTATCCTCCCTCTGCTATCTGTTTTTGGAGCTAAGGCTGGCATAGATGAATTCATCTAGCTCTCCATCCAGTACCGCCTGCACATTACCAGTTTCAATCCCGGTACGATGATCTTTTATCAGGTTAAACGGGTTCAGGGTGTAAGTCCTGATCTGACTGCCCCAGGCTATCTCTTTATGCTCGCCTTTCAAACCCTCCCGATTATTCTCCATTTCTTTCTGTTTCCTTTCATATAAGCGGGCGGTTAAAATCTTCATGGCCGCCATACGGTTGGAAAGCTGAGATCTTTCATTCTGACACTGCACCACTATACCAGTAGGCAAATGGGTGACGCGTACTGCCGAATCGGTTTTATTGACATGTTGTCCCCCAGCTCCTCCAGAGCGGTAGGTATCTATACGCAAATCTTCGCTATTAATTTCTACCTCTACTTCTTCATCAATATCCGGCATAACCGATAGAGATGCAAATGAGGTATGGCGACGGCCAGACGAATCAAAGGGCGACACCCTGATTAGTCGATGTACTCCCTGTTCACATTTCAATTTGCCATAGGCAAAATTGCCGGCTACTAAAAAAGTAACACTCTTTATTCCGGCTTCATCCCCAGCCAAGAGATCCATAATCTGAACCTGGCAGTCTGACCTCTCCGCCCAGCGGGTATACATCCGCAACAACATTTCCACCCAATCCTGAGCCTCGGTACCACCTGCCCCTGCATGCAGGGATACAATGGCATGGTTGCGGTCATGCTCACCGGAAAATAAAAACAGGAGCTCAAATTCTCTAAATTTCTCCTGTGCCCTTTCCAGTTCTTTGATAGTTTCTTCAATTAGTTCCTTTTCATTTTCGGCTTCGGCAATTTCCAACATATCCTGAATGTATCCTATACTACTATACATTTCCTGGTGTTGCTTTACGATATCCTGCAGTTCACTTATTTCCTTTAGTATGGACTGAGCCTGCTGGTTATCATCCCAGAAACCTAGTTTTATTGTCTTTTCCTGTAATATCTCAATCTGTTCTTTTTTCCCTTCCAGGTCAAAGAGAAGCCCTCATTTCATGCAGACGGCCTATCATATAAGCGCAAAGGCCCTGGGGATCTTCTATCAAAACCATCTCCTCCTATCTGCTTAATTAATACTTGCTGTAGTATGCCGGGGCTGAATAGTATTTTTAAACAATGAGAATCGCCCTCGACTGTCTCCTGATAATAGACTTACATATATTAATACCATTATTATCCCTTACCATCAGTATATACTCATATCTTTTCCACTGTATTAAGTTAGCATCGGTTGATATATTTGTCAAATGCTATATAAATAAAGCGCCCCGCCCAGGCTAGGGCCGGTAAACAATGATTCCAAGTCCATCCAGATGGAATCACTCTCTGCTTAATCCCCTTGGCCGCAACAATGTTTGTACTTTTTCCCGCTACCGCAGGGGCAGGGCTGATTGCGCCCGATTTTCTTATCCCGGCGTACCGGCTTCTTGATTTTTTCTTCATTGTGGCTGGTGCTTATTTTCCTTTCTTCTGGATTCTGTACCACCTTAAGCCTCAATATATAGCGCACTACGTCCTCTTTGATGCTGTAAACCATGGATTGGAAGGCATCATAGGCTTCAAATTTGTACTCTACCAAAGGATCCTTTTGTCCATAAGCTCTAAGGGAAATTCCATTCCTGAGCTGATCCATGGCATCAATGTGATCCATCCACTTCTGGTCAATAATCCTTAACAAGAGAGCCTTTTCCAACTGCCTCATTACCTCTGCTCCCATTTCCTGTTCCCGAGCCTGGTACAAGGCCTGGGTGCGTTCAGCCAGGAATTCCTTGGCCTCTGCTGCGGTAAGGCCTAGGAGGTCCTCACTGCCAAAATCAGGTGCTGGTATCAAGGATTGTTCTATATAGGTCATCATGCCAGCAAGGTCCCAATCATCTGAGTACTTGGCTTCACCGGCAAAACTATCCACTATTCCATCCACCACATCATCGATCATGCCTCTAACTGTTTCCTGCAGGTCCTCTCCCAAAAGCACTTTATAGCGCTCTCCATAAATTACCCCACGTTGCTGGTTAATAACATCGTCATATTCCAATACGTTTTTACGGATACTGAAGTTGCGATTCTCGACTTTCTTCTGGGCATTTTCAATTCCCCGGCTGACTATATTGTTTTCAATGGGCATATCGTCATCCATGCCCAGACGATCCATAACTCCCTCTATTGTAGCGGCCCCAAACAGCCTCATCAAATCGTCTTCCAGGGATACATAAAACCTGGATTCTCCTCTATCCCCCTGCCGGCCTGAGCGCCCTCGCAACTGGTTATCTATCCGACGGGATTCATGCCTTTCTGTTCCCAAAACATACAAACCGCCCAGTCCTTTGACTCCTTCTCCTAGCACTATATCGGTCCCACGCCCAGCCATATTGGTGGCTATGGTAACCATCCCTTTCTGCCCGGCCTGGGCAATGATCTGGGCTTCTTTTTCATGGTATTTGGCATTCAGCACTTGATGCGGTACTCCTCGCTTGCCCAGCATGGAACTCAGTAGCTCGGATTTCTCTATGGAAATAGTTCCCACCAGTACCGGCTGCCCTTGTTTATGGCGCTCCACTATATCGTTGACTACCGCCGTAAATTTCCCCATCTCGCTACGATATATGATGTCCGGCTGGTCTTCCCTTATCATGGGCTGATGGGTGGGTATTACCACTACATCCATATTGTAAATTTTCTTGAATTCGGCTTCTTCTGTTTCAGCGGTACCAGTCATACCGGCTAGCTTTTTATACATACGAAAATAATTCTGGAAGGTTATAGTAGCCAGGGTCTGAGATTCTTTTTCTATCTTTACCCCCTCTTTAGCTTCTATGGCCTGGTGCAAGCCATCGCTGTAACGACGTCCAAACATCAAGCGACCGGTAAATTCGTCTACTATTATTACCTGCTCATCTTTTACCACATAGTCCCGGTCCCTTTTCATCAAGCTATGAGCTTTCAGCCCCTGGTTGATATGATGAGCCAGTTCCATATTCTCCGACAGATTATCGATATGAAAATACTGTTCCACCTTTTGTACCCCTTCCTCGGTCAAGGTGGAAACATGGGCTTTTTCGTCTACCATATAATCTTCCTCAGCTTTTAAACGGGGAACAAATTTGGCTATCTGATAGTAAAGACTGGTGGGTTTATCTCCTTCCCCGGAAATAATCAAAGGAGTGCGAGCCTCGTCAATTAATATGGAGTCCACTTCGTCTATGATGGCATAGTTCAGTGGCCCCTGCACCCGGTTTTCCTGGCTAACCGCCATATTATCGCGCAGATAGTCAAATCCATATTCATTGTTGGTTCCGTAAATAATATCACAGGCATAGGCCTCCCTTTTAGCAGCTGGGGTCATGCCATGAACTACCAAACCTACAGTCAAACCACAGTATTCATAGACCGGCTGCATCCACTCCCGGTCACGGCTGGCCAGGTAATCATTAACGGTAACGATATGAACCCCTTTTCCTTCCAAGGCATTTAAATATGCGGGCAAGGTGGCCACCAGGGTCTTACCTTCCCCGGTTTTCATTTCCGAAATACGCCCGTCATGCAGCACCATTCCACCTATTAACTGTACATCGAAGTGCCTCATGCTCAGAGTACGGCGGGAAGCTTCACGAACCAGGGCAAAGGCCTCGGGCAATATATCATCCAAAGATGCTCCGTCTCTTAGCCTTTTCCGAAACTCTTCGGTCTGCCGGGGAAAGTCTTCCGGCTTTAGTTGTTCATATTTGGATTCCAGGACATTTATAGCATCCACCCGTTTTCGATAACGCTTTACTTCCTTTTCATTATCATCCAAAATATTCTTTAGAAAATTCTTCAACATTTTTTTCATCTGCCTTTCCTTAAAAAAAGAAGGAACCAATTGGCTCCTTTCCTCAAGCAAAAGATTAATTTTATCTTAGCACTTTTTTGAACTACTCTTCAACTCTAGTCAAAATGAGGTTCAATCAGACCATAATTACAGTCTTTTCTTTTATACACCACGTTGACTTCATCGGTTTTGGCATTAAAAAATACAAAAAAGTTATGCCCTAACAGGTTCATTTGCATTATTGCTTCTTCTTCATCCATTGGTTTTAGAGCGAATCTCTTGGTTCTCACAATATTAAAGGCCTCGGCTGATGCAGTATGGGCCCCTTTGCTTTTAAGCTCTTTTTCTATCTCTTCTTTCATGTTTTTTCTGAATCCGGCTCCCCTGGTTTTCCTATACAGTTTAGTCCGATATTTATTAATCTGTTTTTCCAGTTTTTCTTCAACCAGGTCGATAGAACTATACATATTGTCGGTAGATTCTTCTCCCCTAAGAATCATGCCATTGAGGGGTATGGTTACCTCTACCTTATGTCCCTCACTGTCTACAGAAAGGGCAACCTGAGCCTCTTTTACATCATCAAAATACTTTTCTAACTTGGAAAGACGTTTGGTGGTATAATCCTTGAGTGCATCGGTGACTTCTATGTTTTTTCCCCTGATGTCGAGTTTCATATGACCACTCCTTTCCCGATGTTGTACTTATATTTTATACCAGGTCTACACTTTTCTCTACTACAAAACACAATACTTATAAGTAGTATGTGCATTAATAGTATAATTATGGGGATTAATTAAGGTGTCAGACAATAACTTATCCTGAGATCCATACTTAACGGTGCAAGTCTGTAGGGGCCACCTGTGGTCGCCCGCCCGCAATTATCACCGATTTCCGTGCATATTCTTTATATGTGGGTAATGTCGGGATTAACATTTTCGTGTGAACTTACTTATAAACAAATTTATGGGGCCAAAGTACTAATAACTCAGTATCTGACCCCATGATCGATTTCAGAAAATATATTTTTATATACTAAATAGCGTCTTCCTCTTTCATCTGTTGGAAACACTGTAAACAGTATACTGGCCTGTCTTCCACCGGTTTAAATGGTACCTGGGTTTCCTGCCCACACCTGGCACAGGTGGTGTCAAACATCTGGCGAGGACCCCGTTCGCTTCGACCAGCTCTACGCTGAGTTCTGCATTCTTTACAGCGTTTCGGTTCATTTTGGAAACCCTTCTCATGGTAAAATTCCTGCTCACCAGCACTGAAGATAAATTCTTGCCCACAGTCCTGACAAATTAACGTTTTGTCTTCAAACATTGAAATCCCTCACTTTGTATGATTTTGCCCCAGGTCAAGCGGAAATGTTTCTGCAGCTTCCTGCCGACCCGTATTGCATATTATAAAGCTCTAAAATCAAAATAGCAAGGAATCCTGTAAGCTGTAAGGGCTTGGTTTCCTAATATCCGCTGCCCGTAGCCCAGGTTATAACCCCAACGCTTTCAGCACCAGCTTCCAGCAAGACACGCGTACACTCCCGGATGGTTGACCCGGTAGTGTATACATCATCAACCAGCAGGACGTTTTTGCCATCAACTTTAGTCGGATCAGTTACTTCAAAAGCACATAAAAGGTTTTCCACTCTTTCCTCCCGGGTTAGTTCTCTTTGGGAAGGGGTTTCCTTTATTCGCCTTAACAGGTGGGGATACATACATCTTTTCAAGATCTTGCTGATCTGTTTGGCCAGCAATTCAGACTGATTAAAACCTCTTTGCTTCAAGTTGCCCTTGGAAATGGGTACCGGTACTATAATGTCTATAGGCCAGAAAGCAGGCTCTTCAATTACCACTTCCCCCATCATATCTCCCATTTTTATGCTCATATAGCGACGGCATAAAAATTTTAAAACTTTCACCGCTTTACGCAGCTTATCGTTACAGTATGGTCCTACCGCTCGAGCAATTTTAAATTCCGGGGGGTTATCCCGGCATTCAGCACAGCAACTTGCCTCCGGCACATCCAGGTATTTGCCGCATTTTCGGCAAATTGGACGGCTGTTTTGGGTACTAATTATTTCATTCTGGCACTGCTGACACCAAGGACGGCGACTGTGAAATCTTCCTTTTTCTCGACATAGGCTGCATTCATTTACTGGAAATAGGATGTCCATAAGAATATTCTCCATTGCCCCCACCTCAAACACTTTTTCCTATCTAAGGCAAAAATCGTATGAAAGCAACCCCCTCCAGCCTTTGCATACGATCTTGTTTCTTATTTAATCATAACCCATATCCTGTTTTTTTTCACTGTATACTAAGCAAGTTGAAGGTTTTTAAACACTTTCTAACTCCCACATCCATACATTGTAACTTCCCGTCTTTCCTTATAAACCCCCCTGATCAAGGAACAAGAGCGAGTATGATTTTTTGGCTATGCCTGATACTGGCGGTCAAAGACCGCCCCTACAATTCTTTGGCGATCACTGGCACTGGGTATATCCAAGTAAACCATTTTCGTGTGAACTTATATATTTTGATCTAAACTTAACTTTGGCCAAGGGTTAATTTGACATAAAATTTCTCTTGGTTGGCCTTCTATATCATTTTCTTCATTTAATGGCATACAAAGACGCTGGCTGGGAGAAGGGGATTTTCTCTGCTTGCTCCCATGAATCAAAACCATCATAATGGTCATCCAGATGGCAAAACATAGGATTTTAAGACAAACAGCCACAAAAAGAACCTCCTTTTAGCCAGTTTATATATAATATGCGGCGTGGAGGTCAGTTGATTACTTCTTTTAACTAGTCTTCAGTGACTAGCTTATTTTTTAGTGCATATACAGCAGCCTGGGTGCGGTCTTTAACTCCCAGTTTGCGAAAAATACTGGTAAGATGATTTTTTACCGTTTTTTCGCTTATAAACATATTTTCTGCCATTTCTTTATTGGAATTGCCTTTTACCAATAGGGACAGTACATCCCTTTCCCGTTTGGTAAGTTTCACCCCATCCTGTTCCTGTTCAGACCGGGTTATTTCTTCTATAAGTCGGTTGGCCACCCGGGGGTGTATCACTATTTCACCATCCATAACTCTGTGAATGGTATCTATTAACTCACTTCCGGCCACATCTTTAAGCACATAAGCAGAAACTCCCGCTTTAACCATGGCCATTACTTCCTCATCTTCATAAATAGTTAGGGCAATAATTTTAATGGAGGGTATCTCTCGCTTAATTACCTGGGTAGCTACAATGCCATTGGTTCCAGGCATATTGACGTCCATTAAAATAATATCAATTGAGTTTTTACGGGCCATATTAATAGCCCCTTGCCCATCTCCAACAACGGTAAGCAACTCAATGTTGTCATCCAATTCCAACAATTTTCGAAGTCCTTCTCTTACTAGAACATGATCATCAGCGATGATAAGCCTAACCTTCTCATTCATTATTTTCCTCTCCTTCCAGGGGGACTATAATGAGTATGTGAGTTCCTGCTCCCGGCTGAGAATTAATTTGTATTACCCCACCCAACAGTTGAACCCTTTCTTTCATGCCCAAGATTCCAAAACTCTCCTGAGCACCCTGTTGTTGTGGATCAAAACCAATACCTTGGTCCTTAATGATCAGGGTAAGCTTTTGCCCATCATCCTCCAGTCTAAGCATAGCTTTTTCTGTAGCGGCATGTTTACGAATATTGCTTATGGCTTCCTGAACAATGCGCAATATCGAAGCAGATAATGCCGGGTCGTATTTTCTTTTAACGCCAATCAGAGAAACCTCTATTTGTAAATTATATTTGAGCTGTATATCCCGCAAGTATGCTTCCAGAGTATGATAAAAACCCTCTTCCAGCTGGGCTGGTTTTAAATCAAAGATGACACGCCTGATTTCATCCAAACTCTCCCGGCTCATGGCTTTTATAAGGCCCAATGTATGGTCCATACTATGGAGATCCTTATCCCCCAAGCGTTGCAGATAATCCAATTGCATTAAAACAGCTGCCAGGGTTTGAGCTGGTCCATCATGAAGTTCCCGGGCAATTTTTCGGCGCTCAATCTCCTGGGACTTAAGGAGCCATAAAGCTGCTTGTTTCCCTTTGGATGCATCCACCTGAGGCTGATCGAATATATTAAGCTGCCCCTGTAAAACCTGTAAAGCTAAATGGGTGGTATTCAGATACTCATATGCATGTCGGTAGGTAGTCTTTAAATTTTGCAGCTGTTGCAAGATTTCATCCCGCTTCCTCTGCATCTGGATCTGCTGCTGCTTGATTAAATCAAGCAGCCCTTCCGTATTCGATTCCTCTATTCCATCGATTGCCCAACTGGGAATAGCTTCACTTAACACCTGGGTGGCAACGTTTTCATTTTGTTGCTTTTCCTGCAACTGTTCCATGACCCGGGTATAATCCAGATCAATGTTCTCCATCTCTAGCTGTAAACGTCGGATTTTAGTGTTGCTGGCCTCAGCTAAAAGATAGATATCATCCCGGCCTTTTTCCAGAGCCTGGATTAATTTGAGCAACAGGCCCTCCAGTATATTCTGCTCATCACTTCCTGAACGTTCACTCATTATACTACTTTCGTCACTATTCATTATTTTCCTGCCTGTGTTTACAAATCCCTCGATAGCTGGACCTGAAATCATTTATATTTTAGTCTTGATTCCCAGGCTGACTAAAACCTCTTCCTGTAATTGCATCATTCTCCCCTCATTTTCCGCCTCTACATATATCCTAAATACTGGTTCGGTTCCAGAATACCGTATTAAGATCCAGCTATCGTCTTCCAGTACTATTTTACGACCGTCTGTTTCAAGAATTGAATCTACTTTAGCACCGGCTATAGTTTTAGGATTAAAGGCCTCAATGTTTTCCAGTATCTCTGGCTGATCGCTGCTGTCAACTTTTATGTCCATACGTTGATTGCTGCTTTGCCCATATTTATGCTTAAATTCCTCGGCCAATTCCACCAAACTCTTACCCGTATAAGCCAGCATTTCTACTGCTAAGAGGCAGCCCAAAATGCCATCTTTCTCCGGAATATGTCCAAAGATGCTCATGCCTCCGCTTTCCTCACATCCCATGATGCACCCCTTTTCCCGCAGTGCTTCGCTTATGTATTTAAATCCTACTGGAGTTTCTATGACGCTTAAGCCATAACTGCGCGCCACTTTATCCAACATATGAGTAGTGCCAACTGATCGGCAAACTGGCCCTCTCCATTTTCTGGTGCTCAGAAGGTGTTCCAGAAGCAGGGGCATAATATGATTGGCACTGATAAAATTACCGCCGCTATCTATGATACCAAAACGATCAGCATCACCATCCAAGGCCAGGCCAATATCAGCATTGTAGCTCACTACGGCCCTTTTCAAATCACCCAGAAGCTTGCTTATGGGTTCCGGCATGGATCCGCCAAACAAAACATCTCGGTGATTATTTATAGTCCGCACCTCACATCCCAGCTCGGTCAAAATCTGATCCAAATATCCTACTCCGGCTCCGTACATAGGATTGCTTACTACTTTTATCTTCCTCTTCTTTAAAAACCCCACCTCAATTAGCTTGCGAATATGATTGAAATACTCATTATCTGCCTCTATCCGCTGGTACAGGGACAGTTCCATGGCTTCAGCCAAATCCAGCTCATAGATCTTGCCGGTTTCCTTAACCCGGTTGATCTCCTTTTCAATGGCATCGGTAACCTCTGGTAAAGCGGGTCCGGCATAATAAGGTATATATTTAATCCCATTATACTCAGCCGGGTTATGACTGGCAGTAATCATCAACCCTCCCCCGGCCCCCTTCAAATGTACTGCATAAGCCGTTACCGGGGTGGGGCTTACCTTATTTAGCATAAAGGTTTTAATTCCATTGCCCACCAAGACCCGGGCACATTCTTCGGCAAATTCTTTAGACATGAATCTATTATCATAGCCAATTATTACTCCCTTTTTGGCTAGATTAGTGCAGTTTAAATAAGCAGCAATCCCTTGGGCTGTTACTCGGCAATTGCTGAAAGTAAAGTCCCTGGCAATAATGGCTCTCCAACCATCAGTGCCAAATTTTATTTTTGACATCTAAATCCTCCTTAACGGATTTACTGAGCCCCCAAACGGGCATAAAGAAATTCTACAATAACCTTTGCAATCCTGCCCGCTGCTTTACCATCCCCATAGGGGTTAATTGCTCGAGCCATTTTATGATAATCCAACTGATTGGCCAGCAAATTACGAGCCTCATTAAAAACTCGTTCCCGATTGGTTCCTACTAGCTTTACTGTTCCTGCTTTAACCGCTTCCGGTCTTTCCGTAGTATCTCTTAATACCAATACCGGTTTACCCAGGGAAGGCGCCTCTTCCTGCATTCCTCCAGAATCGGTCAAGACCAGGTATGATTGGTTCATAAGATTGGCAAACGGTTCATATTCCAGCGGTTCGATAAGATGTACCCGCTTGCTCTCCCCCAGCATGGATTCAGCCAGATTACGAACGATGGGGTTTTTGTGAACAGGAAAGACAATTTCTATATCACCAAAGGTATCCAACAAATCCAGTATGGCCTGATAAATTTGTTGCATACGGCTACCCCAGTTCTCTCGCCGATGAGTGGTAAGCAGAATGATCCGTCGATTAAAATCTACCCCGGATAGCTCAGAACCAAAATCAAAGCTGGGCCTTACTGTCTGTATCAAAGCATCAATAACTGTATTGCCGGTTACCCAGATCCTCAAATCTCCTATGGACTCCCGTAGTAGATTATCTCGATTAAGATCCGTAGGTGCAAAATGAAGATCGGCCAGGCGGGAAGTTAGAGTGCGGTTTATCTCTTCTGGAAAAGGAGAGTACTTGTTATGGGTGCGCAAACCAGCCTCAACATGAGCTACTGGTATTCTCTGGTAAAAAGCAGCTAAAGAGGCCGCAAAAGTGGTAGCAGTATCTCCATGTACCACTACCAGATCAGGCTTCTCTTTTTCCAAAACTTCCCTTACTCCATTTAACACCCCGGTAGTTATACTGTATAAATCCTGTCCTTCCCTCATCAAATCCAGGTCATGATCAGGCTCTATATTAAAAAGCTGTAAAACCTGATCCAGCATCTCCCGGTGCTGGGCAGTAACCAGCACCACAGTCTCAATATCTTGTACCTGCTTCAATTCTCTGATTACCGGAGCCATTTTTATAGCCTCCGGCCTGGTCCCAAACACTACTAATACTTTCCCCAAATACACCACTTAATTCCTCCAAATCAATGACATTGGAGACGGTTCCAAATGTCAACTATTTGCCTTATGATCTTTTATAGTAAGGCTTCTACTTTATTATCTTATCTATTCTTGCTTTTTCAGCATGGAAATCGGCAGTATATCTACTATTTTGAATACCAGACAGTTCTTTAAGGGAAAGGAACCATAAGCTGTCTTCTCCAGCCGCTCCTTTATCCTCTCATAATAATAACCCTGCTGCTGGTCATCGTGCAATTCAACATACACCCGTATGCCATCCTTGGTTTGATTATCGGTAGTCACTAATACTAAGAATACACCCTTACCGGTTTCCTTTAAATTGGCATAGGTCTTGTCAGCACCAAATCGGGCACAGATGATGGTATTAGCATCTATCATCTCCAAAATAGTGATTACTGCAATATTTACATTATATTCCCTATCTACAGTGCTCAGAGTAGTGGAAATATAGTTAGCATTAATCAATTCCCGAGCCTTTTCAATAAGATTTTTTTCCATAGCATCTCCCTTTTTTAACTATCATAGATGTATTTAGCATCATAGTATTATATTCCCAGCTTGAAGTCAAAATTTTTAGGTCCAGGGTCTCCTATAGTTTAAATATGCCCTCGAGGAGATGGGGTAGGCTATGTCGAGAGATCCTCGTGTATATGGTTATACCTCTTGTTACCATATTATGGTTAGAAGGAGGAAAAGAAAGATATCTTTATTAAACCGAAAACAGGTAGAAATTCATACATTCTTTACAGAGCAAAAAACCGACTTTGGTTTTGGCTTATACTCTTATTGCTTGGTGAGTAAGCATGTGCATATGGTATTTAGAAAAGAGCGGGAATCCTTATCCAGGACCATGAAGAGGATTAATACCAATTATGGGGGAACCGTCCCCATTGTCAATTGCGGATGCCGTTCATGACCGCGTCGGTGAGTTGATCAGCCAGTTCTTGCGGATCGATTTCCCAGTTTTCCAGGATGTTAATGGCCCAGATGGAGCCTACTAGTCCCCCTAGTATTATATACACCAGCATGGTGTCTACCGGCTTTATCTCCCCAGCTGCCACCGCTCTGCTTACCATCTGCTCGATTAGTTTTTCCTGCTCTGTCTTGCGCCTGTGCATCCATTCTCTTAGTTCTTCATCCATGATTTCGGTATCCCAGAATAGTATGCGGGCCAACTTTTTGTTTTTTTTGCTGAAGGTGAAATGGCCCTTAATTATTTCCCGGATAGTGTCTTCGAAACTGAGCTGATGAATGGAATCAGCAGTTAGGGAATTGGTGTATTCTTCCCAGGACTTGATGATCATTTCATTAAATAGCTGCAACTTACTATCGAAGTATTCATACAGGGTGCCTTTACCAATCCCAGCTGTCTCGGCTATCTCTTCCATTCGGGCACTGTTATAGCCCCTACGAGTAAAAACTTCTACCGCAGCCAGTAGGATCCGCTCTCTTTTATTCACGGTTTTTTCAATGATTTCTTTCACACCAAAGCCCCCCTTGTACTTAATCTTTACTCCCTTATCTAAACTGATCTTGGATTAAACCCGGGCCGACTAAATATCAGCCCGGGCTTGCGCTTCTTGATTAGTTACTTTGGCTCTACCAGCTTGATCTAAATCTTCCTGCTTCTCATCCCAGTCGGGTTCTTTTACTTCGTCTTCCTGGTCTGGATATACTATTGGCCCTAAGCAGCTTTCACATATTATAACTATTCCAGCTCCAGACTCAGCTCATTTTTTACTTTTTTGGCTTCAGTCTTTTTATGCCGACGCCGGCGTCCTATATCGTCTAAAATGGAGTATACTACCGGCACCAACACCAGGGTAATCAAAGTGGATACCAATAAGCCCCCAATTACCACCGTAGCCAGTGGAGCCTGGTATTCCCCTCCTTCTCCAAAACCCAGAGCCAGGGGCGTCATAGCCAAAATAGTACTGAAGGCGGTCATGAGTATGGGCCTTAACCTTACTCGTCCAGTTTCGATTATTGCTTCGTCCCGCTCCATGCCTTTCTCCACCTGCTGTTTCAGGTAGTCCACAAACACTATGGCATTGGAAACGACTACCCCGACCAGCATAATAACCCCGATAAAAGCTGGAACACTAAGAGCCCGCCCAGTTATAAAGAGGGAAAGGATTATACCTATCAAAGCGGTAGGCAGAGAAAACATGATTACAAAAGGATTGAAAAAGGATTCATACTGTACCGCCATAACCGCATAGACCAGGATAATAGCCAGTATTAAAGCCAAAGCCAGATCAGCGAAGGTATCCATCATTTGCTGGTTCTCACCTGTAAATTCAACCTCATACCCCGACGGCAACTCTATTTTATCCACGCCAGCCTTGATATCATCCGTTACACTCTTTAAATCTCGATTAAAAAGATCTCCGTTAATATTGGCTATTCTTACTTGGTCGTGGCGGTCTATAGATATAGGACCCTGTTCCACTTTAAAGATTGCAATCTGGGACAACTTCACTTTCATTCCCATGGCATTGTTTAAGGTAAGGTTTTTAAGGTAGTCTATATTCTGTACTTCTTCGCCGGAGTATTTGACTTTTACATCTACCTCTTCACCTTCCACCCGGTATTGGGTAGCTACTGTCCCCTGCATGGCTGCATTTATGGTGGAAGAAACCTGAATCGGGGTTAAACCATAGGCAGCTGCTTTATCGCGATCGATATGAATCTGCAATTCAGGTGAACCATCGGTAAGTGATGATACTACTTCCCGGGTCCCAGGTACCTCTCGAACCACTTCTGTGATTTGCTCGGATAGATCCCTAAGTACATCTAAATCATCACCTCTAAGCTGAATGCTTATAGCCCCACCGCCGCCGGACATCATACTTGCATTGTCCATTACTCCCACTTCAATTTTAGCTCCAGGAATATCAGCCAGCATCTGGCGTATTTCCTCGGTCATTGCATTAACATCTTTATCCCGCTCTTTACGGGCACAGAGTTTCACATACATGGTGGACACATCGGTTTGGGATCCTGAACCCATGAGCATTACCGAAGAAGAACCTACGCTGGCAAATATCAAATCCACTTCGGGAACAGTTCGTAATCGTTCTTCAACTTCCAAGCTAACTTCATCGGTATTGTCAATAGTGCTGCCTTTATCCATCTCAATATTGATTGATATCTCCCCGGTATCCATAGCCGGCATAAACTCAGCTCCTATTACCGGTACCAGGGCTAAAGAAGCAACCATGATCAGGGTTACGAGTGCTATTACACGGCGCCGGCGCTTTAAGGCTCCCTGCAGTAGTCGGCTATACTTTTCGCTGAGTCCGTCCAGCCAGCGACCAAAGCGGTCTCCAGGCTTGTTCCCTTCTCCCAGATTAAGTTGAGCCATTTTCGCCATGGTTTCATCAGTCAGCATGCGTGAAGCCAAGAGGGGTATAATGGTCAGGGATACAAAGAGTGAGGCCAGAATGGCACAACATATGGTAATAGCCAGAGGCTGGAACAGTATGGAGGTCAATCCCTGCACATAAGCAATGGGAGCAAAAACCGCTATAATGGTCATAGTAGCAGCTATTACTGCTCCTCCCACTTCCGAAGCCCCGTTCTGGGCCGCCTGCATACGGGGTTCTCCCATCTGCCGATGTCGATATATATTTTCGAATACTACAATGGAGTCATCCACTATTCGGCCTACCCCCAAGGCCAGTCCCCCCATAGTAATCAGGTTCACAGTGCTGTTAGTGAAATACATTAAAATAAAGGTAGCGATTATGGATACTGGTATGGAAACGAAAATAATGAAAGTGCTGCGCCAGTTACGCAAAAAGAGGAATATAACCAGTATGGCTAACAGTGCCCCTTCCAAAATCATCTTTTCCGTGTTCTGAATGGATTGCTGGACATATTCAGCCTGATCCATAACCACATCGATTTTAAGATCAATATTCATTTCCTGCTGGATTTTCTCCAGTTCTGCCAATGCTTGCTTGGATGCGGCTACCGTATTGGCTCCGGTCTGTTTCATACAATGGATACCCACTGCTGGTTCTCCATTGACTCTGGTATACTGAGTGGTTTCTTCATAACCGTCCTTAACTTCTGCCACATCACCCAGACGAATCGCCTGTCCGGCAGCGGTTAGGATGCGCACATCCTCTATGTCTTTGGTGGACTGAAATTGTTGCAGATTGCGCACATAATACTTGCGCTGCCCCTGTTCATACTGTCCTCCGGACATATTAAAATTTTCTGCCTGCAGCACAGAAGTCAGCTGGGACAGGGTAAGATTATGATTTTCCAGCTTTACCGGGTCAACTTCCACACTGATCTGCCGCACATTGCCGCCGGTTATATATACCGAAGCTATTTCTGGAATACGGGAGAGTCGGGGTTCGATAATATCTTCAGCGATGTCCTGAAGCTGTTCCAGATCCCCCCCGCTTACTCCAATCTGCAAAATAGGCATCATATTTGGGTCCATCTTCACTACCATGGGTTTACCGGCTCCATCCGGCAGAAAGCTCTCAACAAAAGATATGTTTTCCCGGATATCCAGCATAGCACTGTCCATGTTAACACCCCAGTCAAACATCAACAGAACTACCGAACTTCCGTCGCTGGATGTGGATTGGATCTCAGTGACGCCGCTGAGGCTGTTTAATGATCCCTCCATGGTTTTGGTAATTTGGGATTCTACTTCTTCCGGTCCGGCCCCAGAATAACTGGTGATAACAGCGGCCATGGGGAAGTTCATCTCTGGCAGCAGATCAACCGAGGTACGTGAAAAGGAGAAAAATCCTAATATTAATATAACTGAAACAATAATGGCAATACTAACAGGTCTCCGGGTTGAAAAATTGACTATTTTCACTATTTTTCACCTCCGGCAACCACCCTGACCTTGCTGCCATCGCTTACCAGCGTATTACCCTTTTCTATTACCTCCTGGCCCTCTTTAAGCCCCTTGCTTATCTGAATATATTTGCTGTTCTCAATACCGGTTTCAACTTCCTGCATACGGGCTCGGCTGTCTTCATCTACTATGTATACCACGGACAGGCTCCCTTTCGGTATGACGGCATTGCGGGGAACGCATAGAGCCTGGGGTTCAGCTACCGTAGACAATGCAACCTGGGCAAACATACCAGATTTAATCATTCTATCGGGATTATCCAAAGTAATTTTTACTTTGTAGTTCTTGCTGCTGGGATCTGCTGCCACTGATACACTATCCACTATACCTTTAAAAGGATCCTCTCTGACTGCACCAACCCTTACCTCTACCTCGCTGCCCTCTTGCACATAGGATATTTCTGATTCACTCACCTGTACTTCCACTTCCAAACGAGAGGTATCACTGATTATAGCGGCTGGGGACTGCATGCTGGCCATTTCCCCCATGGATAGCCCTATACTGCCCACCACCCCACTGATAGGTGCGCTAATGGTACAATTACCGATATTATTTGTAGCTTGCTGCAGAGCAGCTCGAGCCTGTTCCACAGCCGCCTCCGCACTACCCGAATTGAGTGCATCATATTGAGCTTTGGCCGCTTCCAGTTGGCTGTCTGAAACCCCGCCTCCCTCATGTAGCATTAAGATCCGCTCATAATTGGCCTGGGCAGCAGTCTTCTGTACATCGTTAGCCCGCTTCCCCGCTTCCGCCATGGCCAAGGCTGCTTCCGCCTGCCGAATACCGGCTTGATAATCGCTGCTGTCCAGGGTTATGAGAACCTGATCTTTTTTTACATTATCCCCTGGCTTAACATTGATAGAGGTTACTCGGGCAACTGCTTTAGGCATAACGTTTACTTCGTTAATACCTCGTATACTGCCTGAATATTGAGAAGTTTTGGCAATAGCTCTAATTTGAGCCTTAGCTACTTTCACCGTTAGTTCCGATTCTTGTACTTTCTCCTCGGTCTTACCGCAGCCTCCAAGGCTTAAGGTAGAAATCATAGTTATTACCAGCATCAGGCCGATAAGCTTAATTCTGTGTTTCAATTTTTTCCCTCCCAATTATTATGGCGTAATTACCGACCGGCTGGTCAGTCTATTCCAATTATATATTCTCCTCCCGGGAACGGTCAACGATATTATTCGCTATCTGCGACTCTAAATGATTTACCCTAAACCAATACTGTCATGCTGAGCCAAGTGAAGGATCTTCCCCAGGGTTTATTCGCTCCACGAAATATGACTTTTCCCAGGGGAATCACTGCTGGACCTCGATTCGAGCCAGGTAAGTATCCCGTTCCTTGCCCTTTAAAATCAGCCAGTATTCTCCCGGCAGCATTTCTTCCTCAGGCTGAATCCTGATCAAGTTGCCCTCCTGAAGCACCCTAAATGGCAGCTGAGCACCAGAAGCAGCATGGCGGACTTCCAATTGCTGATTACCCAGATCCCTGGCTGGAGAAATATACAAAATCAGCTCCCGGCTGTTTTGGTAGTTATCCAGGCGGCCCAGATCTTGAGCCTGAGGATAATACCAACTGGCCTTATTCTTAAACTGCTGAGGGTTGAGCAAACTATAATCTTCTTCTGCCTGAGCCTTATAGGCCGGCAAAAGCTCCAATTCACTGTTGATTTCTCCCCATACCCCCCAATAATTTGAGCTTCTAGCCAAGGCCAGGTCCACTACAAATTCATGTCCATCGGCTAGCAATTCAAAGCTGCCCGCTCCCCCATCCGGAGGGTCGGATAGCAGTAATTCGGCAGCCTTAATCATGTCACTACTTTGCAGCGGCAGATCAGGTTCTACCCCCGTGCCGTTGATGGAAAAGCCCAAGGGAGAATAAAAACGTGCGGTAGTTAGTTTTAGATAATCTCCATTGGAAAGAGGGAAAATGGCCTGGGCGGTACCTTTCCCATAGGTGGTCTGGCCCAGCAGCACTCCCTGGTGGTGATCCTTTAATGCTGCCGCCATAATCTCCGAAGCACTGGCACTGTTTTCATCTATTAATACTATCACTGGATCAGATATCTGTATACCCAGCTGCTGGGCCTGATATTTGCTGATATCCTCTCTCTCTTCCAGAACCGTGACTATTTCCGATCCTACAAATATGCCTGATATATCCAGTGCCGCGTTTATATACCCTCCCGGGTTGCCCCGCAAATCAATTATCCATTTGTCGACCCCTTCCTGACGGCAGGCATCGATTTTAGGCAGCAGATCCTGGTAGGCGGTTTCGCTGAAGCTGTCAATATCTATATAGACGGTATTAAAGTCAAGCTGGGTACAGCTTACCTGGGGAACTTGTATCAACTGCCTCTCCAGAATAAGTTTATAATGCTCTTTTCCCCTTTTTACTTCTAGCTCTATTTTGCTTCCGGCAGGTCCCAATAAGATCTGCTGAACAGCGTCCAGGTCCAATCCTTCCAGGCTTTTATGGTCAACTCGCACTATAATATCCCCGGTCTTAATACCTGCCTGTTCAGCCGGAGAATTGGGTATGAGGCCGCTTATTTCAACTCCTTCTGTCAGCAGGTTACCGTTTATATACACTCCGATACCAGCATATAGACCTTCGATAGATGCAATAAATTCTTCCATCTCTTCTGCACTCAGATATTGGCTATGGGGATCCCTCAGTTCAGCTATTAGATCACCAACGAAGTTGATATTTGAACGGTCCAGATCCAGTTCATCAACATAATGAGTCTCAATCAAAACTTTTATTTCATCTAGTACCAAATCATCCGCAGCCAACAATGGATTGCAAAACAGTAATAATCCCAGGACGCTTAACAACAGTCCGAAAAATATACCCCACACTTTTTTCATACATTTGCCCCCACTTTAATCATGACTATAGGTATTCAATAAAATTTTGCTTATACCTCCAAAAAGCGGCTGAATTTAAAGTATTTTTTTTCCATCTATACTTGAGTGGCATGTTTTCTGCTTGTATCACGCATAAGACTGCTTGGTATAAATAGGGAAAGTTAATTAAATAAGAGATGGGGCAGAATGCCTTCCGGCCTCTGATATTTAGCAAGGAAATTTGCTTAGGGGAATATGGCAAGCAAAAGGAAGCTATAAGAAAATACTATAGCTTCCATCTTTTAGACTAGGGGTTAACGTTTTGAACCAGATAAACGGTAATGTTTACCGTGTTAAGCTCTTTCTCCAGCTGACCTTTTTGGCTATGGGAATCTTTTAATTGCTGTTTTAATGCCGTCAATTTTGCCTGATCCTCAGTAGAAATACTGCTTTCCGATTCCAAGCTCTGAATATCTTGTTCCAGACCGCTAATTTTATTCTCAATGCTGCTGAATTCCTCAGTTAACACGATCTGGTCGTAAATGGGAGTAGTCAGGTGACCCAGATTTCCCAATTGGCTTAAGAAACTATTCAGCTGGCTTTTATTAACTTTAAAAACTACTTCTCGCGTACTGGTAGCAGACATAATTTGAGCACTGCTGTTATTAGATGTGGAAACAAATTCTATTCCATTGCCCACATCAGCGATTTGTACTATACGAGCCAGAGAATCTCCGGTATCTTCTACCATTACCCGGGTGGAACAGCTCTGGGCTATCCGGGGTACATTTACTTTAATAGGATCCGGGGTTACATTGCTAGCTGGAACTTCCGTATTACTGTTATTAGTATCAGGCTGGTCCTTAGAACCAGGTTCTTCTGGGATTTCATTATCAGCAGGAGTGCTGGGGTCCTTCTCAGGGTTGGCAGCTTCTGTGGGATTATTATCTTCCTTTTCGCTGTCAGTATTATCCCAGGAAGGCATAGGTTCTTCAATGGCCACTGAAGGTTTGCTGTCTTTTTCATCGGCCTTAAACCATAAGGCCAGATTGGCCCCGGGCACAAGACCACTGGCATATATACTTACCGCCATAAGCAAGCCGGCCGCTACTCCTGCGATCCATTTTGGCTTACGGCCCATGGCAATTACAACCGGCTTATCTCTTCGCTGTTCTACCAGCAAACGCTGGTGTAAATCTTGAACCGCACTATCCCTTACCGGAGGTAATTTAAGCTCTTGCATCATATGGCGCAGGGACTCCAAATGCTCCAGTTCTTCCCGACATCGGGCACAAACCTGCAAGTGAGCTTCTACCGCTTGAGTTTCCTGCTCATTAGTCATTTTATCTATATAGGGGGACAATAAATCCCTTATCCGCTTACATCTCATAAAGACTTCCTCCCTGAATTTTTAGACGCAAGCTTTAAGGTAAAAGTTCCCTCTTAAGCAACATTTCCTTTAGTATATTTCTAGCTCGACTGAGACGTGATTTTACGGTTCCAATAGAACAATCCAGGACTTCTGCCATCTCCTCATAACTAAGATCCATAAAATCTCTTAAGATAATGGCGGTTTTATGTTCATTTTTCATTTGATCCAGTACTTCCTGTATGCTTAAGGATAATTCTTTCTGTTCGTATAATATGTCAGCTGAATAGGAAGTATCCGCGATTTCCATTTCTACCTGGTTTCCATTGAAAGTTGCAGCCGGCTCATCTAGAGACAGGGTAGGAATCCTGCGTTTCTGGCGCCTGAACTCATCCAGACAAACATTGCTGGCTATACGGTAAATCCAGGTACCAAAACTGGATTTGCCTTTAAAAGAAGGCAAAGAACGATAGGCCTTGATGAAAGTCTCCTGAAACATGTCATAGGCATCCTCTTCATTTCCCATATATCTATAGGTTAAGGCATATACTTTGCTTTGATAGCCCAGCACCAGTTCCTCAAAAGCCTGTAAATCACCCTGTAGACTCTTTTTTACCAGTTGCTCTTCCGATAACATGGAACATGTCTCCCCTATAATTCCGGCCTAAAAATATTTCCAAATAATAACCTTAGTATTTTTCGCCATCGACCAGGCAAAACCCTTTGCTGCCCCTGCACCTATTTATACCTTTCCAGCCAAGGTTTTACTTTTAGGCTTATCTCAAGGAATAAAGCCCCAAGTATAAATATGATTCTGCACCAAAACCACAATTGGTTTTGGTGCACAAATCTGTAGGAACCCTTTGATGCAAGATGTATCCCTGGGAACAGGGCTAGGCAGCGCCTTCTCGTCCTTTCCCCCTGCATTTCCCACTACTCATAACAATTATGCGGCATAAATCCAGTAATTTTAGGGGTTATGCAACTTCTCCTGCCTTTTAAGACCTGATATAAGTAAAATGGGGGTTAAATAGACAAGATCATAAAATCATTTAATACCCGGGATCATCCCAGGTATTAAATGACATAATCATAGCTCGATTATTATGCCGGCCTAAGGAACCTTTTGAATGGTTAGGTCCAGATCGTTATGCTCAAATGATGAAAATATTTTAACCTTTCCATCTCTCACCTCATATAGGAGACTGTTGATTAATAATTTGCCATCATATGGCCGTTGCTCCCTATCTAAAACATTAAGCTGAACGAATTCTAATTTTTTGGCCTCGATTGGAAAAGCACAGCCAACAACCAAATCCAATTCCTTATACCCATAATCATTAGCCTTGGATTGTGCCAGTTCAGCACTTAAAACAAAGTCGCTTTTGGCCAAATTATATCGCCTCAGATTAGCGGAGCTATATGCTACTACTTCCCAAGTCCCCGACTCAGGTTTATCCGCTCTAATCTCAACCTCTCTTTTATCTGCTTGACCCTCCAATGCCAGTCCGGCATAATCACTTACTTTATATTGCTTGCCTCGGGGATCATAAACATGTATTCTGGCTCGGCCTTGGAGCTTGTTCATAGTTCCTAATATTTTAAGCTTGATATTTAATATATCGGCCCCAGCCGGCACACTAAAATAATATCTTTTAGTCTTGCCAGCGGCCAGGGAATTATAATCCAGATATTCATGATCTTTATCCAATTCTATGGGTACAATTATGGTGTTCAAAAACTCCACCTTGTTATAAGGTAAGTTCTCAGCCAGCCCTTGTAAAATTCCTGTATACAAACCCGGCTGCTGGGGAATATTATACAAAATATTTACGTTGCGCTTGCTCCCAGCTGCGATTTGAGTCTGTTCCTGTTCTGGTTTAAACCACTCCACGTTACTGACCCATTTTACAAAAACACTTTCTTTTCCCCAGTTTATAGCTTCCAGAGTAGCGATACCTGGGGTCAGGCTGCGGGAATAGATACCCCTAGCATCATCATACAATCCCACCCGGGTATCCAAGGTATTGGAACGGGCCAATCCCTGGCTTTGTTGCAGATATTCCCAGGAATTCAGGGCATCGGCCAAACCGTGACCCTGCTCGATTAACTCATAACCTTCCAGGGCCTTGGCTCCCTCCCTCAGAGCTGTTTTTATCATATAACTATTGACCGCTTTACCTTTAACCCACATTCCTTCCATCAAAAGGGCAGTTATTCCAGAAACAAAAGGTGCGGCCATACTGGTGCCCTGGTCCAAATAATAGCTGCTTGCCTTCCAAGAGGGATATGAGGAAACAACTGCAGCAGGCGCAATTAAGTCTGGTTTCCAGCTTCCATTTGGGCTGGGGCCATGGGAAGTGAAATACCACTTGCCATCAGCCTCGGTATCCCATCCATATCCCAACTCTAACAACTCAGGGGCCATATAAGCTCCCACTGATATTATATTGTCCACATCACCGGGAGTAGATAAACTGCCAATTCCAGGTCCGGCATTGCCGCTGGATGCTACAAATACTACCCTCTCCCCAGCTAGTCTATTAATTAGCTCCTGGACATATTCCCAATCCGAATCATCCTGAAAGTATTGCCCCAAACTAATATTAATAATATTAGCTCCATGCTGCAAGGCATACTGGATTCCGTCCACAATGTTTTCGATGCTGGTAATGCCACTGCTGTCTACCACCTTGACCGCCATTAATCTGGCCTCTGGAGCAACTCCATTTATCTTGCCTTGCCCTGATGCTATACCTGCCACATGGGTGCCATGGCCCAGGCTGTCATAGCCAAAGCACACTTCGCTGCCATCCACAGCCATATCACTTAAAACAAAAGAAAATCCTTCAGGTAAAGCATCTGATACCGGGAAGGTAGCATAACTGCTTTTATAATCTCTATAAACTCGCAAAGGAATCTCATCCAACAGGCTTAAATTACTATTAGTGTCTACAAATACCGTATCATATACTCCGGCTTCTTGAGAATCAAGGGCCAGCACCAATACTTGGTCATTGCTAATGCCATTGCCAGTAAAATCCAGGGCGTGAGTTATTATGATCCATTCTTCCTGCCATAGCCCATAGCGGTATTCTCCACTAAGCGATTTACGCCTAGGCAATTCTACCGGACCAAACTCAGTGGACAAGAATTCTTCTCCCTTATGCATAGCCGTGTAGGGAATTTTAACCCTGCCTTCATCAGTAATATTTACCCAATCCAGAATTTTAGGAGAATTGGAGCTAATTTTCTGCAAATCCGGATGTCTGGTATCTATCCCTGAATCAATAATTGCTATCACTACACCCTCCCCAGACAAGTCATATTCTGATCTCAGCATATCTACCTGGGTTATATTCCGGGCCAGATCCAAACTAATTCCTGGCTCTTCAGCCGGCCAGCTATGACTTTCCGACTGGCTGCTCACGGTGGAAGCAGTGATTTCAGCTTCTGATTCAGCCCCGGCCTCAGCCATGGTATCGATAGTATAATTCCTATCATCCAACTGCAGTACATGTAGATTGGTGTACCTATCTTCAAAATTCAATTGGGCAAAAATTATTTCCCCTTGGTCATTAACATTAAAGCTGATTCTGGTGTCAATAACACCCTCCAGAGAGTCCGTTATTCTATGACCATCATAAAAAACAGCGTCCGAGGCTATTATAAAATCTCGATTTTTACCATTGATTATTATCTGGGCGGTGGGACCAACACTTGCTTTAATAATTCCATTAAACTGAAACAACAGACCCTGCCTCTCCATCAATCGGGTTATCATAACCGTTGCTTCAGCACGGCTCAGATCCTCATGAGGGCGAAAGCTGCCATCAGCATAACCGGTAATCAATCCTTCTTCATACACTCTGTTAATATCCGCCCAGGCCTCTTCGGAAATTTCTTCCCCATCAATAAAAGGCAATTCAGCCTCATCCAAGTCCTCATCGGATTTCAGTACCCAACTCAGCATAAGGACCGCTTCTTCCCGGCTAATGCTCTTTTCTGGCTCAAAGGAATTACCATCTCCCCAGGTAAACCCCAATTCATCAGCTACCTGAATATAGGCTTTGCCCCAATAGGAAAAATCTACATCATCATAGGTAGAAACACCTTCCTTAAGCTTGGCTGCTTCTTCTCCATATCCCATGGCATTAATCAACAGCTTGGTAAATTCAGCCCTGCTAATACCAGCCTGGGGCCTGAAGCGGCCATCTTCGTAGCCGCCGCATAAGCCAATAGTATTAAGGTGAGCAATTTGGCTTCGAGCCCAATTATCAACGGTATCAGGAAACTCGATGGCTTTAAGAGGAGGACTTATAATCAATATGAGGGCCCAGGGAATAAAAAGCATAATGAAAATATAAATATTAAATTTGATATGTAAGAGGCGAATATACTTGTTCATATTTACTCCAACCCATAATATTTATGCTATGCATTGTATACGCATAGCATAAATATTTTCTTGCACCGGCAAATGAGTATTCTTTTCCGCAATTATTGATACAGACTATACTTCATACTGGATTTTAAAATATTATACTGGTGAACACAATCGGAAAGGTTTACCTCCGCTTCTTTAAGGGCATCCGAAGCTTCCTGTACCTCGCTCAAAATAGCCAAACCATTTTCATAAGATAATTGGGTCAATCG
>JAAYJK010000130.1 GCA_012522955.1 Syntrophomonadaceae bacterium
ACAATACCAGGGTTATCGCTGCTGTTAAAGTGGTCTTGCCATGGTCTACATGTCCTATGGTGCCAATGTTAAGATGAGGTTTTGTCCTTTCATACTTCTGCTTTGCCATTTTCTCTCTCACCTTTCCCCTTTCTAGAATAACTTGATTAACTATCCTTATTTTACCCAATACAAGAATAAAATAATAGGAGTGAGCATATTTCTCACTCCTGCTTTTGTCAATGGTAGCGGCGAAGGGATTCGAACCCCTGACACTACGGGTATGAACCGTATGCTCTAGCCAGCTGAGCTACGCCGCCGGATGGAGCCCTTAACCGGACTTGAACCGGTGACCTCATCCTTACCAAGGATGCGCTCTGCCGACTGAGCTATAAGGGCGATTAAACTGCTCACGCCCCCCTGGTGGGGCTATTCACTTACCCGGAAAATATTTCACTTAAGCCTTTACAGGCTACGGCCTCAATGATTTCCTCGGGCCATGGTGTGACCTAACAGGCCCCAATGGGACAACTTATTTTAATTCCCTTCGGGAAAGAAGAATCATGGTTGCCCTCTTCGAGGACTACCTATTTCATATTCCCTAACGGGAATAAAATTACTTGGTTGCGGGAGCCGGACTTGAACCGGCAACCTTCGGGTTATGAGCCCGACGAGCTACCAACTGCTCCATCCCGCGTTATCATGGTGGAGGGAGAAGGATTCGAACCTTCGAAGGCGTCGCCAACAGATTTACAGTCTGCCCCCTTTGGCCGCTTGGGTATCCCTCCCGGTATTCTTGTTTTTTCTTTTGGAGCCGAGCACAGGACTTGAACCCGCAACCTGCTGATTACAAATCAGCTGCTCTACCAGTTGAGCTAGCTCGGCTCAGCAAGTAATATTGTATACGCTGAGTCTAACAAAGTCAATAGTTAAGTCCTGATTCTATTTCAATTATCTGCCCGGGTTAATGGGGCCAAAAAAGCAGACATAGGAGCGAAATGTCATAATTTAGCAAAGGGAAATGAGGATGGCATATATAATCTAGACTGAGCTGTTTTAGAGCTCATGCCTGTCTTCCAGATACTTTTCCAGTTTCCTTTTTACCCTCTGTAGGGCATTGTCGATGGATTTCACATGTCTTTTCAACTCAACTGCTATCTCCTGGTAGGACTTGCCTTCCAGATAAGCCATCAATACCTTCCATTCCAGAGAGCTCAGAATTTCTCCCATCTTCTTCTCAATAAAGATAAACTCTTCTCGGCTGATTATTATTTCTTCAGGATTGGTTATTTTGGTAGTGGAAAGTATATCAATTAGAGTCCTATCTGATTCCTCATCATATACCGGTTTATTTAAGGATACATAAGAGTTTAAGGGTATATGCTTTTGACGGGTAGCAGTCTTAATAGCAGTAATTATCTGCCTGGTTATACATAATTCAGCAAAGGCTCTAAAGGAAGTTAACTTGTCCATTTTATAATCTCGTATGGCTTTGAATAAGCCTATCATGCCTTCTTGAATAATGTCTTCTTTATCTGCACCAATAAGGAAATAAGATCTGGCCTTGGCTCGAACAAAATTCTTATACTTGTCCACCAAGTACTCAACGGCAAACTGTTCTCCTTGTTGAGCCAACTCCACTATTTCCTCGTCGGCCATATCCGAATATGTAAGATAATATTGTTGTGCAGCGAGAGAACTAAGCAATTCAGTCGCCTCCATTAGCTATTTAGTCCAATATACGATAAATAGTCATTCTACTTGGTACACTATAAATCATTATAGTCGCTACCCCCCGAATCGTCAAGGCATGCAGAGTTTGAGCCCCGGGCCAAAGCCATGAAATCTCCCATATTTTTCCCCTTTATCTCTTCAAGTATTTGGCCCTCCAGCTATCAGCATACGGTGTTAGGGTTTTACCTCCCTCTGTCTAAGCACCTCATAAATAAGCAGGGCGGCAGCTACAGATGCATTTAAGGAAGCCATCTGACCCTTCATGGGGATTTTTAGCAGGAGGTCACAGTTTTCCTTTACCAAACGCTTTAAGCCTTTTCCTTCCCCACCGATAACCAGAACCGTAGGAGTAGGTATAGAAAGGTTATAATAATGATCTTTAGCTTCCATATCTGCTCCTATTACCCACATTCCCTGCTCCTTAAGCCCCTTAATGGTGTTAACCAAATTAGCTACCTGTATAATAGGCATGTATTCAATGGCTCCGGCTGAAGCTCGGGCTACTGTTTCATTTACCGTTACCGAATGGTGCCGCGGGACAATTATCCCATGTACTCCCGCACTCTCCGCGGTTCTTACTATGGCCCCAAAATTTCTGGGATCTTCAATGCCATCCAGGATGACTAAAAAAGGTGCTTGCTTGCTCAAGGCAGCATATTCAAGAACTTCCTCCAGGGAGCTGTAGCTGTAAGCATCCACCAAAGCAATAATTCCCTGGTGGTTGCCGATGGTATATAGTTTATCCAGACGAGATTTTTCTACCACCTGCACAAAAACCCCCTTTTTACTGGCCAGCTGTAATAATTCTGCCATCCGTTTACTCTCTTGCCGATTCTCCTGTACCAGTATCTTGTCGATTCTTCTTCGTCCCTTTAATGCTTCTACTATACTGTTTATGCCTGCCAGTTTTTCTTTCATCAACTGCCTCCTATTAGCCCCGGCCAGTCTGCCTCAGACACCCGGTGCTTTAGCATTTAAAATGCGTTGTTCTATATTTTATCTTTTATATATTGAACAGGTCATCACTTACATATACCTTTGCGTAATGTCGCCGGTCAAAAGAGCTATCATATTCTATTCTGTCAAACAGCGCTCCAAATTTGTCCTTAAATAATAAGAGCAAGGGAATAGCCACCTGCCTCATCTGGGGGTGAGCAGCGGAAGAGCACCTGAGTTGGAAGAAGTGCCTCCACTCTCTGATATTATAGGTTACTGCAATTTCGGTTTTCAAACAGTTGGGGAGCAGGGAACGAGCTTCCTGAGGGCTGGAACCTAACTGCAGCAGCTCCAGGTAGTTTTTTTCGGCCATTAGGCAGCTTTCTTCCCAAAGCTTATAAGCGCGGCTTCCCTCTTCATAAAAAAAGGGGTTTATAACACTTATTTCGCTGCCAAACTTGTCCCGGCTGTAATTACAATAACGGGTTGATTCCTGACTGTAGCTGCCAATTCTATGCCTCACCAGTTCATGGGATATCCCCCGATCGATAATAAATAACGCGGTTACTTTCTCATGTTCTATCACTGACTCATGTCCGCTGGCCACAATCCTCTGCAAAAAATTTCTGTTATATTCATCATCCATCTTATCTTCCGATTTATAACAAATCCTGGCGCAACGCTCTAGACGACGCATCATACTCTCATCCAGCTGTGAGGCCGGCACTCTAACTTCTGGTGCTACGATGAGCATTCTTCTTCTCCCCTTCCTTTATCCAGTTTCTCCTTGAAGCACTTTGCGGCTCAGATATAATAATCGTTCCTTATCGCCCTTTAAATAAAGATAGCCGATTAGTGCTTCAAAGCCAGTGCTCATACGGTATTCAATTACATCTGCATGCTTGGGAGGTGAACTTTTGGCGTTTCTTCCCCTTCTTGCTATATCCTTTTCTTCCGGACTCAGTTCTTCATAGATGCTGCGAATTGCCCTGGCCTGGTTTTTAGCCTGTACCCTATCTACGGTCTCATGATGGATATCTTTGATCTTTCTGAGCCCGGATGCAACCATATGTTCTCGAACTATTAGTTCAAATACCGCATCCCCGATATAGGCCAGGATTACTGCCGAATACTGGTTAATATGATTTATATCCGAATTCTCATGCATTAACAAATTTCCATCTTGCTCCTTCCCTGCTGTCTTCCACTACTATACCCGCCTCCAGCAGGGCATCTCTGATATAATCAGCCAGGCTGTATTTCTTCCCTTGACGGAAGGATGATCTAAGTTCCAAAATTTTATCCATCAAAGTCTTCAGATCAGGCTGGTTTTCATATCTAGTCCTGCTGCTGTTGCCGGTATCTTCCACACTGACTGAAATACTGCTCAAAAAATTCCTTATGTTGTCGGCAGTAGCATAATCCTTCTCCTGTCGCGCCCTTTGCCTTAAGTTGATCAGAATCTCCAGCACACTATCTGCTATGCCTGTCTCTGCATAATCATTCTCTATAAAAATGCCCAGAACGTCACCCAATTCTCTTATAATACCCTGGGCCTGCTCTACTGCACTCCGATCACTAAGATTGCTCACATCGGCTCCGGCTATATAAGAGTTGAGACCGTGAGCCATTTCGAAAAGAAAGCCTATGGCTTTGGCTGTATTGAAATCATCATCCATAGCCATAATGAATGATTCCTTCCACGCTTGCAAGGAGTCCAAAAATTCCTGGGCTCTTTCATCAAGTTGGATGGGAGTTGCCTTTTCCCGGAGGAATTCATCGGCCAGTATCAGTGAGGTCTTAAGCCTTCCCAAGGCTTTGCGAGCTTCCTCCAGTTTTCCATCATCAAAATCCAAAGGACTTCTATAATGAGTAGATATTAAATAAAACCTCACTACATCAGCGGGGTAGCGCGCCAATACATCCCTCAGAATAAAGAAGTTGCCCAAGGACTTGGACATTTTCTCGTTATTCACAGTAATAAAGCCATTGTGCATCCAATATTTCACAAATTGCTGGCCGGTTAGAGCTTCCGCCTGGGCTATTTCGTTTTCGTGGTGGGGAAATATTAGGTCACTGCCGCCACCATGAATATCAAAAGTAGCTCCCAAATATTTATTAGACATAACTGAGCACTCTATATGCCAGCCCGGCCTTCCCTGGCCCCAGGGACTATCCCAGGCCGGCTCACCTTCTTTGGCCGCCTTCCAGAGCGCAAAATCCACCGCTTCTTCCTTGCGCTGGTCTACTTCCACTCGGGCTCCGGCCATCATATCTTCCAGGCTTCTCCCAGACAACTTACCATAGGTGGGAAAAGCCTGGACCCGAAAATACACATCACCATCTACCACGTAGGCATAGCCCCGTTCAATCAAGCCTTCCACTGCTGCTATTATCTCTGGAATATGTTCACTAACCCGAGGATGAACATCGGCCCGGAGTACATTAATCCGGTCTGCGTCCTGGAAATACTCGTTTATATATTTTTGGGCCAGTTCCAGGGCTCCAATCCCTTCATCACGAGCCCGGTTTATAATCTTGTCATCCACATCGGTGAAGTTCTGTATATAAGTTACATCATAACCTCGATACTTAAGGTAACGTCTGACCGTATCAAAAATCACCAAAGGCCTGGCATTGCCCAAATGAATATAATTATAGGTAGTGGGTCCGCACACATAAATACTGGCCTGTTGGGGATTAAGCGTTACTAATTCTTCTTTGTTCCCACTGAGAGTATTGTATATTTTCATGGCTATTAGCCTCCTTTGCATATCCCTCTATCTTATCTTCCAGCTCTTGTATTTTATCCTGCATGCTCTTTAGCATGTCTGCTATGGGGTCCGGCAAAATATGATGCTCCAGGTCTACCCCGTCTGAGTTTATGCGGTTTCCTTCCCGAATCACTATGCGGCCTGGCACTCCTACCACTGTACAATCGGGAGGAACGCTGCTTAATACCACTGAGCCTCCACCTATTTTGACATTATCCCCCACGGCAAAGGAGCCCAGCACTTTAGCTCCGGCACTTATAGTCACATTATTTCCTATTGTAGGGTGTCTCTTTCCTTTTTCTTTCCCGGTGCCGCCCAGAGTTACTCCCTGATATATAGTAACATTATCCCCTATTTCCGCTGTTTCGCCAATCACCACTCCGCCCCCATGATCGATAAAAAATCCCCGGCCAATTTTAGCCCCCGGATGGATTTCAATTCCAGTCATAAAACGACTTATATGAGAAATAAAGCGAGCGATAAAAAAGCAACGGTGCCGATAGAAGAAATGAGCCATACGATGATGAATCACCGCATGAAAACCCGGATAACAGAATATTACTTCCCATACACTTCTGGCCGCCGGATCTCTTTCAAACACCACTTGAATTTCATTCTTCAAGGTCTTAAACATAAGCTTCCTCCTTTTAAAAATAAAAAGCCTTTCGTCTCCATTAGAGACGAAAGGCCTGGCTTCCGTGGTTCCACTCTATTTGAGCATGTTTAATTTTCTATGCTCCACTTGATTATAATAACGGCATTACCGGATATCCCTACTTCATTTCAGCATACCTGCTCCTGGGCGCAAATTCGGACCATCTCTTACTGTAAAAAGGCTCTCAGCCGGTGACCTTTTCTCTCTGGCAGCGATTATAGCCCTACTTATCCCATTCTCAGCATTTATATATTCTATTGCTCTTATTATATGCAGGTATCCATACAAAGTCAACTCATGTAGGGGCGACCTGTGGTCGTCCGCCATGAACCACGGTTTATATTGCATATTATTGATAAATATGTAATAACTGGCGGTCAAAGACCGCCCCTACAAGTTTAACGGGAGGTCAATCTCCTATTCCATTGTTCAAACATAAGGCTTCCTGCAGCATAAATTTTAGCTACAGGAAGCCTGAAGAAAGACCTGATTCCTAGTTATAAACATGGTTCAATAAATGAATTATATATGATAGCTGTCAAGCATACTATTATTAAATATCAAATGGCAGTATCAACGAACTATATTTTAATGATGGGCTGGGGGAGGAGCAGATCCTGCACCCATGATTTTTGCCACCAGTACACCACCATAATGAAGCGCTAGAATGATTAAGCCTCCGCCTACCAGACAGATGGCTATCCATTCCCAAACATTGGTTACAGGAACTACGGACTCTAGTGCTTTGGCTGTAGCCCCCTGCATAGCTGCAACAAGCTCCTGGTTTCCAGTGGCCTCTGCAACTCCGACAGCATAGGCAGCAACAGTCTTAGCAGCAACTCCAATACTAGTATGAGCCCCAGCAGCTACGCCAGCTACGATGAAGAACATAAAGGTAAAATCATTAAAGAGAAGGGGTATAGCATCCTTTAACAGGACGATTAAGAAAACGAATATGAGTATATATATAAGCTTGGAAGTAAACAGGGCATGCTGGGTATGGGGATCGGTGTATTTGCTCATATCGCCGCCAAACCAGGGAACGGAAACACCGTACCATAGTTTAATCAAATAGATCTGCAGAATTCCGAAAGCTCCTCCGACTAAGATGTTTGGACCTTGCTTAAAATCTCTATGCACACAAAAGAAGAAAACCATACACATAAAAGCCGGCCAAGTGTCCCAGTGATTAGGATGTAAGACCATTTCACCAGCTACGATAGTAAGTAGTATTACGATAGTATACAACGCTTTAGACTTGGGAAAAAATTGGCTCATTCCTCAATTACCTCCTCATATTTTATAAATGCTGCTATATTGAAGTGCTGGTATGCATATCTCAAACCAAAATGCTGGAAATCATGCTTCCTCTGCCTTCTCAGCAACTATACCGCTACCGCAGTAATGGTCTTGCTCCATTTAATGCGGCTTTAGAGCACCTATAGGTAGCTCATCAGTCTTAAGTTAAAAGCTAGCTAGATCAACAGTTTGTCTAATCTCATGCTCTGAGAAGCAAATTATTAATACCTCTAAACAAGCTGTTTGACCCGTGTACAATTCTATACTCCTCCTAACCCTTACTATCCTCCTTCCCTCATAGCCTTATACAAGGCAAATTATACTACACAGGGGACTCCAACTTATTAAGTAGCAAAATCTATGCCAGTTATTCAGGCTAATCCAAGTGTACAATTAATAAGTAAAAAAGTATCAGTTAAGTCCTAAGCACTAGGGGCAGCCCCAGTGCCGGCCTGCATTTATTCCTGATCCTGCTATACTTTCCATTATCCATCGGAGTAAACATATACTGGCATATCCAAGGGTATGCAATTGTGTAGCTAAAGTAGACAGTATTGTTTACTTATTGTTACTACTGTTTACACTTGGCCTATGTATTCTAGCACCCCGTACCCTATCAGTAAATGGAATTGAATGGGTGTATAAGCTTTTCCAATGTATAATGGTATACTTAACCAATTAGGATGCTGCCCCGTGCTTTAGTATATAAATGGCAAACTCTTAAAATACTGATTCGTAATTTCTAAATTACATTAATTATTAAGCTTTTGCTTTGGGCTTTTTCACTTTAATTTAATATGGGTCCAGGCAAGATTGGCATAGGGTGTCACAGTTGATTCATGAATAATCCCGCCACTGATTGGATAGGTTCATTAACATGCGCCGAGGAATATTATACCGTGGCAAATGATAGGGACTATTAGATTTATCATCTCTGTTTAAACTTAAGGTGGGTGAAATATGCAAGGCTCATTAGCATACTATAATTGTCTCTCATTACTTCTATCATAGTCAAAAACGCAAGGGTGATTAATCTGGAGCATGGGAGCGGCGGAACCAATCTATTGATCAAGTTATACGGGTATAGCTTGGTAGCGGTAGACAGGATACTACCCGCCGCCAATGGTTGGCACAAGGTACAACAATTTACTTAATGCCATATTTAGCAAGCTTTTCATAAAAAGCCGAACGGCTTATGTTTAACATCCGGGCTGCAGCACTTTTATTGCCTTCTGTCTTGCGTAAAGTATCGATAATTATTTCTCTATCCATATCATCCAACACGGTTCGATAAGAGGAAGTTATTTTTAGTTCATCTTTAACCTCCAATATATGGTTAGGAAGATGTTCCAATTCAACTTCTCCCTCCCACACATAATTGGCCGCTCTTTCAATAGCGTTCTCCAACTCACGTATATTGCCGGCCCAAGAATAATGCTGCAAAACATCCTGGGCTTCTTTACTAATTCCGCGTACCCTGGTATTTAGAATTGAATTATATTTTTCTATAAACATCTTGGCCAGGAGAATTACGTCCTCTTGGCGCTCCCGCAGTGGGGGGAGATGAAACTCTATAACATTGAGACGATAGTACAAGTCTTCCCTAAATTCTCCTCGACTCATGGCTTCACGCAGGTTTCGATTGGTGGCGGCTATAATCCTTACATCCACGGTATGGGTTTTAGTGCCTCCTACCAGCATAAACTGTTTTTCCTGTAGCACCTGTAATATCTTAACTTGAATTGACAGGGGTGTATCGCCAATTTCATCCAGGAATATGGTTCCCTCATGAGCCTGTTCAAAATAGCCTGGCTTGCCTCTCTTGGCGGCACCAGTAAAAGATCCAGGTGCGTATCCGAATAACTCGGATTCCAGCAAGGTTTCTGGAATAGCCGCACAGTTTACTTTAATAAAAGGCTTACTGGCCCGGGGACTGGCAGTATGAATGGCGCGAGCGAACATGTCCTTGCCTACCCCACTTTCACCTGTTAGAAGAACCGTTGAGCTGCTCTGGGCTATCCGCTGCCCTTCTTTTTTCATGGCCATAAAATGGGCATTTTGAGTTACTATGGAATCAAAGGTGACTTTAGGGGCTCCTCCCTGTTTTTCCAACTCATCTCGATAATATTCAACCTGCTGTTGCAGAGAAAACCATTTTCTAGTTATTTCTTCCGTAAGTTTATTGTCAGCCAGGTATAGGATACTAACAATTCCTGCAGTTTTGCTGGCAGCCTGGTTGCCAGCTTTAATGGGCACATGAGACACCACGCAGTTACGGTCTCCAATTTTACATACATCAACTTCAGCCATGCCGGTTCTGGCTACCGGAATACTGGTACTCAAAATATCCTCAATAGACTGGCCAATCAGCTTTTCTACCCTTGATCCTATCAGCTGAACTGCCATTTCATTAACATATTTAATTCTACCGGATCGGTCGCTAACAAATACCCCATCTGAAGAAGCACTAAGCACACCGCTAAGAGTAGTCTGTAGTTCCTTTACCGACTCTAGTTCCTGGGCTATATTTTCTATATCCGATATATCCAGCAAAACAAAATTAGTGCCTATCTGCTTGTTATTCCTCATAATGGGTACCTGGTTGATTATAACTGGAATTCCTCCCAGAGTATTCCTGACTCCCAGCTTGAACTCAGTGCTGTAGTCTATTTCTGGAAAGACTTGCTCCAGATGCAGGCCTTCAACTTCCTGGGCCAAAATACTGAACATTTTCTCTATGGAATGATTCACTCGGATAATATACCCTTCGTTATCAGTAGCTATTATTCCCTCATGCATAGCTTCAAATATGGATTCCAACAATGCGCTGGTTGTGGTTGCTACGTGAAAACCGGCTTTCATATATTCCAATCTCCCGGCCATGCCTATGACTTTACCCTGCTTTTCCACAACCGGCACCGTTCCTATTGTGCTATTATTCACTCTGACAATCAGGGAAACCTCATCATAGCCAAGATCAGATTGAACACTGATGGCGGGGCTAACCATATAAGGAGTACAGGACTCATCTATACTTACCCCATCCAGCAAGGCTTGGTATAGCCTGCTCCTGGGCATTACTCCCGCCAGGACTCCTTGATTGTCAACTACGGGTACGCTATCCAGTTTAGTCTCTTTGTATATTTCAATTACAGTGCGTAAACTATCTTCAGGACGAATAACACGGTAGTTGCTATTCATCATTTCCTTGACTGACAGCCAAATATTACCTTTGCTGTAGTCTTCCTTCATTTGCTCACCCCTTTTGAACCTAACGATATTAATATTATAACTCAATCCAGCCGGCTGAAAGCTAAAATGTGTCATAAAAGAACAAAATCTGACTGTGCGCGCCCTAGATTATTTTAGAAACCCCTTTTTGGCGTTTATAGCACTGTATACTTTATTCTACCCAGGACCACTTGTAGGGGCGGTCTTTGACCGCCAGTTCGGCTGATTATATACGAAAATAGAGTTTTTCTTCTTCCTTTATCAAGCCATGTTTTTTTAATCTTTGCAGATGCAAATAAACCCCCTGCTGTTCCCAGAACTGTATATAATCATCGTATTGATTCTGGGCTCCATAAAACATTCGCAAAGCACCCAATTCCTTTAGGGATCGGGGTTGGTCAAGGTTGGCCAGGATTTGCTCTTCTTTTCGCAAGATACAGTCCCGGTAGGCTAAAAAGCGAACTTCAAGATTATGCTCCACTATCCCCTTATGACCGGAAATTACCAGACGAGGTTTCAAATCCATACACTTTTCTATGGAGCTGATATAATCATCCAGGTCACTGCAGATATGCAAATACCAGGGCCCCCAGGCAGTCAAATCTATGTCCCCGCTCAAGAGTATACCATTGTACTCATCAAACAATACAGAGTGTCCGGGGGTATGGCCCGGGGTATGTATTACTCTTAGACTTACCTTCCCCAGATCTAATACCTCCCCGTCCTTCAGTTCACGATGAACCGGTCGGTCGCTTATGCCATGATATTTTAAAAACATTTGTCCCATATCTTCAGCGCCAAAGTCCTTAAAGCCATATCTTCCCATGAAGTTGTCTGCTGAGCGAATAGCTGGAGCATCCAGACTGTGGCACCAGACTTGTACCGGACCCAAATTCTCATTTTCCCGGGTATGGTCCCAATGAAAATGGGTGTTTATTACAATATCCAGTCCCTTGCCTCGTAGTTCAGCCGCTATCTCTGGGCTGCACCCACTATCTATTAATACTCGCTCCGGGCCTTCTATCAGCACACAAACACAATAAGGAAATGAGACTTGTTTTGATTGCACCAAATGCAGATAACGATTTACAGGAATTATCATCTGTGCTCCTCTCTATTATCCGAGATTTTTTGGTGGCCTTCTACCGGCCTTAGTTTCAACTGCCTGTTGTACCAGCCTGGTCATTTATGTATATTAAAGATCTCTCCTGATATAGCTTACCGTAGCATGAGAAATCAGGTGACCTGAGATATCCTTTATCTGAACATCACCAAAAATAAGCCGTTTGCCATTCTTGATCACCCTGGCTTCAGCATAGAGATCTACTTGGCTGGTAGGCTTTAAAAAATTAGTTTTTAACTCGGCAGTGGCAAAATTACCGGAAGCTTCTAGGCCATTCACAGTGGCTAGGGCGAAATAAAACCCAACATCGGCCAGAGTCATCAAGGCTCCTCCATGAGTGTTATTCCATGAATTGGCAAAAACTGAATTGTAGGGCATACGGACTTTGCTATACCCTTCCCTTACCTCCAGGATCTGCAGGTTTAGATATTGGTTAACCGGAACCCGGTTCATATGCATCTGACATTCTTCCTGTGTAACTTTCATGTTCAACCCCCTTACCCGGTTCAATTTCTTTCCGGTTAATTATAGTTATTCCACTCTTTCTTGCTTGCCAAGGGCGGATAGTCATTCAACACAATGGCAATGGCAACAATGGCATTTTATCATATTTACACTATATCCCGAAAATTATATAGGCTTGGTCCCCACCTTTACCTTTTAATTATTATAGTAAAGGACTGCCCACCCAAAGCTCCAACATTAATCAACCCGGCAGCGGCATCCCGCTGTTCCAACCGGTAAAGCATATTAACTACCATAGCTCCGCCAGTAGCGGCTCCTGCATGACCATAGGCCAGGCTTCCCCCGTCCACATTAATTTTGCCCACTGCATCTGAGCCCAATTGTTCTGACACGGCCAGAGCGAAGGCAGCGGAGGGCTCGTGAATATCAATAAAATCTATATCTTTAAGAGTAAGCCCGGCGATCTGCAGCGATCGGGCTATGGATTTAATAGAGGTTTTATCAATTAATACCGGATTTCCAGCCTTAATAGCAAACCCCTTAAGGCTGGCCAGGGGTCTGCATTCCCACTCCACAGCCTTCTTACCGGCTGCCATTATAATAGATGCCGCTCCGTCGGCCAGAGCTGCAGTATTGCCCCCAGTGGCGGTACCATTCTCTTTAATGGCCGGCATAGCCAATAGCTCTTCCATGCTTCTGGTCACCGGACCCTGATCCTGATCCACTATTACTTCTCTTTTATTAATTTTGGTGGTTATGGGAGTAATACAGGAGCTCATAGCACCATTCTTTATTGATTCCAGGGCCAGAGATTTACTGCCCCATGCATATTTATCCAAGATTACCCGGCTCAATCCGTAATGACGGGCTATGATATCAGCTATATCATATCGGCTGAGGCTTCCGTATTTTTCCCGGGGCTGGGCATTGCTTTCTATTTCCTCACGTTGATCATGGAAATACAGGTTATGAGCTCCCAATTCATATCTGGGGTTTTCAATATAATAAGGGGCTTGACTGTTGGTCTCCACTCCTCCGGTTAAGATAGCCTCATATTCTCCGGCCATAATTTTGCTGCAAGCACTGATCATAGTTTGCAGCGCCCCCCCACACAGGACATTCAAGGTATAACCGGCTGGGTTTTCGTCCAATCCGGCCAGAAGCCAAGCATGCCTACCTACGTTGGCTGGTAAGCTGCTCTGAATAGATTCACTGAAGATACTAGCGTCGAGCTGGGCTGATTCTATCCCGGCACGGCTTACAGCTTCCCTCATGGAACTAGCGGCCAGGTCCTGAGATCTTAACTGGGCTAATGAACCCCGGTACAGTCCAAATGGTGTCCTGGCTGCACTTATGATTACCACTTCCCGCATAGCAAAACCTCACTTTCCTAATCCAGCCGTTCGATAATGCCAGCTACTCCAATACCACCGCCGCAGCACATGGTAGAAAGGCCGTAGCGACCTCCCATCCGTTCCAGGCCATACAATAGTTTAGTTATAATTATGGCGCCACTAGCCCCCAGGGGATGTCCCATGGCAATAGCTCCCCCCCAGAGATTAAGGTGCTTATCCCACCACTCCTGGTCAATTCCATATTCATCTTCCCATTCCCTCAATACAGCTATACTCTGACCAGCAAAGGCCTCGTTCAGCTCTATCAGGTCCATATCCTTAAGGTCCAGGCCGGCTTTGGACAGGGCTATCCTGGCAGCCGGGACCGGTCCCCGACCCATAACAGCAGGATCAACCCCAGCTAGCCCGGCAGCCATAAATCTAGCCCGGGCTTTAACTCCTAATTCATCTGCTTTTTCCCGTGACATAATCAAGGCCGCAGCTGCTCCATCATTTCGGCCCGAAGAGTTACCCGCAGTCACAGTGCCGTCCTTCTTAAAGGCTGGTTTCAAGCGGGCTAGGGCTTCCAGGGAGGTCTCCCGGGGATACTCATCAACCTGGAAAACCCCTCGGCTCCCATCGGCTTTTCGGTAAGTTATGGGTACTATCTCAGCCTTAAAATCTCCCCTGCCCATGGCATGGAGGGCCAGTTCCTGACTCCGGAATGCAAATCGGTCCTGCTGGGCCCGGGAAATTTGATGAATACTCACCAGGTTTTCTGCAGTATCACCCATAGGAAGATTCCCATATCTCTCCACTGGTGCTGCTCCTGGTCCCCCGGCGGTAATGGAATCCTTAAGTATCACATCTCCATTACCAAAAGCATGGTTGTCGCCATAGCTAAGAAAATACTCTCCCCTACTCATTGATTCCACTCCACCGGCCAGTACCAGATCGGCAAAACCATTCTTAACTAACTCGTATCCTTCTATCATTGATTGCAGTCCCGATCCACAAGCAATAGTGACACTAATGCCCGGAACTGTTTCCGGCATTCCTATTTTGAGGGCCAGATTCCTGGCTATGTTGGCACAGCTGGCATTTTGTTTTACCTGACCCAGAAACACAAAGTCATAGTCCCCAGGCCTAATCTTATCCTTATTGCGATCTACCAAAGCCCCGGCTACCTGAGCTATTAGTTCTATAGGGGGGACATCCTTAATGGTCCCGCCATGTTTACCCACCGGGCTTCTAGCCATATCAATTATGACCACTTCTCGCATACATCACCCCTCCTATCCAAGCTGCTGGAAATGGCTGGTCTATATAAATAATATTATACCTTACTTGCCATAGCCACGACTTTGCCAAGCCAGTTCGGGCTATTGACTCCTAGTGAGCCCAAAACAACCACCATTATGTGCTGTTTAGTCAATAATATGGCAAAAGCTGCTCACATATAATGCCAGCAGCTTTTCTATAATTAAGGAAGTGTTTATCTATCTAAATATGAACTCAGCCTCAATATTAGCCTTTCAGATATTCATCAATAGCATCAGCTGCTGCTTTACCAGCTCCCATGGCCAGTATTACCGTAGCTGCCCCAGTTACCACGTCGCCTCCGGCATATACCCCTTCCATAGAGGTAGCTCCCGTCTGGGCATCTGCTATAATGTTTCCCCATTTATTGGTTTCCAAATCAGGAGTGGTTTGAGGTACCAACGGGTTGGGACCCTGTCCTATAGCCATAATAACTGTATCTACCGGTATTTCAAATGTCTCTCCTGGTATGGGAATTGGTTTCCTGCGTCCGGATTCATCGGCTTCTCCTAGTTCATATTTCTGGCAGATGATGGAGGTAACCCTTCCTTCCTCATTGCCCTTGATTTCAATGGGGCTGGCCAGATACTCGAAATTCACCCCTTCTTCCATGGCATGTTCGATTTCTTCATGGCGAGCAGGCATTTCCTTTAAAGTACGACGATAAATAATATGGGATTCAGCACCCAGCCTGAGAGCAGTTCTGGCACTATCCATGGCCACATTGCCTCCTCCGATAACAGCTACTCGATCACCTACTCTAATAGGAGTAAGATAATCGGGGAATTTATAGGCTTTCATAAGGTTATTCCGAGTTAGGAATTCATTAGCGGAATAAACCCCATTCAGGTTCTCGCCGGGAATATTCATGAAATAAGGCAGTCCGGCTCCTGTTCCAATGTATACTGCATCGTAACCCTGTTCCAGCAGTTCATCGATGCTGTTGAGTTTGCCTACTACTGCATTGACCCGTATGTCCACTCCCAGCTTGGAGATATTCTCGATTTCCCGGGCTACGATTTGTTTAGGCAGACGAAATTCGGGAATACCATAAATCAACACTCCGCCTGCTACATGTAGTGCTTCAAATACTGTAACCTGATATCCCTTAAGCCCCAGGCAGGCAGCAGTGGTTAGTCCTGAGGGGCCTGAACCTACAATGGCTACCTTTTTACCGTTGGGTTTAATATCTGGAGTAGAATCAATACCCTGAGCCATCTCCCAATCGGCTACAAAGCGTTCTAAACGCCCAATGGCAACTGGCTCGTTCTTCTTGCCAATGGTGCATTTGGATTCACACTGGCTTTCCTGTGGGCAAACCCGGCCGCAGATAGCGGGCAGATAATTCTTCTCTTTAATCTTGTTAATAGCACCAGCAAAATCCCGTTCAGATATCATCTTTATAAAAGCGGGAATATCAATTCCCACCGGGCATCCCTCTACACAGGGACTATTCTTGCAATGGATACAGCGGCTGGCTTCGAGAACTGCAGTGTCCTCGGAGTATCCCAGGGCCACTTCATCAAAATTATGGTTGCGTATCTCAGGATCTTGGAACGGCATGGGATGCTTATTAGGTATTATTTTTCGTTTTGGTTTGTCCTGTGACATTGACATTCTCCTTCCCCGCATCTGTGATAGCTCAGTGCTTCTTTTTCCTCTTTAGCAAACATTTTGGCTCTCATCTTAACCAGTTCCCAATTGACCTTGTGCCCATCAAACTCGGGACCATCAACACAGGCAAATCTGGTCTTCTTATCTACTTCCACCCGGCAGGCTCCGCACATGCCAGTGCCATCCACCATTATGGGATTCAAGCTCACCATGGTAGTAATATCCTCTGGAGTTACCTTGCATACTGCTTCCATCATTGGCACCGGGCCAATGGCAATTATCCTGTCAACCCTGGTCTTACCTAATATTTCAAGCAGAACATCACTGACAAAACCTTTTTGTCCTAAGCTGCCATCATCGGTAGCTACGTGCAACCGGCTGCTGATGTGGCTCATTTCCTGTTTCCATATTAGCATATCGGCAGTCCTGGCCCCAATTATGGAAATAACCGTGTTACCTGCTTCTTTTAATGCCCGGGCAATAGGAAATACTGGAGCCACACCTACCCCACCGCCTATACATACCACGGTGCCATAGTTTTCGATCTCTGATTCCATACCCAGGGGCCCTACAAAGTCCTGCAGGAAATCACCCGCTTCCAGGGTCCCTAATATATCAGTAGTTTTGCCAACCTCCTGGAAGATAATAGTTATAGTACCAGCATCACGATCAAAATCGGCAATGGTCAAGGGAATCCGTTCGCCTTCCTCGTCAATGCGTAATATTATGAACTGACCCGGTTCGGCTTTTCGTGCCAGTTCAGGCGCTAATACTTTGAAAAGCTTAATTTTCGGGGCCAGTTCCTCCTTTAAGAGAATCTCAAACATTGTTTTTCCTCCCATCCTATTTGTGTTTGCTTGGTTTTAGCAATTTCTTGCCTAGCCATCAAACTGATTAGTGTCAATTACATGTATTATTCTAATTCTGTGCGCCGATTTTCCAAGAAAGGTACTACCGCCTTCCAAACGAGGTCATGATTCAGGTTCTTTAATATTGCCTAGCTCAAATCATCCACTCCAAGTATCTCCGGCCAAACTTATGCGAATCATGCGGGAGTCTAATATTCTCCGGTTTCCTACTTATAATAATACTCTTGCCCCTTTTTTTCCATGGTATTAAATAGTATAGCCAAGAACCAATCCCGCTTTTACCGTTATTTAAGCCTGATGCCAAGCCTTATTTCATGCACCATAAAAAGTATCCGGGTCATGCAAGACCCGGATACTACTATAGCCATGCACATATCCATACTTACTTTGGCTATGGTGATAGGACTTTGAAGTATAGTTAATCACAATGCTTATTTAAATGCTCGATTTTATCACTACACTGCCTAGTTCGATCTTTGGATCTGTACATGTATTGTTAATCGGTATTTTCCGTAAATAAGTCAGAATATATCCGTTTTGGAATTCTTATAAAGGCTTCCGATTAACCTTTTTCCAAATTCCCATTTTGCCAGCTTCTTTAATCAGTTCGTCTCTGAACTTGGGATGAGCCAGGCGCACCATTTCTTCTACGCGTTCCCAAGTGGATAAGCCCTTCAGGTTAGCCATACCATATTCGGTTACCACCCAGTGAATGGTATGACGCGGTACTGTAACAGTCGTACCCAGATCCAGACTAGGCACAATCCTGGATTTCAGTGTGCCATCTTTATCAACATAAGTAGATTCAAAGGCCAAGAAACTCTTACCACCCTTGGAGTCAAAGGCGCCGTTAACCCAGTCCAGCTGTCCGCCGGCTCCAGATATGGTTTTGGGTCCAATACTTTCTGAGTTAGCCTGAGTCAAGAGGTCAACTTGCAGAGTATTGTTAACCGAGATTACATTTTCATTTTGGGCAATTCTCCAAGGCATATTGACATATTCAATGTAATAGGTGGCCAATAAAGGATTGTTGTCTATAAATTCATAGAGTTCAGCAGAACCTAAAGCAAAGCTGAATACGGATTTGAATTTATCAGTTTCCTTCTTAATATTGTTTACCATCCCTAATTCATGCATATTCATCATGGAAGTACAGAACATCTCGGCATGAAGTCCCAGATCCTTCAGGTCCGATTGACAAATCAGGTCACCAATGGAATTAGGCAGAGGTCCAATACCCAACTGTAAACAACAGCCATCATGGATATGGGTCATTATCTGCTCTGCAATCTTTCTCTCATTTTCGTTGGGGGGTGTTGGATCCACGCAAAACAGAGGTGGATTTTCCCCTTCGATAATATAGTCAATTTCACTGATATGGAGAGTATTTTGCAGCCCGCCCAGAACATTGGGTATATTTTCATTAACTTCCACTACGACAAGCCTGTTGGCATATGCTTTCGCTTTAACGTCCGAACTCATTATTCCAAAGTTAAAGTTGCCGTGCTTATCCATAGGGCCAACCTGTACCGCCAGGAGATCTCCTTTTCTGCCGGCCACGGTCTTGTCCGGCCAATAGGACATTAAATTGGTATCATGGTAGTTCAAGGGCAGGAAATCCAACAGCATTTGGTCATACCAATAACGGTCCAAAGCACTGAGGAACCAGCATCCAACCTGGAAGGTTTTCTGTTCTGGGTCATTAGCAATAACAGCCGGAGTAGGAGGTAGGTTATTACTGGTTTTTACATATACCCTTTCCAATCCCGGTTCGCCAGCGCGAGCACCCAAAGCCTTATCGAAGGCAGGGGACTTAATGTTGAAAGCCCCATAGTTGACTACCCATTCGCTCTGTACCAATGCAGCAGCTTCCTCAGCTGTGCGTAGTTTACTTTTGTATTCGCTCAAATAATCTCTCGCCATTCCAATATCCTCCTTCTAATTAATAATTTAGTAGTATTTGCATTGATATTGCACCTACTATTAAAGGAATAAACCTAATTATAAATATAAAGCAAATATTGTGCCAAACCATTAAATGTATGCCTTAATATAGACAAATGGCTTAATATTGGGTTTTGTATGGGTCGGCTAACTTACTTGCCCCGGTAGCCCAGAACTGATTCAGACCGGACAAGTGTACGAATAATCGTACACTTGTCCGGTAAAAACTACAGGAATGGTGTTATGATATCCCATTTCACTTATGCTTGGTTTTTTAAGAACTTACTTAATAACTAGAACATAAAGCGTCCGCCATCCACATGGATGACCTGACCGTTAATAAATCCTGCTTCATCCGAAGCCAGGAACACACAAGTGCTGGCAATCTCCTCAACAGTTCCCTGGCGTAGCATGGGAATATTTTTAATCATGGCTTTCAATAAATCTTCGGGAACCTTCTTGCTCATCTCGGTTTCAATGAAGCCGGGAGCCACTGCATTAACATTGATCTGTTTGGGAGCCAATTCTTTGGCTAAAGCCCGAGTCAAGCCAACCACTCCGGCCTTAGATGCTGAGTAATTAGTCTGCCCAACATTGCCCATTCTAGCTGCAGAGGAAATATTGACTATTTTGCCATATCCTTTTTCGCTCATTACGGGGGCCACTGCCTGACAGAGGTTAAAGGTGCCCTTTAAATTAACATTGATTACCATATCCCATTTTTCTTCTGTCATCTTGTGCAGCCGAGCGTCCCGGGTTATACCGGCGTTGTTGATTACAATGTCAACAGTACCGAACTCCTGAACCACCTTGGCGACCAGATCCCTCATAGCTGCTTGGCTGGTTACATCTCCAGCTACGGCCATAGCAGTACCATTCTTACCTTTAATATCCTGCTCTACTGCTTTGATCTGGCTTTCATTAACATCAACCAGGACCACCTTGGCTCCTTCCCGTGCGAAGCGCTGGGCTATGCCTTCTCCTATGCCCTGTCCAGATCCAGTAATTATGGCTACTTTATCTTTGAGCCTCATGCTATATTATCACTCCTAATATTACTGTAATTCCCCGGGGTGGATAACACCCCTGGGCATTACAAGTAATTACTTTAATAATCGAATATTTCATCAGTAGCTTCAAGAACTGAAGTATCAGCCATCTTAATAATTTCTTCCAGATGCCATACATTGGGCACCATGTTGTTCAGGTAGTAGCGGATAGACAGCATTTTACCTTTATAGTAGCTATACTCATGATGATCTTCAGCTAATTCAGCCAGACGTTTGGTAACTACTAAAGCCTGGTCCATCAAGAGCCATCCACACCATAATTGGGCGGTAGCGGTCAAAACCCGGCGGGCATATACACCCATGAATCCTAAAGTTTCAGGGTTCTTCATGTAGCCCCAGATGGTCTTCTGAATTTCTTTATAAGAAGCCAGTGCTTTCTCCAGGTGAGCCAGTTCCCGATCCATGCCGGGAATATTACCTTTGTTGGCAGCTATCCATTCCTCTATTTCTTTCAGGGAAGCAGCAAAAGCTTTACCTTTTTTCTGGCTCCATTTACGGCCGGTTAAATCCAAAGCTTGAATGTAGTTGGTGCCTTCCCAGATGGACCAGATCTTGCAGTCCCGGGCAGCATTGGCAACGGGATAATCTTCACAGAATCCATATCCACCATAGGATTGGATAGACTCAGCAATCATAGGCCAGGCTTCATCACTGGGATATGCTTTGCAGAGCGGGGTGATAACGTCGATGCGGTCATGAGCCCATTCTCTGCGTTCCGGATCCGGATCCCAGTTGGCTACATCCTGGTAGTAATAGCATTTGGTCAACAGTGCACGGCAAGCCTCGGTGGTAGCCTTGTTAACCATATACATGCGCTTTACGTCTTCATGTTTGTTGATGGTCTGACGTCCTGCTCTGGGATTGGTCAAAAGATGACCCTGTACTCTTTCTTTACCATAGTCTTTGGCATTCCAATAAGCATTGGACATAACTGCCAAGGAACAACGGCCGGTGTCCAAACGGGCACCATTCATCATATTGAACATCTGCGCCATACCCTGGGCATTACCATCAGCATCAGGCGGGTCCCCTACCAGCCAGCCCCGGCATTGATTGTTTTCCCCTGCTACCAGAGCAGCAGTGGCAGAACCTTTTAGTCCCATTTTATGCTCAATACCTATGCACTGGAAATCATTGTCAGTAAGGCTGCCGTCCTCATTAACCCATTTTTTAGGTACTACGAACATGGACAAGCCTTTGGTTCCAGCCTTGGCTCCCTCAATCCGGGCCAGGTACATGTGAACTATATTTTCCAGGTCGTCCCGGTCTCCGGAGGTGATAAATATTTTCTGTCCCTTGATTTTATAAATACGGGGGTCATCGGTGGGATAAGCCTTGGACAACATGTCACCGGCATCAGAACCAGCAGTAGGTTCGGTTATACACATGGTTCCGCCCCATTCGCCGGTCAAACACTTGTCTAAAAAGATTGCCTTAATGTCATCGGAGCAATATAACTGCATCATCCGGGCTACACCGGAAGCAGTTGATACATAAGGCATAAAAGCAGGGTTGGCAGCAATCATGATTTCATATATTACACCATAGATCAGAGTGGGCAGGGTGCCTTCATCTTCAAAGCTCATGTTGCTGGTACCCCAGCCATTATCCTGGATAAAGCGGTAAGCTTTATGCCATGAAGGAGGTATATAGGCCTGTCCATCTTTCCAGGTGGCGCCGATGGTTTCTCCATCATCGGCAATGGGAGCTAAAACCTCATCTGCGATTTTACGGACCTGGTCAATGATCATGTCCAGATCTTCTACCGCATAGTAATCCTTATAGCGATCGTAGGCCAGGACTTCTGCCGTAGGAAGCCATTCCTTCAAGCAGAATTTAATGTCTCTGGTGTTATAAGCATATTTATAAGACATATTTTTCTTACTTCCTTTCTTCTTTCTTACCAGGCAGTTACTCCGCCATCGATGATTATTAACTGTCCAGTTATATAGTCGGATGCTTTGGATGCCAGTAATACCGCGGTACCCTTAAGATCGTTTTCTCCACCATAACGTAGTAAGGGAATAGCAGCATTGCGGTCACTCATATTCAGATATTTATCAGTCATATGGGTTACAAACCATCCCGGCAGCATAGCATTTACATTAATTTCATACTTGGCCAGCTTAACTGCCAATTCCTTGGTAATGGATACTACTGCTGCTTTGCTGGCACCATATGCTATAGCTTCGAGGGTGGGGGAACCCTGTAGAGCTCCGATAGAAGCAATATTAATGATTTTGCCTGGTTTTTTCTGCTCTATCATAACCTTGGCAGCTTCCTTGGAACAAATATAGGTGCTAATTGAATTGATCTTAAACATATACTCCATCTTGTCAACGGGATAATCTAGGGTGGGATAGCCCCAGCTCAGTCCGGCATTGTTAATCAATATATCTACAGTGCCAAACTCCTTTACGGTTGCGGCAATGAGGTTTTCGCAGTCTTCAGTGACCGATACGTCGCACTTAACCGCCAGGGTCTTTACTCCAAATTCCTTGGTCAGTTGGTCGGCCACTTCCTGACAGCGATCGACTTTACGTGCTGCGATAACCACGTTAGCTCCCTGTTCAGCCAAAGCCTGCGCCATCTGATTTCCCAATCCGATGGATCCTCCAGTAACAATAGCGACTTTGCCTGTAAGATCAAACAGTTCTGCTACTTTCATTTTTACACCTCTCTCTTTACTAGTCCTTATCCACATCCCGCTGTAAATACTCTATTATTATCAAACTGTAAATCTTGCTGTTGATGGGATATTTCCTTCAAGCAAATTCAATAATTACAGGGGAAAGGGTAAACTGTTGGGCAGCTTACCCTTTCCCATTAAGGGGAGGGTGTTGATATTGAACAAATCTAAGATTAAGCTTGCGGAATAGCTACAACACTAACTGTTGGGCCAAAACCTTTACAGTCTTGATGTTTCTATCTTAGTTCACAAGTTTCCAGTTCTTTAGTCCAGAACCGGCTCCAAATTAGATCATACGGATTCCGGCATCTACCCGGATGTTTTCGGCATTAATATAGCTGTTAACCACGATTTGTTCTGCCACCATGGCAAATTCATCGGGATCACCCAGTCTCTTGGGGAAGGGAACCATGTTCTCGAGAGCTTGGCGAGCTTTTTCAGGCATCTTAGCCATCATCGGGGTTCCAAATATACCCGGAACAATGGTGTTAACTCTGATACCGCTTCTGGCCAGTTCCTTGGCTATAGGAAGGGTCATGGCTGTGACTCCACCCTTGGAAGCAGAATAGGAAGCCTGTCCTACTTGACCATCATAGGCAGCAATGGAGGAAACATTAATGATAACGCCCTTTTCTCCATCTTCTCCTTCGTTCTTGGCCATTACCGCAGCTGTCTGGCTTAATACGTTGAAAGTACCTACCAGGTTAACATCAATTACTATCTTAAAGGTATTTATATCCAGAGGACCTTCTTTGCCCAGCACTTTACCCGGCTTGGCAATCCCGGCAATGTTAGCCAGAATATGAACTGCACCAAATTTATCTACGGCCGCTTTGATAAATGCTTGTACTTCATCAACAGAAGTGATATTGCCTTTAACAAAAATAGCTCTGTCGCCTAGTTTGGCTGCTAATGCCTGACCCAGGTCTTCCTGCAGATCAACTATTACTACATTAGCTCCTGCATTATACAGGCGAACGGCAGTTGCTTCACCCAGACCGGAAGCTCCTCCGGTTACTATTGCTGTTTTACCACTAATTTTCATGTTTTTACCTCCTTTTTATGACGCAAATATACTTATTAATAATCTATTTAATCTTTTCAATTATTAGGGCATTGGCATTTCCGAATCCTCCGCAGAGGGTTGCCAAACCATATTTGGAATCAGGCTTTTCACTCTTCATTATGTTCATCAGAGTGATGATAATTCTAGCTCCGGATTCACCCAGGGGATGACCTAGGGCTAAAGCTCCTCCCCACAGATTGACTTTGTCGAAGGGAGGATTCTGAGCGATTCCCAGTTCTCTTAAAACAACCAGAGTCTGACTGGAAAAAGCTTCGTTCAGTTCGATTACATCCATATCATCTACAGTCATTCCAGTTCTTTCCATCACTTTCCTTACTGCCGGAATGGGTCCAATTCCCATCATAGTAGGATCATTACCAGCCATGGCGCCGCGTACATATTTGAAGCTATAGTCAAGACCCAGTTCGTCAGCTTTATCACGAGCCATAACGATCATGGCACAAGCACCGGTAGTCAACGGTGAAGACATGGCAGCGGTAACCTTTCCATTTTCTTTAAATGGTGAGGTCATCTTAGCCATACCTTCCAGGCTTATGTCATCTCTAATCCACTGGTCAGTCTTAACCATAATGGGGTTGCCGTCCTCATCATGTCCTTCAATAGGAATAATTTCGTTATCGAATTTGCCAGCATCTCTAGCTGCAGCTGCTCTCTGGTTACTATAAAGAGCTACTTTACGCATATCTTCAGGTTCAACATTATATACTTCGGCTACCTTTTCTGCAGTGGCACCCATGGATAATGCACCGGGAGCATATCTAACCCCAAGTCTGGGAGCAAAGTCAATGCCCATAGACATGGGAACTGCCAGCATATCTTCGCAGCCGGCAACAATGTAGGTATCTCCATCGCCAACCATAATAGCTCTGGCAGCATGTTCTAACGCTGACATGCCGGAAGGACATTGCTGACAAATAGTATTGGCCGCAACATGTTCCGGATATCCGCCGGCCAACCATGCCAGACGTCCAATATCCAGAGTCGACGCTACCTGCTTGGCAGTACCGCAGAAAACTGCTTCAATATCATCTGGTTTTACTTTGGGGTTACGAGCAAACAACCCATCATAAACTGCAGTTAAGAGTTCATCGGCTCTCTTGTTGCGGAACCAACCTTTACTTTTGTGTGCTCTGGCATTAGCTGAGCGAACGCCGTCAATAATTACTACTTCTCTCATTAAATAGTCATCCACCTTTCCTTTAATGTTTTTAATACTTATTTCACAAACTGCTTTTTGTGATTACCAGGTTTAAATTAGCCATCTTCCACAATTGGATTGCATAATAGCTTTATTATGGAAAATTCTATATATTAACTATCTTTGCAAATTCAATGCCAAATATTTAAGCTAGCTTTTAATAAAATACATAATCTTATTCAAACCTGATTAAATCTAGCTTTTACTTAAGATAATCTCTTTATTCCCTACGCTAAAATTCCATATGCTTCTGTTTTGTATACCCCCTTGTTACCTTCTAGCAACAAGGATGGCTCCCAGGGGGTTACAGTTGTGTTACCCATTGAATTAACATGGTTAAGTAGGCTTCCATATGGTGTTAATAAGACTTGCTTGGGCTAGCATAAGAATGGGCCTCCTGTAATAAAGGCAATGGTGCCGAAGAGAATTTCTCCTGCGAAATATAACTTTTCGCAGGAGAATCAGCTTTAAATAATGCTGATTTTAAAACAGGGAACATGCTGAAGCAACCTGTTCCCTGTTCGTTTAAGCAATCATTTTATTTCTGCCTTCTTATTACCGGTCTTCCCAGGGAGTTATGGCATACTTAATACATCCGTCCAGTTTTTTGGAGAAGACTTCATAGGCCTGCTCAATATCATTCAAAGGAGCTCTATGAGTCAGCATAAATTTGGGGTCAATAATCTTGCCCAATCTGCCGTATTCAAATAAAAGATCCCTTCCAGCACTTTCCTGTATACCCATATATATATTGAGGTTTTTCACTACCGCCATGTTCATCACCGGCACGCTTATCGGTTCTGAGAACAAGGCCACTGAACAGAATCGTCCGTGGAAACCGGCTACCTGTAAGGCCATATTAAAGGTGGCATTTAACCCTACGGTTTCTACTACAGTTGATGCCATAGCACCGCCAGTTAATTCTCTAACTCTTTCCACTACGTTTTCTTTAGCCGAGTTTATGGTATAGTCAGCCACTCCGTTCTTAACCGCTGCTTCCAACAGGTAGTCTACAACATCAACTGCAATGATGGTTTTCGGATTATACAAACGAGCTACCAGGCAGGTGCTCATTCCTACTGGTCCACATCCTATGACTACTAGAGTGTCACCTAATCCCAGGCCAACCTGGTTTACCCCATAGTGCCCTGTGCAAAGCATATCTGGAATTAGTATTACATCTTCCTCAGTCTGGCCTTCAGGGATAGGGTTCATATAGACTTGTCCCTTAGGTAGCTTGACAAATTCAGCCTGGGCTCCATCTGGACCGCCACCGCCAAAAACACCATTACCCGGAGTTAAACAGAAGCGAGCCGGTTTTCCCTTTTTGCAATTAGCACACTCACCACATTTGGAGGCGGAATTTACTACTACCTTATCTCCCACTTTGAAGCCTTTCACTGCCGGACCTATTTCTTCTATTACTCCACAGAACTCATGTCCCTGGATTTTTGGTGGAGTTACAGTTGCCATATGGCCTTGACAGATATGTACGTCACTGGTACATACCAAGTTCAGGGTTGGCCTAAGAATAACATCATCTGGTTCAGTAATCTTGGGCAGGGGAACATCCATTAACCCATAGTCTCCAGCTGCTCGATAAACCATTGCCTTCATTGTGTCTTTTGCCATAAAATATACCTCCCTCAATTCTATAACTCTTATACTGCGGGAATAACACTAGCTCATTTGGTGGTTCTCCGGACAGCCGACCAGGAAGTTCCCCTACTGGAGAATATCTATGTTTGTAATCACTGCTTATAGCTGTCGGAGATTGACCAAGCAGAAATTCCCCTTTCGAATATACCCATTCCAAATTGCAAAATCGATGCCAGTCCATAATCCCGCAGCATGGCCAGGAACCCCTTTGTCGAACTCCCTATTTGTAACCTTGTTGTTTACCCCAGCAACAATAGTGTTACCTTAAGTAACACTATTGTTGCTGGCAGTTTTATCCTAATCCCATTACCCATTTCTTATCCATCCTATCAACGGGCCTGTCCTCGGCCCCGGAAAACCCAGTTGGGGCTTCCTAGGTATATATAGCTTAAATGGATGTCAAAGCTAGCCCGGGGCCAATAAGCAGTCCATCTAGGCTTTGGCATGCTGTTTGCTAGTAAACTAGCTTATTCTAATTATTATTATGGTTCTATTATCACAAGCCCGGCCTGTACAAGGAAGGAAGATTATAATGATAAGATGCCACCAAATAGGTCCGGTTATTCAATTTATCATGGGACGGGTAATTAACGGACAACTAATCCGAGCTATGGCTTGTTATTATATAGATGGTTTATTGATAGATAGCGGTACGATTCATGTATCTGCAGAGCTAGCTGGCGCTTTTTCAGGATTGCCTATCCATACTCTGGTTAACACCCACCATCATGAGGACCATATTGGAAACAATAGCTGGTTCCAAAAACATCGGAAGCTAGGACCTGCATTGGCCCATCCTTTAGCAGTACCCATAATCGAGAAATCCTCTCCGACTATCCTCCCCTTGCCCGAATATCGCTTGAAAACCTGGGGTGATCCCCCTGCTTCCCGAGCCCAGGTTATAGGCTCGGAAATAATCACAGAGAATTATCGATTTAAAGTCCTGGAAACCCCGGGTCACAGTCCAGACCATATAAGTCTACTAGAAGCTGAGCAAGGCTGGTTATTTGCCGGTGATCTTTATTTTGGGGAAAAAGTTATTGAAATACACCAGGATGAAGATCCTAATAATATGTTGAACTCCCTAATGAAACTACTTCAATATGATTTCGAGTATCTTTTCTGTTCCTCTGGCAAGGTTCTGCAGGGAGACACTCGCCAGGCCATATTGGCGAAAATCGCGTTCTGGGAAGAACAAAGGGCCCAAATAAGATTTTTTCATAAACAAGGACTAGAAGCAGAAGAAATCAGAGATCGGCTCTATGGGCCGGAAACTCCACTCTACGAAAAATGCGAAGAGGAACTGGGGAAAATTCATCTGGTGCAGGCATTTCTTAAAGGCATAGACCACCAATAGCGCTCTGCAAAAGCTAGATAGGCCCTTCCTCCCATCTGCTAAGGCCCACTTAAGCTCCAAGACAATCCTTGTTTTCAGCACGAATATACAAATTAAGGCAAATATTGACTATTATTTTATTTACTTGTTTTTAATCCTGGCTTTTTGTGTTAGAATTACGAATGAGGTTACAATTATGTATCCAAAGTCAACAAGGTTGTGTATAGAATTGTATACCATACTGCATATTGGTATTTATTACCTGTATTAAAGGAGGATCATAATTGCATATTTATAACGATAGAGACTACTGGCAATTATTGCATCAAGATTCGTCTGAACATAGTAGTTTAAGATCAGAAATTGCAGCTTCGTGGCAGCGAAGTTATGAATACGGAATTGCTCCTGATATGCTTTCGCCCCCCATGTGTGAAGAAGGAAAATTACAGGCTCAACCTAATTTGGACTACATACTTGATATAGCCCAACCTCTTTGTCAACAAATGCTGGAGTATCTTCCCGATGACCATGCGGTACTTCTTTTTAACCATCAGGCCTGTGTAATAGCAGTGTTAGCTACAGAGCATGTAAGAGAATGCTTTGAGCAATTTGGGATGAAAGTAGGGGCTTGCCTGGCCGAAGATAAAGCTGGCACCAGTGCTGTGGCCCTAGGCATTATATTGGGTAAACCCATACAGGTAGTGGGTTATGAGCACTTTGCCCAATTTGGTATAAGCCATGGAGCCTCTTTCGCTCCTATTCGGGATAGGAGCAAGGTGGTAGGTGGAGTAGCTATTCTGGGACCCCTGGAAGTATATGATAGCAAAATATTAGGGATGGCCCAGTTGGCTTCTCATTCCATATCTTCCCGAATTGGGCAGCAGAGGTGGAGTTATCTGGTAGACAGATACATCAGTGACGGAGTTCTTGCCGTTGACGAAGATAATCGCATTTTTTATATGAGCACACAATGTCATAGGATTTTAAAAGTGCCGGAGCAAAACACCTATAAAATACCTCTTGCTGATATAATTGATCCCGAAAAAGAGGAAAACCAATATTTTTGGACCATAATCAAAGATAATCATACAGTAATCGATGAATCCATATTACTATCAGTGGGAGACAGAAAAGAACTGATAAATTGCAATATCACCGTTTCTCCTTTTGATGCTTCAGTGAGCGAGTGGTCAGTCAAAATAATCGTAATTCAAGAGATGGAACGGATTAACCGCCTGATCCGCAATTACTCTGGCAATAGCGCTCGGGTCTCCTTTGATGATATCGTTGGCTCCAATCCCCAATTTTTGAATACTCTCTATCATGCCAAGCGTTCAGCGGGAACTCGTTCCAACATACTCCTGCTGGGTGAAAGCGGAGTGGGTAAAGATGTTATAGCCCAGTCTATACACAATGAAAGTCCTAGAAGAAACGGACCCTTTATCGCCATAAATTGCGCCGCTTTGCCCCGGGAGTTAATTGCCAGTGAGCTGTTTGGATACGAGGAGGGTGCTTTCACCGGGGCCAGAAGAGGTGGTAATTTAGGAAAGTTCGAGCTAGCTCATCAGGGCACCATTTTCCTGGATGAGATTGGAGACATGCCACTGGACTCACAGGCTATGTTGCTGCGAGTAATTGAAGAAAAAACCATCGTTCGTTTGGGGGGCAACAAGTCTATTCCAGTTAATGTGCGAATTATAGCAGCTACCAACAAAGACCTGATAGCAGAAGTAGAGAATAATTCTTTTCGTCGTGATCTTTTTTATCGGCTAGGGGTCATAAAAATAATGATTCCTCCTTTGCGGGAAAGAAACGAGGACATTGCTGTTCTTAGCCAGCATTTTCTAGCCATGCTCTGCCGTCGTTTTAACCTACCCAAAAAAACTCTATCTCCCGAAGTATTATATGCTTTCCAAAACTACAACTGGCCGGGTAATATAAGGGAACTGCAGAATATACTGGAAAGTGCTGTGCAATGGTCGGTTTCCCCCATTATTTCCAAAAACCAGATTGAGCAGTTGCTGCCGGCCTTAAAACCAAAGAATCCAGTAAATATTCAAAATATTCCTGATCCTGAAGAACCTTCAGAATTAAAGCAAATTAAGACTTGTCTGGCCAAATATGACAATAATAAATCAAAAACCGCTAAAGCTCTGGGCATCTCCCGTAAAACTCTGTACAAACGCCTGGATAAATACGGATTATCTTCTTCCTAACCACCTAGTAAGTATATGAATTGATTGAAGGAATATAAACAGGAGAGGGATGGTTAACCATCCCTCTCCTTAATTAATAGACTTTACACTTAGTGAGCTAATAGATTATTTTCCTTTATATTGGGGTTTTCTCTTTTCTATAAAGGCAGTCATCCCTTCCACCTGATCCTCGGTACCATAGCACATAGCCCAGCCGTGGGTTTCGATCTGCAGGCCTTTTTCTAAACTGCTACTCCAAGCAGCGTTCAGGGATTCCTTGGCCATTCTCAAAGAAAAGGGCGGCTTTTTGCATAATTTCCGGGCCCATTTCATAGTGGTTTCTTCCAGTTCTGCCAAGGGTACTACCTTGTTAACCAAGCCATACTGCAAGGCAGTCTGGGCATCAAAAGGTTCACCAAGGAAAACGAATTCTTTGGCTTTGTTGAGGGGCATAATTTGCGGTAATTTCTGGGTGCCCCCGCCACCGGGGAAGATTCCTACATTTATTTCCGGTACTGCAAACATGGCATTATCAGCACAGATTCTTAAGTCGTGATTGAGTAGACTCTCCATACCACCGCCAAAAGCAACTCCAGCCACCATGCATATAGTTGGCTTAGCCATATCTGCCACGATGGCACCAGTCTTGACTACAGTATCAGCAAACTCACGGGCTTCTTTAACCCCAAAGGATACAAAGGACTTCAGGTCTCCACCTGCACAGTAAGCCCGTTCGTTCCCAGTGGATATCATAACTTTGATTTCAGGGTCATTGGCAATGCCTTCATATATTTCGGCTCTCTCCTGAATCATTTCCGCGTTAACCGCATTTAGCGCTTCAGGCCGATTCATTTGTACGATGGCTATTTCACCATCTACTATTTTGACTATCATAGTATTATACTTCTTATCTTTATATGACATGTTTTTGCCTCCTATTCTATATCGCTACTTACAACTTTGAACTCTGCCTGGCCAGACCTAAGCCTGCCATTTAACCTTTTCCCCCCTTTGCCTTTTTGTGGCCGTACATGAAAAAAGCGCGGCTGTTTATCATTGGGTCCTCAGTGACCTATTATTACTTTCTATTTAATAAGCAATTTCTATGCCAACTTGCTTAAGACAGGTCTGCTCAGAATGTGCAGATTAGCTAAACTCGGTCTCTTTTTGTTGTTTATATTTTGCCAAGTGCTCACAAATAATACACCTGGTGCGCAGGGATAATACATCCATCAAAATCTTCAAGCATTATTAAGCAGCTTGAAAGCAGCCTTGGTTTGGATTTATTAGGCCAGCAGGGGTATCACCTTGATGTATGGGCCAGATGGCATTGTTATTGCATATTAGGCAGATTAAATATAATTTTTAAAAATATTTATACAGCAAGTGCTCGGGAGGTGAAATTTTAGCACTCTGGTTTTTTTTGGCGTCTATTGATTTATTTGTTGGTACAGGAGTAATTGGAGGAGGTTGAATATGGGAATGTATATGAAGGCGTATCAGAACAAATTACGCACTCCAGATCAAGCTGTTCAAATTGTTAAATCAGGTGACAACATTAGCTACAGTCATTTTGGCATGGCTCCTCCCGCTCTGGATGAATCTCTATCCAAGCGAGCAGGAGATCTGCAAGGAGTAACCATTAAAGGAATATGCTCACTGATCCTACCTAAAGTCGCCCTGGCACCCCAGTCTTTTACTTACTACACCGGCTTCTTCAGTCCCATCGAAAGAAAACTGAGAGAAAAGGGATTAGCCCAGTTCATTCCCGCCAACTATGGCAACACACCCATTATGGCCCGAGAGAGATACTCGTCTCCAACCAATGTGCTTATGATAGCCACTACCCCCATGGACAAAAATGGCTATTTTAATTTTGGGCCGGCCTGTTCAGAAGTACGAGCATTATGTGATATATCTGAAAAGATAATAGTGGAAGTAAATGACCAAGCTCCATGGTGCTTGGGGGGAGAACAAGAAACTGTACACATTTCCGAAGTCGATTATATCGTAGAAAGGAGTTCTCCCTTACCCGCTATTCCTGCCAATATCCCAGCCACTGAAGTAGATAAAAAAATAGCTTCTCTCATCGCCGAAGAGATTGAGGATGGTGCCTGCTTGCAGTTGGGAATTGGTGCTTTGCCTGTTATGATCGGAAAAATACTGGCGAATAGCGATTTAAAAGACTTGGGCGTTCAATCAGAAATGATGGCCGATTGTTATATTGATATGTTTGAAAAAGGTATTATTACGGGAAGAAAAAAGGCTATCGACCGAGACAAGATGACCTATACTTTTGCGCTAGGCAGCAAACGGCTTTACGAATTTATCGACCGCAACCCAGCCTGTGCAATTTTGCCGGTAGATATGACCAACCAGCCGGCCAGGATTGCTAGGAATGATAAAACCATAGCAGTAAATAATGCGGTAGAAATTGACTTGTACGGACAGGTAAACTCTGAGTCTTCTGGAATGAAATATATATCCGGTTCCGGGGGACAGCTTGACTTTACCTGTGGAGCCACTCTATCCAAAGGCGGCAAAGCCTTTATCTGCATGTCCTCCACCAAGGAAATCAATGGCCAGACAGTATCTCGTATTGTTCCCTACATGGTCCCAGGTTCAGCCATTACGGTACCAAAAACTTGGGTTTCCCGGGTAGTAACCGAGTACGGTATTGCCAACCTGATGGGCCAGCCCGATTGGATCCGGGCAGAAATGCTGATCAATATCGCCCATCCAGATTTCCGTGATGAATTAGTTAAGGCAGCAGCCCAACAAGGCATATGGAAACCCAGCAATAAAATTGGCTAACACTAAGGGTTTTCTAGTGGCAGGTAAATCCCAACCTATTAAATGTTATGGTTACAGGGTTTAGGGGCGGTCTTTGACCGCCCGCTATTGTTAAATTCAACCCTATTAGCCAGTATGGTACAGGAATAAACTTTTTCTGTACCGTTTATTTTTTATCCTAAAACTTTTTACGAACCGAGCAGTATTCCGGCTATAATCATCTTTTGCATATCGGTAACCCCTTCCACAATGGGGCCAGTAATAGCATCACGATAACTCCTGGCCACTTTGTAGTCTTCCATCAAACCATAAGATCCATGAACGTCCACTGCCAGCCGGGAGGCTATCCAAGCCGCTTCGGTTACAAAAGTCTTGGTTAAGGCTGCCGTCTTAATAAACTCAATTTGATCCTGTATATCATTGGCCATGCATCCCAGTCGGTAGGTAAGCCAGCGAGCCGCTTCCAGGCTAATAGCCAAATCAGCTAATTTAACCTGAATGGTTGGAAACTTGGCGATTACCCCATCGCGATGAGTTTTCTCTTTAGCATACTTCAGGCTCTCTTCCAGAGCTGAAGCCATACCTCCCAAAGCACTAGCTGCCATTCCGATTTTGCCAAAACCTATCCCGTATTGCAGGATAGGATATCCATGTCCCAGCTGGCCCAGCAGATTCTCGGCCGGAACCTGTACCTCCTTCAGATAAACATCTGATAGAGCCTGGCCATGCAATCCTACCTTATTCCACGGCTCTGATACCGAATAACCTGCACAAAACTTATCCACGATAAAAGCAGTAGGTTTGCCGCTCTCCTGGTCTCGAGCAAAAACTACCATAGGACCTTTAAATGTAGCATTGGATATAAACCGCTTGGTTCCATTCAGGATAAAATGATCTCCTTGTTTAACAGCCGTAGTAGTAATTTGTTTAGGATCCGACCCAGTACCTGGCTCGGTGAATGCAAAGGATGCCAACCATTCTCCCTTACAGCAAGGACCAAGGTATTTTTCTTTTTGGAATTCAGTGCCAAACTTGGTAATCGCTCCTAAACCCAGAGTGTTAACTGAAATAATGGAAGCAATCGGCTTGCACACCTTGCTCAACTGTTCCAACACTAGAACATATCCATCATAACCAGCTCCTGCTCCGCCATACTTCTCTTCATAGGGGAGGGCGAAAAAATCATAGTCTGCCAGCTTGCTAATGATATCTTCCGGTATATGGTTTTCTCGATCAATCCTTTCAGCTATGGGCTCCAGATATTTTTCTGCGAACTCCCGGGCGGTACTCTGAATCAATATTTGCTCTTTACTAAGCTTAAAATCCATGGCTATATCTCCTTTGCTATTATATTTCCCTTGATGATTGATGGTTGCATTAACTATAAACTAGATCTGTATCTTTGTATAATATTTCTGCAAATCTGCCCCGTACCTGAGTCTAGAGTTAATTATCAACTGTTCTGGTTCCGAATGGTAACCTGCTGCCAGGTTTAGGCAATTTTCCGATGGGATTTTATTGATACCAAACCGGACTTAGTAAAACATGTGCAAATACTATGCCAGAACAGCAAGATTCGCTAGCCGCTGCTATGTATAAGTATCATCCTAAATCGATTCTAAGTGAAATCCCTTTATTTCTAGCCTAACAAACTGTAATTTTATCCAGACAGGTGTATGCTTATCCGTACATCACTATGTCCTTATCGACCCTTTAGTTGCCTGGTCAAGCACGCTAGTTGATCCTATACAAGCCCCATACTTAGACAATTCATCCACACCCACTCTTGACTGCTATCTTTTGGCACATTATTTGCTTTATAGTATATTACCAACAATTAATCAGTTTTAATCTTTTTTTCCAGATTACTCCTACTCCAGCCTTATAAAAGGGCGGCGGCTGTTTCCTAAGGAAACAGCCGCCGGGTCCGACCTGATTTGTGCTACATAGGTCATAATTATAATGATACGAGAATACTGCATGTGCTGTTGCTTATAGACTTTGTATAGTGCTAAAGTTTTGCTGTAAATATTGCTAAGTCCTGTGCTTGCTATAGTGCTAAAGTTTTGCTGTAAATATTGCTAAGTCCTGTGCTTGCTACAGTGCTAAAGTTTTGCTGTAAGTATTGCTAAGTCCTGTGCTTGCTACAATGCTAAAGTTTTGCTGTAAATATTGCTAAGTCCTGTGCTTGGTACAGTGCTAAAGTTTTGCTGTAGATATTGCTAAGTCCTGTGCTTGGTACAGTGCTAAAGTTCTGCTGTAGATATTGCTAAGTCCTGTGCTTGCTACAGTGCTAAAGTTCTGCTGTAGATATTGCTAAGTCGTGTGCTTGCTACAGTGCTAAAGTTTTGCTGTAAGTATTGCTAAGTCCTGTGCTTGGTACAGTGCTAAAGTTTTGCTGTAAATACTACTTCTTTTGCTTCTTGAATCCACCTTGGGTGGTCAGGTCATATTAACTTAGTAATGTGTCTCAAGCAGTCCAGCTTAATACTACTAAGGGGTACAGTATGGGTAATCAGATTTGAGGGGGTAAATCTGATTACTGGGTATCTGTTAATCAACTGTACTGCTTGAGACAGAGTGGTTTATTTAATGCTGTAGCTAATTAGTATAATTATTTCTACAGCTTTAAACCATAATAGTTTGCAATCCTAAATTTATATCGGTTTTGCCTTTTACCTCTGTGCCTGTAGCTCTCCTGAGAAAGCCTCATCACTACATTCTTGCTTAGCTAAAGTACTGTGGGGTGTTACCCCAATTGTTACCCCAATTGTTACCTTTTGTCACCTAGTGTTACTGGCCTGATGTGGCCATTTTCCAACCTATCTTTAAACATTAAATAGCTTCATTGTGTTTGGGAATGAATTCACAGAATTCCAAGCATTCACCGGGTAACCAACCGCTGATTTGTCCATCTAGCAACAATTTATATGAGTAGACTCTTTCGTTACCGCTATTATGCTGTTCATCTCTTATGGCAACGATAATACCCATTTTTTCCGAATATTTACCCTTGGGGCTTTTTATTATGGCCAATCTTTTAAGCATGTATACTTCACCTGACTCATTTGTATTATACATATACTAATAGCAATTTCTATGCCAACCTTTCCTATAAAACATCTTTTCTCGGTTTTTATAAATTCCCTTATCTTCCATCATTCTATCCCTTGCTATTTAATATACCTGTTTTTTTCTTATGCTATGCTTTCTCCAGGCTATGCAGGATCACTTGAACCATTAGAGCTAAGGATAAATAGTAGGCGCAAAAAAAAACTGCTGCCACTCAAAAAATGAGCACACCAGTTTTATTAACTGTAAATGGTCAAGTCCGCCAGCAAGAGCTGAGTGCTAATTATTCAACCGTTGCAGGGACTGCTTAATTCGTTTAATAGTCTCTTCCTGTCCCCAAATACATATAAGACTTGGGAGATCAGGTCCATGCACCTTCCCACTTACCGCGCTGCGTAAAGGCATAAAAACGTTTTTGGGTTTAACCCCGGTTTGCTTGATTATGGCTTTCAGATATTGTTTAATATCCTCGGGGCCCTCACTATCGGGAAAATCTTCAACCAGAGTCTGGAGTATCTTTACCGTTCCTTCCTCCTTAAGTACTTGAAGAGCTTCCTCTTCATATTCCAGTTGATCAAATACCACCCCTACCTCCCGGCTTATATCACTTAAAGATACTAAATGATCCCTTACGGTTTGGATTAGCAATTGGTATTTGTCCTCATCCATTGCCTTTATTGCTTCACTATAAGGGGAACGGTCCAGGAATGGCCTCACCTTTCGACCCAGCTCATTAATATCCAATTTCTTTATGTATTGCTGATTAATCCAGTTTAGTTTGTCCATATCGAAGACCGCCGGACTTTTAGATACTCGGTCCAGGCTAAAGGCACGGGCAATCTCGGTGGGAGATAGCAGTTGTTCCTCCCCTTCCGGTGACCATCCCATTAAGGCCAGAAAATTAAACATGGCCTCGGGTAAATATCCCATTTCTCTATATTGAATAAGGGAGGTAGCCCCATGTCGCTTGCTCATCTTCTGACGGTCACTGCCCAATATCAAGGAAATATGTGCAAAGGTCGGTGTTTTAAAATTTAAGGCATCGTAAATCATAAGTTGTCGCGGGGTATTGGATAGGTGTTCTTCCGCTCTTATTACATGGGTAATGCCCATCAATACATCATCAATAACCACAGCGAAATTATAGGTAGGCAATCCATCTGATTTTATAATAATAAAATCTCCTATAATACTGCTGTCAAAGCTAACCCGGCCTCTAACTATATCATCCACCAGATATATCTTATTGGTGGGAACTTCAAAACGGATGGTAGGTTTAACTCCCTGTTCGATTTTTTCCGCCTTTTGCTCAGGGCTTAGATGCCTGCATCTACCCAAATAACGAGGAGTATCCCCCCGGGTTATCAATTCCTGTCGCTCTTGTTCCAATTCTTCTTCAGTACAAAAGCAATAATAGGCCTGACCCGAATCCAATAAATGCTGAGCGTATTCCTGGTAGATACTGACCCTTTCCGTTTGACGATAGGGCCCCTGGGATCCTCCCACTTCCATTCCTTCGTTCCACTTTATACCTAACCAGAGTAGAGATTCGATAATCTCCTGTTCATATTCAGGTTTGGAGCGGTCCAGATCAGTGTCTTCAATACGCAAGACTAAATCTCCCTGTACATTTACTGCGTATAAATAATTGAACAAGGCTGAGCGAGCTCCCCCAATATGCAACGGTCCTGTAGGACTAGGGGCGAACCTGACTTTAATTTTACTCATAATTTATCCCTCCCTTAAACCAAAGCTAATTATAGCATTCATCCAGCCCTGCAGGCTAGGCTCCAAACAGGTTTTTAATCCCTGCCAGCAGATTATCCCAGGCCGCCCTAAGTTGTTTAAGCCAGGCTACTGCCTCTTCTCCCCGGTTTTGCACTTCATCCAATCTCTTTTCCAGGTTCTGCATTTGGTTTAACATCTGTCCGGCACTGATATTTAACCCTTGGAGTTTTTGCATTAACTCTAGCATTCTATCTATGTCCGCTTGTGACAACTTTATATTAAGCTCGGCACTGGTATCTATTATGATTTTTCGGATAAGCTCTGGATCCCTGCTATTATCTGCCACCACTTGTTTTTTAACTTCATAAATCAACATCTGGGCCTGATCCTGACCAATGCGCTTTCCTAAATCCGAAGTTTGGGCCATCTCCTCATGGGCGGCGAATTTATTGGCTTCTTTTAAGCTTTCGCCGCTAATTTTTTCGAATGCCTTAATAATACCAGTTAAAGCTGCAGTTCCTGAAACCTCAACCGGTGCTGCCACTACTACCCTGGCATCCTCGATTCCTGCTGTTATTAGGGCATTAGCATACATAAAGGGGGTAATAGCACTTATATTTTCCGTCTGTATTTCTATTCCATTACCTTGGTCCAGTAACTCGCAATAGGCCGATGAAATGGCCCGGCTGCCAATAAGCTTTTCGTCCACTAACCCTTGCAGGTAATTTCTCTCTTCCTCATTGCTGACACTTATATAGTTAAGCCTTTTACCCCGAGTCCAGTCTTTAAAATACTCCATCACCCGGTCTTTTTGTTCTGGAGTTAAATCTTCTCCCAGGCTTATAACTGCTTCATCAGGTTTTGCTCCAGTTAAGGTAGTGCTTATTGGGCTCCTTAAGCATATTATTGCTAAACACAGCCCCAAAATCCCCAGCCAAATAATTCTATTACTTTTTATCACCTATACTTACCCCCCTCCATTTTTTTTAGCTTGCCTCATGCCGGAGGGAAATATTTATTGGTTCCCCTGGGAAAATTTAAATTCCGTAGGCTTGGATGAAACCAGTCCAGCCAAAACTCTACCGCCGTATTTATATCTCTTCCAATAAGGCTATGGCCTGGGCGGAGATACCTTCCCCCCGGCCCTCAAACCCCAATTTTTCAGTGGTAGTGGCCTTTACATTGACTCGGATGGGACTTATACCCAGCTGGGAGGCTATGTTGCTCCTCATATCCTCCAAATACGGAGACAGCCTGGGGTCCTGGGCGATAATGGTACTGTCTATATTATTAACCCGATAACCCGCCTCTCCCAAGCGAGAATTCACTTGGGCCAAGAGCAGCAGGCTGTTTATATTCTTATAAGCTGGATCAGTATCGGGGAAATGTTGGCCGATATCCCCCAGACCAGCAGCCCCCAACAGAGCATCACATACTGCATGCAGCAACACGTCCGCATCAGAGTGTCCTAACAAGCCCTTAGCAAAGGGTATCTCAACTCCGCCCAAAACCAGTCTCCTGCCTGGGTGCAGACTATGTACGTCATATCCAATTCCTATCCGCAAGGACTTACCCTCCTTTGGCTGCTGGGCAGCCCCATTTTACAGCAATGCCCCCGCTACTCTCAAGTCCTCCGGAGTGGTTATCTTAAGATTGCGAGGATCACCGGCAACCACTTTAACCCGGCCCCCATAGCGCTCAAAGATGCTGGCATCATCAGTGCCATAAGCTCCATCAGCATAAGCCATCCGGTAAGCATTTATAAGCATGGACAGATTAAAAACCTGGGGAGTCTGAACCGCCATTATTTGCGAGCGATCTAGAGTATTTACCACCCATCCTTGTGAATCCACTGTTTTCAAGGTGTCCCGGGCCCAAAGGCCTGGAATGGCAGCTCCCCAGCTTTGAGCCGCCAGCAGCAATTCCTGCAATAAACTGGCGGTTAAAAAGGGTCGGGCTCCGTCATGAATTGCTACCCATCCCTCCACATCCCCTAGAGCCATCAGACCGGCCCAAACGGAATCCTGTCTTTCCTGGCCTCCGGGAATAACGGATCTAACTTTGTTATAGGCATATTTTTGGATAACTTCTTCCTGGCAGTATTCAATTTCAGCGGAATTGGCTACCACTACTATATCCGTAACAGCTGGAAAAGCATCCAATATATCCAGGGAATAGGCCAATATCGGTCGACCCTTAATCAGCATATAGGGCTTGTTAATCTTGCTATTCATTCTACGGCTCAAGCCAGCAGCCGCAATAATCACCTTCACTGGTTTACCCACCTCCCCCTATTGGTTATAGCGGCCCAAGAAAGAAGAACTCGGATTTTTTTTATCCGTATAGATTTACCTCCGCTGAATCACACAGATTATTGCCAACCCCTGCCTCGCTTCTAGTTTCTCTAGCTTTTCGGGTAAATATCATGCGTCCGGCTGCGGTCTGGAATACACTGGTTACCACCACTTCCAAATCCTGTCCTATTTCATGGCTCGCCTCTTCAACTACCACCATAGTGCCATCTTCCAGATATCCGATTCCCTGACCGCACTCCTTACCTTCCTTGATAATGGCTACCTGCATAGTTTCACCGGGGTAAACTATTACTTTAACGGCGTTGGCCAGTTCATTGATATTTAAAACAGTAATCCCCTGTAGTTCAGCTACCTTATTAAGATTGTAATCGGTGGTTATAATGCTGGCCTTTAATTGTTTACACAAAGCTACCAGCTTGCCATCCACATCTTTTTCTCCTTCAATGTCCGTTTCAATTATATCAATTTTTATACTGGAATGTTTCTTCATTTTGGACAAGAGCTCCAATCCCCGGCGCCCTTTATTGCGTCTAATAGCATCGGAAGAGTCCGCTATATGCTGAAGTTCCTCTATGACAAAGGTAGGAACTACAATGGGCCCCTGCAGAAACTTACTTAAGCATACATCATATATGCGTCCATCGATAATAGCACTGGTATCCAGAACCTTATAGCCTTCTTGCCATTCCTGGTCTCCCCAGGAAAGCTGTTGGTTGCCTCTGTGCAGGGAAATACTATGGAAAACATCAAAAGCACGTCGGGTGCCAATTTTGAGCCCCAACCATACACAAAACACAAATACCAGCAAGGCCAGATAGCTTCCCGCTCCCCGCAGGACTGAAAGGGGAAAACTGCAAAGTACCCCTACCAGTATCCCCATAAGCAGCCCCGCCATTCCGCAGATAATTACTTCAATGGCGGTATCATCCAGCCTCTGGTTCAAATTGCTGGTCAATCTCTTCCCCGTATCCAGAAGCCAATTTACCGCCACATATGATAAAGCAGCACCTACCAAGGCAATACCTGCCACCCAAGGAAGACTCAGCTTCAGTATTAGCTGTATGAGATAGGCCACCCAGGCTCCAATGAGCAGGGCCATGATAAATAAGTTCCTGGAAATTAATAGTTTATTATACATATTATGCACCTCCATACTTATATTCTGATATTCTAAGCCGGCTATTATACATAAAGATATAATAGCCAGCCCAGTAAAAAGTCGAATTAAGTAAGAAGAGCAGTGAGTCCTAGAGCGAGCCTAAATTGACAAACATTCTCCCCCGGAGCTATAATTAATAAAATCACAGAATTAAAGGGGGGCAGGTCTTTCGTGAAGGACTTGATTTGTGATGAGTTTCAGAATGTAGTAGGGGACTTACTCATAAGACACCGAAGCATCCTGGACATCCTTTCTAAATTATCTGAATCTACCAGCCGAGTAAATAGAGCAATAGTTAAATCCATCACCGACTGTGGTTGTGTTTCCATTAATGCTGAGAAAGTTCAAGTTCCTGAGCATATTGATTCCTTTGAAGAATTGAAAAAATGTCTGGATAATCACCTTCGGGGAGAGCTATGTTCCAATTGCGAAGATGTAATAGTTTCTGAGATGGGTAAACTACTATTTTATTCAGCGGCTTTATGCAATACCCTTGATTTAAACCTCTACGATGTATTCCTGGAAGAATATAAAAAGGCCAGTACCCTAGGGGTATTTAATTTAACTTAAGTTTTATTGAACTGATGTAAGCAGGGGACTCTTCTTAAGAAGTCAATGGGCAGTTTTAAGAGCACAGAGAAGGCTCAACTATCTATTGTAAAAGATAGTTGAGCCTTTAAAACAAGCTTAAGTTAGAGTTAATCATGGCGATGTAATAGGAGAACTTCCCCTTGTTACATGCTCTTACATCATATATTCCAGCAAGAGTTGTTCCTGCATACGTTTTAAGCCATTTTTTATGTACTTGGCCCTTACCTCGCCGATGCCTTCAACATCATCCAGTTCGGCTATACTAGCCTTTAACACATCACTTAGAAGATTAAAGCGGCCCATTAGATTATCGATAACTGTCACCGGCAAGCGGGGTAGTTTCTGTAACATCCGATAGCCTCGGGGAGAAATGGGTTGTTCCATATGACTGCTGGCAGTACCCAGGGCTAAATTCCTGGATATGAAAATGGAATCCGATATATCTTCTTCAAAGGCTTTTAATAAATTGTCCATAATTTCCCGGGGCGTTTTATCCTGATTCTTGGAATAGTCCTGAATAATATAAAGTGCTTCTTCTTCTACATTGGCGGTCATTTCATCCAGCTGCATTTTGACCAGCCGGCCTTCGACTCCTAATTCGGCGATATAATTTTCTATTTCTTTAGCTATATTTAATACTCTTATCCCTCTTTTTAGCACTTCGCATACTTCAGAAACAGTAACCATATCTTCAAATTCCAGTCCTCCCAGCCGCTGCATTTCCTTAAACAAGACATTGCGGTATTTTTCCAAGGTTTGCAGGGCTTGATTGGCCTTAATCAAAATGGGTTCTATGTCTCGCAGGCGAAAAGTAATATTACCCTGATATAGAGTTACTACTTTGCGACGCTGGGATATGGCTACTACCAATTGCCCAGTCTGCAGAGCTACTCTTTGCGCAGTTCGATGCCTGATTCCAGTTTCATCAGAGGGTAGCTGGGGATCTGGGTCTAGCTGAGCATTGGCTATTAGTATACGTGAAGCATCAGAGTTCATAACGATGGCTCCATCCATTTTAGCCAGTTCATATAAACGGGCCGGAGAATATTCACAGTCTATGTAAAATCCACCGCTTACCAAATCCATTAATGGCGGTGAATTACCTACCACCACCATGCCCCCGGTATTGGCCTGCAGAATGTTTTCCACCCCAATCCGGAAAATACTGCCCGGTGCCAGCATTTTAAGATATTTGCGGAATTCTCCTTTATAGATTTCTTCCACCCCAATCACCCCTTATTGATAAATTCTATTAAATCATCCAATGATGCCAGTGGATAAACTTCAATTTCATTGCTGCTCCAATTGCCGGCCCCGATAGGAACTGCCGCCCGTTTATATCCAAGTCTAATGGCCTCTTTTAAACGGGATTCCAAATAAGCCGCCGAACGGACCTGGCCAGATAAGCCCAGTTCTCCAATAAATATGGTGTGGGCAGGAAGAAGGTGATTCTTATAACTTGATATAATAGCTGCCGCAATACCTAGATCGGCAGCCGGATCTTTGATAAATAGCCCCCCACTTATTCTAAGGTATACATCCTGCTCCGATAAATTATATCCCTGTAACTTCTCCAGAACCGCAATAATTAAGGATAAACGATTATTGTCAATACCAGCTGCCATTCGGCGAGAATACCCAGGACCGGATAAAGACACCAAAGCCTGAGCTTCTATCAATAATGGCCTGCTTCCTTCGTAGCTGGAAGTAATGGCGGTACCTATAGAATTTCCAGACCCCAGCAGTAAATCAGCAGGATCCAAGACCTCAACCAAGCCCTCACTTCTCATCTCCATCAATCCTATTTCATTAGTTGAACCGAAACGGTTTTTTATTCCTCTGAGCAAGCGGAAATAATTATTGTTATCTCCTTCAAAATATACAACTACATCAACCATGTGTTCCAATACCCGGGGTCCAGCAATGACACCGTCTTTGGTTACATGTCCGATTAGAAAAAAAGCTTTCTCCGTTTTCTTGGCTATCTCGGTTATACGGGCTGTGCATTCTCTCAGCTGAGCTACACTACCGGGAATAGAAGCTATGCTACTGGAATATACGGTTTGAATAGAATCAACAATAATCAAGGCCGGATCAATTTCCTGGATATATTCTTCCAGCAGTTCTATTTCCTGTTCGTTTAACAAATAAATATTGGGGTTGTTTATATTTAGCCGCAGTGAGCGTAATCGAATCTGTTTTAGAGATTCTTCTCCGGACAAATAAATGATCTTTTCTGCCCTTTGACCAATGTTATTAGCTACCTGTAATAGGAGGGTAGATTTGCCTATGCCCGGATCTCCCCCCAGAAGCACTATGGAGCCTGGAACTATGCCCCCTCCCAGCACTCGGTCCAGTTCAGCCACTCCGCTGCTAAACCTCTTAATATCCCGACTGGAAATGGAGGTAAGTGGAACTGCCTCGATAAGTTTAGCTTTTTTTTGAGACGTTTTTTTCTCAACTATGCTTTCCACCATAGTATTCCAGGACCCACATCCTGGACATTTGCCCAACCACTTCAGACTTTCATGGGCACATTCATTACAGATAAATTTACTATTAATTTTCCCCATATTGCTCTCCTTATTAGAACATTATACCCTAAAGCCCCACAACAATATTGTAGAAGTTACGAGTATCTGAATTATATTACCCAATTATATTTTAATTTTCGCTCTCACCAGGGAGAAAGTAGTCAATTTAAAAGGGACCACAGTTGTGGTCCCTCAGCCTATCTCAACGACAATTTAAGCTTTAGCGATAATAATTTTTTCATCTACTGCATCTACCAGCAGCTTATCTCCCGGGACTACCGTTTTTCGCAAAATCTCCTCTGAAATACTGTCTTCAACCAGTTTTTGCAGAGCCCTTTTCAATGGCCTGGCCCCATAACTAGGATCATAACCTTCTTTCATTATGAGCTGGCGTGCTCCTTCTCTTATTTCCATCTCATAGCCATTGTCTTTAACTCGCTGTTGCAAATCCTTTAAAAGTAAATCGACGATTTGAGCCAATTCCTCATCAGACAGATTTTGAAATACTATCATTTCGTCCACCCGGTTAATAAACTCAGGCCGGAAGGTATGCTTCAATTGCTCCATGACCCGGTTTTTCATCTGGTCGTAATTCTGGGCCTCGTCAATAGCTCGATTAAAACCTACCTGCTTATTTTGCTTGATGGATTCTGCTCCTACATTGGAGGTCATAATTACCACCGTGTTCCTAAAGTCTACTGTTCTACCATGCCCATCAGTGAGTCGTCCATCTTCCAGCACTTGCAGCAAAATGTTAAATACATCTGGATGGGCTTTTTCTATTTCGTCCAGCAAAACAACGGAATAGGGTTTTCTTCTAACCCGCTCGGTAAGTTGGCCCCCTTCATCATAACCTACATATCCCGGGGGGGACCCTATCATCCTGGAAACTGCATGTTTTTCCATATACTCAGACATATCCAGGCGTATAATGGCATCCTCACTTCCGAACATGGCCTCGGCCAGTGCCCGAGCTAATTCCGTCTTGCCAACACCGGTGGGTCCAAGGAAAACAAAGGAGCCAATCGGACGTTTGGGGTTTTTTAAACCAGCCCGAGCTCTTCTAACCGCTCGAGCCACAGCTTTAACTGCTTCATTCTGCCCCACCAGCCTTTGGTGGAGAATTTCTTCCAGCTTAACCAGTCTGTCGCTTTCCTCGGCTGCTAATTTGCTTACCGGTATACCGGTCCAGCTGGCAACTATCTGAGCGATTTCCTCCTCCCCGACTAAACCGAACTGTAAACTTCGCTGATTTAACCACTCTTTGCGTTCGGTATCCACTTCGTTTTTCAGTTTTTGTTCTTCGTCCCTTAATTGGGCCGCTTTTTCATACTCCTGCCCATTGATAGCTTCTTCTTTCTCTTTTATTAGCTCCTGCAAGCGCAGCTCTTTTTGCTTAAGCTCCTCCGGCAAAATATAATTAGCCAGCCGCACCCGGGAAGAGGCTTCGTCAATGAGGTCAATAGCCTTATCCGGCAAAAAGCGATCACTTATATAACGAGCCGATAGACGGGCTGCGGCTTCTATGGCTTCATCGGTAATCTTCACCCCATGATGGGCTTCATATCGATCCCGCAAACCTTTTAAAATCTCTATGCTTTCTTCAATAGTAGGCTCATCTACCGTAATCGGTTGAAATCTTCTTTCCAGGGCTGCATCTTTCTCAATATGTTTCCGGTATTCATCCAGGGTGGTGGCCCCTACACATTGAAATTCTCCCCGAGCCAAAGAAGGCTTCAGGATATTGGCAGCATCTATGGCTCCTTCGGCAGCACCGGCTCCAACAATGGTATGCAATTCATCAATAAATACTATTACATCGCCGGCAGTTTTTATCTCATTGACAATTTTAGTCAAACGATCTTCAAATTCCCCTCGGTATTTGGTACCGGCAATCATGGAGGATAAATCCAGGGCTACTACCCGTTTATTGGCCAGTATCTCAGGGACCTGATTCTCATTAATGCGTTGAGCCAGTCCTTCTACAATGGCAGTTTTACCCACCCCTGGGTCACCAATTAACACCGGATTGTTTTTAGTGCGTCGCGATAATATCTGAATTACTCTTTCTATTTCCCCAGCTCTTCCGATCACCGGATCCAATCTACTTTCTCCAGCATCCCTGGTTAAATCGCGGCTGAAAGAATCCAGGGTAGGGGTCTTGCTCCGCTGCTTTCGCTTGATCGGGCTTGGACTCCCAGTTTCCTGCCCGTTATCTCCCAGGTTGTGGTTATCGTAAGCTAAAGGGGTATCTCCTCCCAGCAGGATAAGTATCTGTTCTCTCAAGTCATCCAGTTTTACTCCCATGGATAACAATACCTGCCCTGCCACCCCATCTTCTTCATGTAGTATGGCCAGGAGCAAATGTTCGGTACCTACATAGTTAACTCCCTGTAATCTGGCCTCCTCAAAGGATAGATTGAAAACCTTTTTGGCCCCTGGAGTAATGGGCAGATCACCGACCGCCGGCTCACTGCTGTCTCCTTTTTCTCCAATCAACTTGGTGACTTCTGTTCTAACCTTCTCCAGGTCGGTACCCATGCTTATGAGGGCCTTGGCTCCTACTCCTTCTCCTTCACGCAACACCCCTAATAATATGTGCTCGGTTCCAATTGCCAAGTGATTTAGCTGTCTGGCTTCCTCCTGGGCATGGATAACCGCATTTCTAGCTCTTTGAGTAAATCTTCTAAACATATTTACTCCTCCTTTCCTAATTCGACTTCACTCTGCTTGCTTTTAAACAGAATTTCCTTAATAACTTCGGCTCTTTTAACATCGCGCATAAAAGCTTCCATTTCACCACCTGATCTTTTCTGCAGGTGGGCAGGTTTTATGGCTACCACCAATTGGTTTATAAGATAGGGGCTAATTCCTTGAATTATCCCTAAGTCCATTCCCAGACGAACATCGGAAAGAAGGGTTAATGCTTCATTGGAATTAATAACTCTTGCATGGGTCAAAATCCCATAAGCTCTTCCAACCCGGTCTTCCAATTGATACCTCATGTCCTGCTGCAGGCTCTTACGCAATATTTTTTCTTGTTCAACCATCTGGCGAGTTATAATACCCAGATTGGTAATAATTTCATTTTCGCTTTGACCCAGGGTAATCTGATTGGATAACTGCACATAGTTTCCTATAATTTCAGTTCCTTCTCCATAAAGTCCTCGTACCGCCATTCCCAGCTGATGAATATTCTGAAATATTCGACTTCTCTGTCCACTGATGGCTATCCCTGGCAGGTGCAGCATAACTGAAGCCCGCATGCCGGTTCCAACATTGGTTGGACAGGAGGTCAGATAACCCCGCTGTTCGTTAAAGGCGAAATCCAGTCGCTTTTCCAACTCATCATCAACTATCTGAGCCAGCTCATGGCATTTCTCCAGCTGTAAACCAGGTAACACAACCTGTATCCGCAAGTGATCTTCCTCATTTATCATTATGGCAATAGATCCATCTTCACTGACTAATAAACCGCGATTAGCATCTTCTGCTACCCCATGCTCCGGGCTTATCAGGTGCTTTTCCACCAATATCTGCCGATCCCAGGCCGAAATTTCATTAAAGCTTAGGAGCTTTAATGACGATAAAAGCCCATTATCGCTCTGCCTCCAGGCCTCGCTTATCTCCTGCATGGATTGCTGGGCCTTTTCAGCATTCATAAAATAGGGAAAGCTTATATCTTGCAGATTACGAGCTAAACGAATGCGGCTACTAATAACTATATCCGACTCCTTGCCTTCCTTAGCATCCATCCAGGCTACAAAATTCCCATTCAGCAAATCATTCTCGCTCACTTGCTTCCCTCCTCATTTATCACCTTTTCCAATATCTTAATTTGATCTCTAATCTCCGCAGCCTGTTCATAATTTTCTTCTTTAATCGTCTGCTGCAGCTGGGCTTTTAGTTCATCCATTTCCTTTTTCAAAAAAAGCTTCTGACCTCCCCGCAGGGGAATCTTGCCCACATGGCGACTGTTGCCATGAATACGCCTCAGGGTAGGTTCTAGTTCATTATCAAAAGCCTGGTAGCATTGAGAACAGCCTAGCTTTCCTGTCTGTTTAATATCTGAAAATACCATGCCACAGTTGTTGCAGCGGCTGTTATGAGCCAGAGAATGCATATCCTGCAGGTTAAAACCGCCGCCCAGGAAACTGCCTAGAAAATTGGGAATGGAAAACTTTTTATCCTGGTCAAACAATAGAAAACCCTTTTTAGCAGCACACTCAGTACATAAATGTACGTCAAATTTCTTACCATTAACCATCTGGGTTAAATGAACCGTAGCTGGTTTTTGCTTACAATCATCACAAAACATATCCATCCTCCTATAGCTTACTGATTCAAATTCAGATACTCATTAAGAGCTCGGGCTACTGAATTATAAAGGTGTTGTCTATCCTCATCCTTTAGCGTGCTGGAAACAGATAATACAATGTGTTTTAACATACTGCTCTCTTTAGGGTCCAGCATCTTATTTTCTTCCAGTTCATTAATGAGCTGAAAGAATTTTTCGGCATCGTTTATGGTACAAATATCGCTACTGATGGTAAAACGAGTAATACGAACAAAGCCCTTGCCGCCTCGGCGACTTTCAGTACGATAACCAAATTTCTCTTGAAATCTGGTGGAAATAACATAAGTAACCTGGGACGGTACACAGGAAAAGGTTTCCGCCAATTCTGTCCGCTGGATCTCTATCTGTTTCTCTTCACTTCTATCTATCAATACCTTTAAATATTGTTCTATTTTATCGGCCAGGCTTTTTTTCACAGCTTTCTCCCATTTGACTTTATTTGACTTTCTTTGTCTATTATAATATTAAAGGTAAAAAAAATAAACCCTTAGTTAAAAGGATTTATGTTTTTACGCATACTTATACTAGAGCAATAATTTATCGGGATAGGTATTTGCTCTTTAAGACCTGCCCCACAAACAAGGGTAAGCAAATCTGCCTTTTAATCCGATTTGGTTCAGACAGCAATCGATACATCCACTCCAGATTAAGCTTGATAAAGCATTCCGGTGCCCGCTTTTTTTCTCCCGCAATAACATCCAGGCTTCCACCTACGCCAATACATACCCTTACTTCCAAGTCCTTTTTATGCTCATATATCCAGAATTCCTGGCGGGGAGCACCCAGGGCTACCAATAAAATATCGGGCTGAAGCTTGTTAATATTCTCTATTACCGCCGACATATCCTGAGCATTATGATAGCCATGGTCACTGCCAACAATTTGCAGTCCGGGATAGATTTGCTGAAGAGTGTAAGCGGCTTGCTTGGCTATCCCCGGAGCAGCACCCAACAAGAACAACTTCCATCCTTGCTTGGCTGCCTCCTCACTTACTCGATAAGCCAATTCGATTCCGGTTACCCTATTACTGATTTCATAGCCCAATAACCGGGCCGCCCATACAATGCCAATTCCGTCCGGGGTTACTAAACCCGCCGAGTTTATAATGGCTTGCAGGAGCTGGTCTTGCTGGGCTAAATAGGCTATCTCTGCATTTAGAGTAACTATCTGCTGGGTACCAGGGTCTCGGATCATAGTTTTAATCTTTTCCATTACCCCGTTCATATCCAGCAAATCTATATAAGACCCTATTATCTTAGCTTTTGGCCTCTCCGGCATATTCATCCTCATTTCTCTAAAGAATAATATTTTCCCTTATTACCGGCCGGACCGGGTATACTTTGCCCCTTATGTACTATCTCACTATCTCAGTCTCTTGATTCCTTTTTTCTTGGTTTGCCTAAGTACCGATATCTGTTCCAAGGCTTTTCCGGTACCTATGGCTACACAGGAGATGGCATCTTCAGCAATATGCACCGGCAGATTGGTTTCCTGGCTCAGAAGTATATCCAGCCCGTGTAATAATGATCCTCCACCGGTCATGACTATTCCATTGTTTACTATATCTGCAGCCAGTTCTGGAGGAGTTATTTCCAGAACCTTTTTTACTTCTTCGATTATTGCTTCCACGGGTTCTTTCATAGCCTTAAAACTCTCTTCTGAGTTTATTTGAATGTTTTTGGGAAGTCCGGTCAATAAATCTCGTCCCCTTACTTCCATGAAGCGATTTCGGCTCTCATCATTGACCCAGGCAGTCCCGATCCTGACTTTTATCTCTTCCGCAGTAGGTTCTCCTATCAACAAATTATATTCCCGCCGAATATATCGAATTATAGCTTCATCAAACTTGTCCCCTCCCATTCTAAGGGAAGAATCACAGACTATACCACCCAGGGAAAGAACTGCTATATCGGTAGTTCCTCCTCCAATATCCACTACCATGTTGCCACTGGCATCAGATATGTTTATTCCTGCTCCTAATGCCGCCGCTAAAGGTTCCTCCACTATAAAAGACTGCCGGGCACCGGAAGAAACAGTAGCCTGGTTAACCGCTCGCTCTTCTACATCGGTGGCTCCAGTTGGTATACAGACAATAACCCTGGGTTTGAATAAAAGTCTTTTTCCCACTACTTTTTTGATAAAATAAGTCAGCATTTTCTCAGTTGTATCATAATCAGCAATGACTCCTTCTTTAAGTGGCCTAATGGCTACAATATGCCCTGGGGTCCTTCCTATCATCTTACGGGCAGCTTCTCCTACCGCAATGGTTCTATGAGTATTTTTATCAATGGCTACTACTGAAGGCTCATGTAATACAATACCTTTGCCTTTTTTGAAAATTAGTACACTGGCTGTTCCAAGATCGATCCCAATATCTTCGCTGGCGAAAAACATGGTTGGCAAGGCCCTCCTCGACATTTTTCATAATTATACCATTATTAATCTCTCAGGTTATTAATATGTGATTAATATTGTTACTATTTTCTTATGAGCTCACTTCCTTGCTGCTCGCAGCATATTTCTGTCGAGTGGCTTCTCCTCCTCTAATGTGTCTTTCCGCCTTGTTTTTTTCCAATACTTCTTTTACCTGTTCGGCGAGTTTGATGTCGATCCGAGGCAGTCGTTCTGATACATCCTTGTGCACCGTGCTCTTGGATATGCCAAATATCTCCGCAGTCTGTCTTACTGTGTTAGATGTTTTTATAATGTAATGGGCTACCTTAACCGCTCTTTTTCTAATATAATTTTGCATCCCAGTCCTCCCGCCAATGAAATTATTTAAATATATTCAATTGCCCGGCAGGAGAGAACAACCTGAAGCTTTTTTGATTATTTTTACCGGTTCATCACAGAATCAATAATTCAACTTTTCTAGGCGGATGTTCTTATAGTAGTGAGATAATATTTGCCGATAACCTTTTCCCTGCTGGGCCATGCCATTGGCTCCATATTGACATAAGCCCACTCCATGCCCATATCCTCTGCTATTGATAATTAATTCTTTTGACTCCTTTTTTAGCTCCCAATTAGTAGAAGGTAGGTTAAATAGTTGACGAAAGCTGCCTGCGGATATGAGCTGGTCATTGACCCTAAGCTCACGAGCTCTGCCGCTATCACTTTTTTGACTGATTTCAATATGGGCACTATCGTTGCCAGTCAGCTTATCCTGTAGCATTCCTAATGAAATCACCTGAGTGCTTTCATAATAATCAGACTCACTGCAATAATTGCACTTTACACTTTGCAGATAGGGTATGTCGGATCCCCAAGCTGCAGCTGCGCTCTCCGTATAGCCTCCGCAAGTGGAATGATATAGAGCATCAATAGGTAAATCCTTATAGCTGATTAATTCTCCCCGGGTAGCAGACACTGCTGACTGGATTTTCTCTTTAAGCTCCTCATAGCGAGCCGGATGCAGCTCTTGAAATCCCTCCCAGGAAACATAGGCCTGGCAGCAGTTTATATCATCGGAAAGATTAGCATTTAGAGGATAAGGCTTCCTGTCCAAAATTTTTTTGCAAGCATAGGTGCGGGCGCATACAGCCTGAGCCTTCAAAGCTTCCAGCTCAAAAGAAGCGGGCATTTCAGCCGCCACTACTCCAGCCACATATTTTTCTATTTCCAGCTCAATGACCTGTCCCGATTGATGGAGGAATAATCTAATGATAGGTTGAGGTATTGTTTCCTGCACAGGTTGCACTTTAAGATTTGCAGCAATAGCTATAATCAGCACCATCATCATAACCACTAAGCTCAGTTTTTTCATGTATATTTTTTTGCTTTTCATGTATTAATTTTATTAAAGGGTTAAGGGATTTATGACCGGTGCTATCCTCGATGAATCTTGGCTCCTGCCCCATTTAATTTTTCCACTATATTCTCATAGCCTCGATCAATATGGTGGCTATTAGCAATACAGGTAGTCCCTTCAGCCATTAATCCGGCAATTAGCAAGGCAGCTCCGGCTCGTAAATCGGTAGCCTTTACCTGAGCTCCCCCCAGGCAACCTACTCCTTTAACAATGGCGGTTCTGCCTTCAATTTTTATGTTGGCACCCATGCGCATCAATTCTTGCGCATGCATAAAACGATTTTCAAATACTGATTCCGTTATTACGCTGCTACCTGAAGTATGACTTAGGTAAGCCATGAATTGAGCCTGCATATCAGTGGGAAAACCAGGATAAGGAAGGGTTTTGATATATATTGGTTTTATGGGCCCCAATCTTTCTACTCTTATTGATTTATCCCTTTCCTCCACCTTAGCTCCGCTCTCCACCAGTTTTGCGCTAGTGGCCTTTACATGTTCAGGAATAACATTGTTTATTAATAGATTGCCGCCGGTAGCGGCAGCGGCTACCATGTAGGTCCCAGCTTCGATACGGTCCGGAATTGGAGTATAGGTGCATCCATGCAGCCTTTTTCGTCCTTCTATTTTAATCAGGTTGCTTCCGGCCCTATGAATACTACCGCCCATTCGGTTTATAAAATTAGCCAGATCCACTACTTCTGGTTCCAGAGCTGCGTTCTCAATGAATGTGGTACCCTGAGCTAAAGCGGCAGCCATCATCAAATTCTCAGTAGCACCTACACTGGGAAAATCCAAGTAGATGTGATTTCCTTGAAGTTCCCGGGCTTGGGCTATAACATTGCCTCCGCTCAACTTAATCCTGGCTCCCAAGGCTTCAAAACCTTTTAAGTGCAAGTCAATGGGTCGGGTTCCTATAGCACAACCTCCCGGCAGGGATATCTTAACCGTCTTTCTAGTGGCCAGAATGGGCCCCATAAGCAACAAGGAGGCTCTAATCTGTCTAACCAGCTCATAATCAGGAAATATATTACTAATAAAGCTCTTTACGCTTAATTGACCCTGGCTTTTAGATACGGAAGCCCCCAGGTTTTTTAACAGCTTTTTCACAATTTCTACGTCATTTATTTCCGGCACCCTATGAATACAAACCTCTTCCTCGCTTAAAAGGGCAGCGATTAAAATTGGTAATATGGCATTTTTCGAAGTACTGATCTCTACCTCTCCCTGTAAAGTCCCTTTACCTTCTACTAATAATTCCATTATTTCACCTGCTTACCCTAATAATCACCCATGATCAAAGGTTGTCCAATATATACTATAGCTTCCTGCTGGCGCTGAATGCTTCTGGCGGCTACCTGCACATTATACTTTTGCTCTTGCACTGTAATTCCATTGTCAAATAATGGGGTGAAGGAAGCCATGCTGCTGGCATTATCATCTTCATAAAGCTCTCCGCCCTTAGCCCCCAGGTTATCAATTATTACCTGTATTATGGCAGCTCTTGATTCCTTATCCAGATAATGATTTATTTTGCCGGTGTATAGATAATAATACTGCCAGTCCAGTTCATCCTTATGCAATTTTTTTTCAACCTGAGCTAGATCTGCATTGGCTGTGGGGCTGATCACCTTAAGCAGAAAATAACTCTCGTTTTTATTCTTATCTGTTTGGGCTGATATATAGTAACTAAGTTGCCGGTCTTGAAAAGTATATCTAAGCAGGATATCCGATTCCCTTTCCTTTTTAAGCTCTGGGGAGGCTGGAGCAAATCCCAAGGCATGGAGAATCTCCAGGGATCTTCTCTCCAGCTCCTCCTCTTCTAGCTTATGGTTTATTTTTGCCCAGCAATCAAGTCGTGATTCCAGTGAAATTGCACCGATTGATGCAAAAGATAGGTAATATGGAGATGAACTTTTAATTTTTCGGTCAACCTGTTCATCAATAGCGTATCCGCTTAAGCTACATAGGCCAGCAAATATGGTCAGATAGATTACTACTCGTTTTATTTTTATCTCCCCCCCGGCTTTTCTTATAAAAATTCTTGCCCAGGACTAGGGAAATATACCTTTTAAAACAGAAAATCCTGACTCAGTCAGAATTGCAGATCAGTCTTATGCTCTGTTATTCTGACTCAGCCAGGATATTTTGCTCATTAAGAATCTAAAGGCCAGGCTTAAGCCTCATTCTGTTCATCAGACTCAGCTGAACCAGCCAGTTCAGCCAACCTTTTTTCCTCTTCCGCTTTTTTCTTCTCTTCTTCTGCTTTAAGGGCCAGATATTCCTTAATATATTCTTCTTGTCGCTTTTTGGCCTTTAGTGCCCTTTTTTCAAAAGATCCAAACTGCCTGATTATAAGTAGGCCAAATGAAATGGTAATGATAAATACTGCAGCTATCACCATAGTCAACGCCCTGCTCATATTGCTATCCCCCCATTGCAGATCTATAATAAACTTTACAACTCTTCATCCTCATCATCAAAGTACCATCCATCTTTCCCTCGTTTAAATTTTCTCTGTTTTGCTCGCTGTTTACTTTCCCTAGACTTCTCTTCCACCTTTTTGGTAGCCTGCCATAATATTAAATATATTAATCCTTTTACCAAATAATAACACAAGGTTATGATAATCAGATATTTTAACATATCATTCATAATATATACCTTATTCCTCTTTTATTATGGCTACAGGGTATGTCAGAGTAGCAATCAAGCCGGAAGAAACTGATTAAAGCTTACTTCCGGCTTGCTAATACTTGACTAAATCCTTGACTACTCAGCTCCAGCTGCTCTTATTCTAGCTATAGCTCTCTTTAGGGCCTGTTCAGCCCGAATTGCATTGATGGTTTCGTCTCTTTGCGCCAGCCTCCGCTCAGCCCGTTCCCTGGCGGCTTTTGCTCTAAGAACATCAACATTTTGACCTAATTCTGCCGTTTCGGCTAGTATGCGTCCTGTATTATCAATGATCTCCATAAATCCGCCGCTGACTGCTACTTTCTTTTCAGTACCTTTAGCATCCTTGTAGCGCAACACTCCAATTTTGAGGGCTGCCACCAGCGGGGCATGGTTTCTCATTACGCCTATTTCACCGTCTACAGCAGGGGCCACCATAAATTCAACTTCATCCTTAAAGAGAATTTTTTCTGGGGTGACTATCTCCAGCATGAAGGTGTTGTCTGCCATAGGCTACGCCCCCA
>JAAYJK010000018.1 GCA_012522955.1 Syntrophomonadaceae bacterium
TCATCACCTGTTACCACCACAGTCATACGAGATATACTGGGATTTTCAGTTTGCCCTACTGCCAGGCTTTCAATATTATATCCTCTTCTGCGAAACATGGTGGCCACCCGGGTTAATACTCCCGGTTGGTTTTCCACGGTTATAGCCAGAGTGTGTTTTTTCATAGTCTATTCCTCCCCCAGCATATTCAGTAGTGATTCGCCGGGCGCTACCATGGGGTAAACGTCCGCCAAACGGTCAACCCAAAAATCCATTACTACTGGTCTGTCACTTACCTGTAGGGCTTCTCGCAAGGCCCCATCCACATCCTGGTTGTTTTTTATCCTCATCCCTACTGCTCCATAGGCCTCCGCCAGCTTGACAAAATCCGGCTGACTGCTTATATCGGTATGAGAGAAGCGGCCTCCATAGAATAGACTCTGCCACTGCCTGACCATACCCAGATATTGATTATTCAATATACACACAATTACTGGCAGTTTATAGGCTATGGCGGTGCCCAGCTCCTGTATATTCATCTGTATACTGCCGTCTCCGGCAATATCTATAACCGGAAGATGGGGACAGGCAATTTTAGCCCCAATGGCAGCTGGAAGACCAAAACCCATAGTGCCCAAACCCCCTGAGGTTATAAAAGAACGAGGATTCTTGTATTTGTAGTAATGAGCCGCCCACATCTGGTTTTGACCAACTTCAGTAGTGATTATGGCTTCTCCCTGAGTCAAATCCGATATTTTTTCTATAACATGCTGAGGCATTATTCGTCCGTCCTTGGATATACCGTACCTCAAGGGATATTCAGCCTTCCAGCGATCAATAATCTGGTGCCATTCACTATATTCTTCCACCGGATCCAGGCGTTTATTAATTGCTTGCAGCACTTCTTTAACCTGACCCACAATAGGAATATGTACATCAACATTCTTGCCGATTTCGGCGGCATCAATATCAATATGAATGATCCGGGCATGAGGGGCAAATTCTGCTATCTTGCCGGTAACCCGATCGTCAAAGCGTACTCCTATGGCGATCAAAAGATCACATTCACCGATAGCATAGTTGGCATAACGAGTTCCATGCATGCCCAGCATACCTAGAGCCAGATAATTGGAGCTGGGAAAAGCACTCATCCCCATCAAAGTGGTAGTAACCGGTATTTTGCGCTTTACAGCCAGTTCTTTCAGCTCTTCAGCCGCCTCACCGCTAACCACCCCACCTCCGGCATAAATAACCGGTCTTTCAGATTTATTTATAAGTTCAGCTGCAGATACTACCTGGCCATAATTGCATCCTTTCATAACCCGGTAACCGCGCAAATTGATTTCATTAAAATAGGGTTCATATTCAATTTCTTTTTCCATCAGATCTTTGGGAAGATCTATCACTACCGGACCCGGCCGGTTGGTAGAAGCGATATAAAAGGCTTCTTTAACTATTCGAGGCAGATCTTCGGTCCTTTCCACCACGTAATTATGTTTGGTAATAGGCATGGTAATTCCGGTTATATCGGCTTCCTGAAATGCATCCTTACCTATCAGGGGACTGGCTACCTGGCCGGTAAAGCAAACCATAGGTACTGAGTCCATGTTAGCTGTGGCTATGCCGGTAACCAGGTTGGTAGCACCTGGTCCGGAAGTGGCAATGCAAACCCCGGTTTTACCTGTTACCCGGGCATAGGCATCGGCAGCATGAGCCGCTCCCTGTTCATGACGCACCAGAATGTGACGAATATCTGATCCGTAAATGGCATCATAAATGGGTAAGACTGCTCCTCCCGGATAGCCAAAAATGGTATCCACGCCTTCCTCTTTCAAACTCTGCAGTAGAATTTCGGCTCCCTTTAACTTCACACCATCACCTCCATAATTATTGGGCGTAAATTGCTGTCTTCATTAATCCACTATAGCAAGTAAAACATATCATTTCCCAAATAAATAAGTTTAACTTGGGTTAGTTGGCTTGATCAAGCCAGGCCGCAGCATAGCTAAAAGCACAATAGCGGGCCTAGCCTGGCCCGCTATTAACCGGTTTTAACTTAAGAGTTTATCTCTTGAAGATAGCTCCTGTACTGGCTGATTGTACCATTTGAGCATAACGCTTCATATAACCGGTTTTTATTTTAGTTTCGGGCTCCTGCCATCCTTTTTTTCTTTCTTCTAGTATCTTGTCTTCTACCAATAGCTCTAGTCGTAGGTCAGGTATGTCTATTCGTATAAGGTCCCCTTCCTCTACCAGAGCAATAACACCCCCCGCAGCAGCTTCCGGAGAAACATGGCCAATAGAGGCTCCCCTGGTAGCTCCAGAGAAACGCCCGTCGGTAATCAAAGCCACGTCTTTATCCAGTCCCATTCCAGCTATAGCTGAAGTGGGGGTAAGCATTTCTCTCATCCCCGGTCCCCCCCGGGGCCCTTCGTAGCGTATCACGATTACATCACCGGCATTAATGTCCTTAGCCAGTATAGCTTCCACTGCTGCTTCTTCGGAATCAAAGACCCGGGCTGGTCCTTCATGCCGCATCATTTCTTCTGCTACCGCGCTCCTCTTGACCACGGCCCCTTCAAGAGCTAGGTTGCCAAAAAGCATAGCCAGGCCACCGCTACTGCTGTAAGGATCATCCACCGACCGGATTACTTCATAATCCAGTACCGGATTATTAGCAATATTCTCCCCTACCGTCTTACCGGTTACGGTTAGACAGGCCGGGTTGATCAAAGCTTTTTTATTTATTTCATTATACAAAGCCTGCACTCCACCAGCCCGGTAAAGATCCTCCATGTGGTGGGGACCGGCCGGACTTAAGCGGCACAGGTTGGGAGTAAGGGCACTGATTCGGTTAAAAAGATCCAAATCAATATCTACCCCGCACTCACTGGCAATGGCCAAGAGATGCAAAACCGAATTGGTAGAACAGCCAATAGCCATATCCAGGTTAATAGCATTTACAAAAGCTTCCGGAGTCATTATATCCAAGGGTCGGATATCCTTTTCCAATAATTCCATTATCTTCATTCCAGCTTGTTTGGCCAGACGGATTCTTTCGGAATATACTGCGGGTATGGTGCCATTTCCCGGCAAGCCCATACCCAAAGCCTCAGTCAGGCAGTTCATGGAATTAGCGGTAAACATTCCTGAACAGGAGCCACAGGTGGGGCAGGCGGATTCTTCCAGGCAGCTTAAATCCTCTACCTTCATGCCTCCGGCGGCAGCTGATCCTACTCCCTCAAAGACCTGGGTCAAACTAAGTTTTTTGCCTTCTACTATACCGGCTAGCATAGGCCCACCGCTGATAAATACGGAGGGCAGGTTCAAACGGGCGGCTGCCATCAGCATGCCTGGTACAACCTTGTCACAATTGGGGATAAACACCAAGGCGTCAAAGGCATGTGCGGTAGCCATTATTTCCACCGAATCAGCGATTAGCTCCCGGCTTCCTAAAGAGTATTTCATTCCAATGTGGTTCATGGCGATGCCGTCACAGACTCCTATGGTTTGAAACTCAATGGGAGTTCCTCCCGCCATGCTGATGCCGGTTTTTACCGCAGCGGCGATTTTGTCCAGGTTAATATGCCCGGGTACTATATCATTCTTGGAGTTTACTACTCCAATCAAGGGTCTGGATATTTCTTCATCGGTTAATCCCAATGCTTTGAATAATGAGCGATGGGGAGCTTTTTCCAGTCCCACTTTAGCCATATCGCTTTTCACCTGATTATCTCCCTTCTACATGCTGATAATCTAATTAAATATCAAGACTTCCGGTTTCTTTAGTTCCTGGAACTCTTCATCCTGTAAGATCAAAAAATATATAAAAACCCCCTCGCCCATTTTCAGGGACGAGAGGGATTTCCCGCGGTACCACCCTGGTTGTCGTGTAATAACACAACCTCTTAAAGATGCACATAAATACCATATGCCTACTTATTAACGGACTTTTTTTCGTCCGGCAACACCTACTAAGTCTTAATAACTGTTCAGATAGCAGCTCCAGGATGAGCACCAGGCAAAATGTTGATTCCGGTTCTCAGCGCTTCCGGTTCTCTGTCATCAAGGGATCTTACCTGTCGGTTCCTATCATTGCCGTAATTTATGTGGTTATCTATAGAGTATATTTAATGCTCTGCTCTCTGTCAATAGCGTATTTAGATGTTTTTTTGCTTTTTTTGTTCCAGCTTTCTTATATACTCTTTCAGCTGTATACCGGCAACATTCCCCAATCCGTATTGATTACAGTTTTTGGCCTTGATTCTTTTGAACATGGCCCACAACAAGCGAGTACCTTCTTCAGTTTGATAAGCCTCACAGGGACTCATGCCATGCAAGGTAGGAAGCTGAGAATTATACCATTTGTTAAGATAGATGTCTTTCAAAAACTGCTCCAAATCAGGATATTCTTTTTTTATCTCCGTCGTCAATATATCAAAGATTCCCTCTTTGCGAACTTCCAGACCGTCAAACTCCAGGCATTCGTACATTTTATTCTCAAAAACTCTGCGAGCCCGGTTCATATCCCGATCACCAAAGGTGGACAGGGTAATCCAATTAAGACCTACCAAATATTCAGCCAGGAAACTGCCCTCTTCCCCATCTTCCTCCAGCTGATAAAATACGTCATAGTCATCGGAGAAACGATAGCAGATCTTGGCCAGGGAGTTAATTTGCTTTAGCACCGTTTCCCGATCTTTTATCAGGTAGCGAGTGCTGACAAAGCGCATCCCGTCTTCAAATATGCTGTCCACTTCATCCTGCAAAAGTATATCCTCAAACCTTAGGTATTGTCCGCCCAGGTAGCGAAAAGCGCTTAAGATGTTTACCTCATATTCGCCAATTTTAAGGGCCGGATAATTAATACCCCGGGTAAGCAGACGATCAAATTCCAGAATCGCATTATAATCCCGGCTCATAATTACAAATTCTTCGCCATTGATGACCAGATCGGCTAATACATCGCTCATAATGGATACCGGCATGGTAAAATCGTCTTCATTGCAATGTATCCTCATATGCATGCCATAAGGCAGTTCTTTCACTTCCCTGATATCATCTACCTTATCTATAATGTCGAACAAGAGGTCCAGGTTAATAATCTCATATACTCGACAGTAGATCTCTTTTTCGAAGGGATTTACATCTACATTGGACAAGACCCTTTTGGTCCCGGAATGATCCATATAGAATATATGCCAGGAACGATCTGATTTTTTGGCCAGTTTAAGCTCATATTCATGACGCAGCAACTGTCTCTCTTCCAGGCTTATGGCATAGGCTTTTATGTTGACCCGATCATGGTTGCCATAGGCATCACTTACTCCGCCTTCCACCAGTATTGAACCTGGCTGCAGCAAATGCTTATCCACCCCGGCCCGGTCAGAATATACTCCTCCTGACAGCAGGGCCGATACATAGTCTATATCCTGGTTTTTAACCGCATGGAACAAGCTGTTGACTATCTGCCGGGGATTTAACCTTACGGATAGCTTATCAATCAACTTTTTCTGCCATTCACAGGAAAATCCATCCGCCTCCTTAATATATTTATCATATAAGAAGCGCCCTGGTGCAGGCTTGCTCATATTGCGAACATTATAATCATAGGCTCGGGATATTAAGAAGCAGGCTTCCTCATAGCTGATAGCAACCATGTCCTTCAAGTATTTGCGATCCGTTTCATAGCGTCGCTGGCTCATACCCTCCACCAGGAAAAAACTATGGATGCCATCCGGGTTAAAGGTAAGATAGAAGCATTCGGCCTGAACCTGGTTTTTGCCTACGGACCAGGCCACATCTACGGCAATTCTTCCGCTTTGCCGGGTCATGCTGGCATAGGCCCCATGAAACAAACCGGAAAATATCTGGGGAGAAGAAGTGTCTATTCCAGCCATACTGTACTTTTCCAAAGCCCGGTTGCAGATCAGCTCAAATTCTCGCCCATATTCCAATTTTAAAAGGTAAAAAAAGTCAACCAGTTCAGGCTCATAAAAAGAACCCAGATTCATAATCAAAGAATTCCTCAATTCATAAGGAATGTCTTCTATCATTTCCAATATAATCATCCGGCCTTCGTTGGAGGCTACCAGTTTTTTTACATCATCCACAAAACTCTTTAACACCGGCCGGGGAAATAGGTTCTTCATTTTTTTCATTATTTTCTCCTGTACCCAATATTGCTACTTGTAATTTATCACTTTGCACTTTATATCGCAACTAATCCCTAAATATATATTAATCCAAAGCCCAAGCAGTCAATTCCCGCTCCGTTTTTTCATCAGCCCGTATGAATTTTGTTATTTAAGTAAAAATTAAGGAGAGGTGATGTTTTTGTTTATAAAATTTTTGAGTCTATTCTTTATTATATTAATCGGTGGAACCCTGCTATATTTATTTTTTGGCAAAGTGATTCCTACCCTGAGCAGCAAGAAATAACCAATGTATCCCTATAAATTAGATTAAGGAGTTCAACCCCTTAAATTTCCTGCTATAATTCTCTCCTCAATGCTAAGAATAAGAAAAAGGAGGGATAAGATTGAGCAGATATAGAACCAGTGATGGAAAGGAAGATCTTAACCAGAAAGTTCATGTCTTTGGAGCCATGGCCATCCCTCTAGCCTTTGTCAATGGACTCTACTTTGGCGCTTATGGTCTGAGAAAAATCAGGCAATACTGGGAAGGCGGACCCATGGACTAATTTCTTTTCTCTCTATTTAAAATGGTTCACTTGGCAACGGTGAACCATTTTGATATTTTGGGACACCAATTGCGGGCGACCACAGGTCGCCCCTACGGGCTTGAAATGTTATGCTACGCAGTTTTGGAGGGCCCTTGTAGGGGCGGTCTGTGACCGCCCGCTTCAATATTTTTCCGGTTTTACCGTTTATTTTAGCAGGTATCTGTAGTTCCCGGACCGAAAAAGTATAATAGCGTATCATAAAATATAAAGATTGGGGGGGCATAATTTGAGTTATCAGTTTACTACTCTGCTGGTAGAACAGCAGGAAAACGGCATCATGATTGTTACTTTAAATCGACCTGAAAAGCTTAATGCCATGAACATGACTATGTTGGAGGAACTGAATGAACTGTGGCTGAAATTAAAACGAGATCGGGAGACCAGGGTGGTTATACTAAAGGGAGCAGGTGAAAAGGGATTTTGCGGGGGAATGGAAGTGCAGGATGTCATTACCCCGGAAAAGATGAAAGATATTCCATCCATGTATGACCTACAAACTCCTATCGGTGAAATACAGATTAATATGCGCAAAATACCGCAACCAATCATCTGTATTGTTCATGGATCTGCTGCTGGAGCAGGTTTCAGTTTTGCCATAGCTTCAGATATCAGGATCATATCACCTGATGCACGTTTTTCTGCCGCTTTTGTTAATGTAGGATTGGCGGGAGCAGATATGGGGAGCAGCTATTTTCTGCCCCGTATGATTGGCACCGGCCGCGCCTACGAATACTTATACACCGGGAATTGGATGAAGGCCGAGGAGGCCATGTCCCTAGGCTTTGCATCCCGCTGTGTGCCCAGAGAAGATTTAATGTCACAAGCCTTGGAATTGGCCAACATTATCGCTAAGAAGGATCCCTTGGCCATGTGGTTAACCAAAGAAGCTTTAAACCAAAACATAGACTGTGCCGGACTGGAACAAGCCATTATTATGGAAAATCGTAATCAAAACATGATGATTAGCCATTTGGTCAACAAAAGCAAATAAATTACCATTTATTTGCATCGGAAATACTAGATAAATATGCAATAACGGGCGGTCACAGACCGCCCCTACAATAGGGTACACTAAAAACCCCTTAAATCCATCTGGCGGTTGATTTCTTCCAGGGTATCCCCGGTATTTCCACCATCGATTTTGACCAAAGCTGCATGATCCAGTTGGGTACGACCCTTATTAATAATAATCAAATCCTGATAAAAGGTAGAAAATTCTTTTACGAAACCGGCCAGGGGGTAAACGGTTAAGGAGGAACCTATAACCAGTAAAACCTGGGCAGAAGTTATCATTTCCTGAGCCTGGCTATAATCCTTGATATTCTCCCCGAACAATACCACATCAGGCTTTAAGACTCCTTCACATTTTTCGCAGAGGGGAACCGCTGCCGGGTAGTTATCCACATAGTCCTGGTTATAAAGGGCCTGACACCCAGTATTCATACAGATATAACGGTTGGAAGTGCCATGAATAGCTATCACTTTTTTGCTGCCAGCTTTTTCATGCAGGCCATCGATGTTCTGGGTTACTATGCCTTTGAGGCGGCCTTTCTTCTCCATTTCAGACAGTATCTTATGAGCCTTGCTAGGTTCCACTGGAGGAAATGAAAAATATTTGCGGTGAAAATCATAGAATTCAGCCGGATTCTGATTAAAGGCATGTATATTGATGATATTCATCACTCTGTTTTCCCCCAGTTTGGTATATATGCCATCCTTGCCTCTAAAATCCGGGATTCCTGCTTCAGTACTGATTCCCGCCCCGGTAACTGCTATGGTATTACGTGAATGACCTAGAACGTTCACTACTTTGCCAATAGCATTCATATCCATTCTATATACCTGCCTTTCCTATCAACTCATATGCTCAGGGAAGGTTTGCCCCCACCTTGTCTTCACTGTTCCTGGCCTAGTCAAGTTAATGGGTTTCCTCCAGGAGGCTCTAGCTCGCAGCAGGCATGACTGCTCACTGCCAGACAGCACCCAACATAAGTTATTATTATCTTCTATAAAACCCTCCATCAATCCTCCTGTCAAGTCAGCGAGAGATTTCCCCAAAAGGAACAAAAAAATATTTCCTCCACGAGAACATTTTCCACTATATGGCATATTATGCAATAGAAGCCTTTAAGCAGGTTTCTAAAAAGATTATGGAGGTCTTTTAATGGCAGTATTAACCATACCGGTTACCAGCGAATTAGTATTAGTCATGGATAATGGCATCGGATCCAGCGGGCAGCAGTTAAAGAAAAATCGCATCTATAAATATGTTAAAACCAGCGCAGACAATGAAGATGTTTTTTCCGTAGCCCAGACTCTTTTAGACCTTCAGGAAAAGACCAATCTATCCATTCAGCGCAATGACTCCGATGCTATTGAAGAAGAAGTATAGGCACCGATACAGGTGATATAACTATCATGAACTTACTTTCATCTCTGACGGAATAAAGCGGGTTAGACACTAAACCTGGAACTAAGGAGGAAGAGATTTGACCGAAACGACTAGAGTCTTGGAAATGACTTTCACTACTGAACTCAATAAAAAACACGTCATCCGGGTAGCAGATGCCAGAAGCGATGTAACGGCCTTGGAAGTAGCAACAGCTATGGATAATATCATCAGCAAAAACATCTTTTCCGGCACTGGGGGGGAATTGGTTGAGAAAACCAGTGCCCAGCTCATTACCACCCAGGTAGATGAATTCGATATCCTGTAAAACCAAGGGAGTGTAGGTTTATCCTACGCTCCCTTTTATGCATTGCTTCTTCTGCGGCCATCATTTATAATAACCGATCCTGATCCTCTAGGGTTTGATAACTATCTTGACATCCTGGTGCTGGCCCGAAGATAATTTTTCAAAAGCCGCCTGAACACCTTCCAATCCGATAGTATCACTTATAAACCTAGTGGCTTTGAGTATCCCTTTGTTCATAAGATCCATGACCATATCAAATTCCCGATCATATCCTATACTGCCTTTAAATTCGATTTCTTTTAGGACTGCCATCAACCCGGAAATAGGCACCGGTGAGTAGTTTATACCCAACAGCATCATTTTTCCGCCCTTTTTCAATGCCATGATGCCAGCATTAATTACTGGAGCAATTCCCACGCAGTCTATGCAATAATCAAATCCTCCGCCTGAAGCCTGTACCAGTTTAGGCAGCAGTTGCTCATCAGTACCATCAAAAACCTCGTTAACATCACCCATTTCCTTGGCATTGGCACCCCTCAGAGGATTGGCTTCGGTAAGGGCAATATAGGAAGCCCCGGCTATTCTAGCAAAGGCTGCGGACAATAGTCCTATAACTCCGCCTCCCGCCACCAGCACTTTATCACCAGGTTTTATCCCTGACATTCTTACCGCTCGCAGGGCCACAGCCGCTGGTTCAATCAGGGTTGCCTCGTCGTCACTAATGTTATCAGTGAGTTTCCTGACCATGTCAGGGCGAGCAAGATAGTATTCTGCATAAGCCCCTGGAGCCGTTATTCCGGGGGAGGCGGCCAGAGCATTTAAGCATCCCTTGGTATTTCCCTTTTTACACGGCTCACACTCACCACATGGATTTAAGGGCAACACCGTAACTCGATCTCCTACCTTAAGAGAATCCTTGAGTGCCCCTGCATCAACTACCGTTCCGGCAAATTCATGGCCCATAATCAAACCAATGCGCTGACCTTGCTCCCAAAGATGAATATCGGAACCGCATATACCCACCCTGGATACTTTAATCAAAACCTTTTCCCCGTCAGCCTTTGGGGTGTCTACCTCTGCCACAACCAATGTCTTTTTATCATTCAGACAAACGGCACGCATATTAATTCCTCCTTTTTTTTATACCTGATCTTCAATTAATGCAATTCTTATACCAGTAAAAAGTTAAGCTACAGGCTGTATTTCGAAACCCCTTACCCGCAGCAGTCATCTTCTTCCTTAAAACTAAGCTCCCGACCTAGTTGAGAAACCTGGAATAATTTATTGTTCTTAATCAGCAATCTGGCATAATTTTAGCCACAGGCTGTATTCAGAAACCGATCACTGCGCCAAAGTACAGCAGGTGTTACATATCATAACACTTCAAAAGATAACATCCGGTTACGAACACTAGCAGTATCCCTCTAAACTGCTATTTGTTTCTCCATTTGCCTTTCGGCATCATTTTTGCATAATACATATATCTAAAAGCTGCAACTGTAGACAAACTGATAAAAGGAGGTAATCGGCTATAGAAAGAAAGGATCAATACTATGTTCTTGGACAACTGGTGGAAGCAGTAGGCCAACTGGCTGATTGTTCAGACGCAGCTAAACTCTTGCCGGAGATTAGAAGCAATCTGGTCATGGCCTTGGCCGATGCCAAAAACGTCAACGAAATAGCTGGTATTCCCGGTAGATTAACGGAAGTTTTCGGCAGGATTACTGCTGCTGCCTATCCGGCCTGGGGAGCATCTAAGAATACGGCCAGGATTTTATTAGCCGTAATGAAATTAGATTCATCACGAAGAGCTGTTATGGAAATAAAATATTCGGAAGAACTGCTGAAAATAATCCAAGCTCATGGCATAAGCACTGCTTTGCTCCAGTCGGGATGTGAATCATTGGATCAAACTTTAGACAGCTGTATGATTGATCAGCAGTTGCCACCTGTCCTTTACACTGCAGGTGGTTTTGCCCGGGAAGGGGCTATTATTGTTACGGGTGTGAATGCGGTAGAAGTAACCCAGATGGTTAGCAAGATAGCAGCCTGGTACAGCCAGGAACAAAAACAGGAGCAATGATATAAAAAGGTTAAGTCAAGGGGACTCTAGGATAGCAACAATGCTTACAGTAGATTTATCAATTAGGAATAGTAAAAGGAGGAATACTCATGGCCCAAGTTAATGGTGGAAGATTGTTTGCAAGAGCTTTTAAAAAGGAAGGGGTAGAACAAATATTTGTTCTCTCCGGGGGACATATAATGCCCATCTTTTACGGATGTCGGGCTGAAGGAATCAAGGTTATAGACGTCAGGCACGAAATGGCAGCCGGCTATGCTGCTGATGCCTATGCCCGGGTGTCCGGAAAAGCAGGGGTACTGGTTACCACTGCCGGACCAGGAATCACCGATACTATAACCGCCATGGCGGAAGCTTTAGCCCAGGGAGTACCGGTAGTTCATATCGGTGGGGCGGCCCCTCAGGGCGAAAGTGATACCGGTCCTCTTCAAGGACAGGTAGATACCTTAAAGGTATTAAGTACCGTTACCAAATGGTCCAGAAAAATAACTGATACTCATCGGATTCCCGAATATGTATCCATGGCTTTCAGACAGGCTTATGGAGCCACTCCCGGACCGGTGTATCTGGAAATTGCCACCGATGTTTTGAAAACCCTGGTGGAAGAAGACGATATAGTTTATCCTGAATTATATCGCACCGAAGCCCAGCCTTTTGGAGATCCGGCTTTAATCGAACAGGCGGCCGATTTGCTTATCCAAGCCAAGAGCCCGGTAATGATTCTGGGAGATGCAGCTCGGTTCAGCGCCCAGTATCCGGAAGCTGTTGGTGAATTGGTGGATTACTTAAAAATACCGGTCATGTCACAGGTAATGTGCCGGGGCTTATTTGCTGATGAAGACAATCCCATGTTCAAGATGGGTGGTGGCAGTTTACCGGCTGCTGATGTAGTCCTGATGCTATCGGTAAATAATGATTACCGGGTAGGTAAAGGCAGACCTCCCCTGTTTAATCCTCAAGCCAAGCTTATTCAGGTAAACCCGGATATAACTAGAATTGGTTATAACACCCCGGCTCATATTGGCATTGTGGGTGGAGCAACCGGTGTAGCCAAACAAATCCTGGAGGTAGTAAAATCCAAAACAGCTAAAAAGGAAGACCTGACCTGGGTACAAAAAGCCGGTCAGATGGCGGGGGCGGCTGCCAAACCCTATGTGGAAGGATTCACTTCCCAAGAATTACCCATGAATCCTGGTCGCTGCGCCTATGAAGTAGGTAAGTTCCTGGAAGCCGAAGGGAAAGATTACACCGTGGTTTGCGATGGCGGAGATGCAGCTCAGTGGATAAAAGCTGCCGCCAAGGCTCATCGTCCGGGCCAGATAGTCAATTATGGTCCCATGGGTACCATTGGTACTGGAGCTGGGTTTACCCTGGGAGCTTATTCTGCCAGTAAAAAGCCGGTGCTTTACTATACCGGTGACGGCAGCATGGGCTTCTATCTGATGGAATTTGAGACTTTCCTGAAACAAGGCATCCCCGTAGTATGTGTAGTTTCCAATGATTCTTCCTGGGGTATGATAAAATTGTCCGAGTTGTTTGCCAATCCCGACGAGGTTAAAAAGGGCCATGTAGCCAACGAACTGACTTATATGTTCCGTTATGATAGATTCCCTGCCCTCTGGGATGGTTATGGTGAACTGGTAAAAGATCCGGAACAAATTGGGCCTGCTATCAAGAGAGGCTTTGAATCCGGCAAACCGGCTATCATTAATGTGGAAGTAGACCGGCATAATATGAGCCCGGTTACCAAATCTTTCGGGGGTCCCAAAAAATAAAACTGCTGGAAAAGGGCGGTCAAAGACCGCCCTTTTCCATTATATAGTGGTTCCTTACCCCTTTAGGAGTGTTTGTGGCTGGCGACCGCAGGTCGCCCCTACCTACGGTTCTGATTGGAGTTAAATTGTTACCTGAGCAATTGTAGGGGCGGTCTTTGACCGCCCGTCCCCAATATATGGTGCCTACTCTAATACGAGGTGAATATTAATGAGATATGCTAAAAACATGAAGGCTTTGACCCCAGAGGAAAATGAAAGCCTTAAGCAAAGTCGGGTATGTATAGCAGGCTGCGGTGCCTTAGGGCAATATGTCTTCGAAATGCTTGGTCGCTTGGGGGTAGCTAATCTTACTATAATAGACTTCGACCTTTTTGATACCGGCAATCTGAACCGGCAGATATATGCCACCATGGAAAACCTAGGCTGCAGCAAGGTCGAGGAAGCTAAAAAAAGAATGGCCGGGGTTAATCCGGATATAAAGGTAAATGCTATTCAGTCCAGGATAAGTCCTGACAATGCCTTGAGCATATTAAGTGGGCAGCAGGTGGTAGTGGATGCTCTAGATAATCCAGCCGCTAAAATAATGCTGCAGGAAAAGGCAGCTGAATTGCAGATACCTATGGTTCATGGTGCTATTAGTGGTTGGTTGGGCCAGGTGGCTACCATTTTGCCTGGTGACACAGCCCTGAAGGCCATATATCCACCGGGTATAGAACTCAATGGTAACGCCGGGAACCCCAGCTTTACTCCGGCTCTGATAGCAGCTATACAGGTCAGCCAGGTAATTAAGCTGCTTATTGGTAGGGGAGAACTGATCAGACCCCACCTCCTCTATATCGACTTGCTGGGTCAGAATATAGCAGATATAAAACTGCCGTGAACTACTTGACTAATAAAACGCGGGACCAGGCGGTCAAAGACCGCCCCTACAATTCGCCTCAGATCATAATTTCTCCAGGATCAGCACTGTAGGGGCGACCTGCGGTCGCCCGTTACAAAGGCCGTTTATACACAAACAGGGAGAAATGCCGGAGCTTCACATAAATTTTTTCGCTATCAGCTTAAATGTGTAAATCAATATCTATACCAAATTTCTTTAATTTTCTGTATAGGGTATTGCGGGCTACCCCTAGATTTTTGGCGGTGTGGGATATATTACCTTCACACTGGTGCAGGGCAGTAATGATAGCCGCTTTCTCATATTCCTCCAGTTTACCTGCTTTATTCCAAGCCAGATCCCCGGCGGGAAAAGTATTCCCGGGCAGATCGTCTAATGATATACAATTTCCTTCGCTAAAGACTACCGCATGCTCCAAAACATTGTTGAGTTCCCTGGCATTACCGGGCCAGTCATATTTAGCCAGCGCTTTTAACACCTTATCCTCTATACCAATTGAGGGACGCTGGTGCTGTCGGCAAATTTCTCCCAGCAGATAGTGAGCCAGCAACGGAATATCCTCTTTTCTTTCCCGTAAGGGCGGAAGTTCTATATTAATAACGCTTAATCGGTAATAAAGGTCTTTTCTGAAGCTATCATGTAGCATGGCTTCTTTTAGGTCCCGGTTGGTAGCAGCAATAATTCGCACCTCAATCTTGTGAGCTTGAGTTCCTCCTATCCGGGTCATTATCCTATCCTGCAGGAATCTAAGCAGACTAACCTGCATATCAGCAGGCATTTCTCCAATCTCATCCAGAAAAACCGTTCCCCCATGGGCCATTTCCAATTTGCCCTTGCTGCCTCCCTTCCTGGCTCCGGTAAATGCTCCATCTTCGTAACCGAAAAGTTCGCTCTGAAGCAGTTCCCGGGGGATGGCGCCACAGTTGATAGCAATAAAGGCTCCTTTACGCCCGCTGGCCTGATGTATAGCTTGAGCCAGCAACTCCTTGCCGGTTCCACTCTCACCTTGTATCAGGATACTGGAAGCGGTAGGAGCAGCTCTGCGAGCCAGTTGTTTTATATAGGTCCATTGGTCATTATTACCAACCAGACGATCAAAACCATAGTTTTTTTCAACCTTCAACGGATATAGGGTCCGACGACCTGGCTCTAATTCTTGGTCTTGGCTAAAGGCAAGCACGATTTGCTTTTTACTCCGACCAAGATTTATAGTGCGTTTGTTTAACAAACTACATGGTATAAGCAGGTTGTTCCAGGAGAAATCCAGCCGGCCGTCTGGTATCTCTACTTCGGGGGACAGCAGGGAATCCATTCCCGCTTCAGTATAGTTAATTAAATCTCCTAGGCAATAGCCGATGAGCTGCTCTTTATTCCTTTGGCCCAGCATTTGTAGAAATTTATCATTGGCGTTAATTATCTTTCCGGAACAGCTATCCACCAAGAGCATGCAGTCAGGAAATACATCAATAATAGACGAGAAGCTGCAGCGCATTTTCTGCAGTTCCATTTTTTCTGCCCGATAACGGAGCTGGTTCTCAATTAGTTTAACTCCCAATCCCAGTATTTTCATAACATTAGCCGGTAAATCACCAAAGGGATTGCTGATATCTATTACTCCCAGAATAGAACCATCTTCATCACGTATGGGAGAAGCGGCACAACTGAAGGAATGATAACGACTGGAATAGTGTTCATAGCCTTTGAGTTCAACCGCATTCCCTTCCACCAAGGCCAGCCCTATAGCATTGGTGCCCAGGGTCTCTTCATTTAATCGCTGACCCACGGGGTGAGGGTACTCCACATTACTTACGGTATCCAAAACATAACCTTCCGTGTCACAAAGCAACACGAAATTTTGTCCTCCCAGGCTACAAACATCCTTCATAATAGGGTGGGCTACTTCGATTAAATTACAGCATTTTTGACGCTTGGCTTGCAGGCTGCTGTCTGAAAGTATATCCTGCTTTATTTGCCAGGGATCTATTCCCCGGCTGCGTTGCCAGGAACGGGCAACTTCCGGACGCAATCCTTTTCTGGGCATAACTCCTTTTTCAATAAATAACTGCCACATCTGGTTGGAACTCTGGTTTGACGAAGTAAGTGCAACTCTTCCCATAATTTATGCCCCCGATCAAGAGAAATAAGTCTGCTGTATACAAAGTAATGACACGACGGCAACAGTCAGGTACCTATTAACGAAAGTGGTCAAAGCCCTGGGGAGAAACAGTTTTGGTTTCCCCCTCAGATCTTATGAATAATCCCGGTTCTTCAATAATCCTGCCAATAGTATAAATGTCATAAGAGTTCTGCTTCATTAGCTCCTGAACCCGGCTAAGCTGTTCGGGGCGAACACAGGCCAGCAGTTCGAAATCTTCACCGCCATTCAGAACCCAGTCCAGTACATTGCAACCTAGTTCATCTGCTACCATTTGGGCCGACTTGGCGATGGGCAAATCTTTCAATTCCAGTAGGGCGCCTTTATTGGAGGCTTTACATATTTTTTGCAGGTTATGAGTCAAGGAATCACTTATATCAGTCATGGCGGTGACAGCAGCAGAGCGGGCCAGGGTTTGGCCCTTTCCCCAGGGTGGTTCAGGCTGCAACTGTTTTTGCATAACCTCCCGGAAGGCTTCAGAATCCTCCCAGCTTATATCATTCAACAGCAGGTGCAGACCGGCCGCCGCAGATCCCAACGGTCCGGTAACTACCAACACATCCCCTGCCCTGGCTGCATTAATTGGAGTTAAATTCTCTTCTGCTCCTTGGCCAATAATGGTAAGGGAAATGGTCAGAGGGCCTTGGCAATCGGATATATCTCCCCCAATTACGGAAATTCCGCCTTTTGCATTGGCAGCATATATCCCGTCGTAGAGTTCTTTAATGAATTGAGCTGAGGTATCGGTAGCCATGGAAAGGCCTACCAGAAGAAAGCGGCTGGCACCGCCCATAGCTTCAATATCGGCCACACTCTTGCTTACTCCCTTGTAGCCGATTTGAAAAGGGGTACTTTTATGGAGAAGAAAATGACTGTTTTCCACCAGCATGTGGCAGGCATAAAGGCAGACCATTCCAGATTCAGGCCTGATCACGGCCGCATCATCACCAATACCAATTAAGACTTGAGATGCTTCAGCCTGGCTGATACTCTTTATGGCCTTGATAATACCTTCTTCTCCTATTTCCTTTATTTGCATATAATCCCTCCCCTTGCCATAATTAGCATAGGCCGGCTTCAAGTGCCGGCCTAGGTGACCAATTGCTTATATATCATCATTCGGGCCGGGGACTTTTTACTTCATTATATCGCAGCTATGGGAGAAACGCATTTTTATTTGACATAAATATTCTTTATGTGCTATTTAAATATTTTTTATCCTCCGGCCAGAGGAACCACAAACCAAATCTCTTCTATATGGGTCAGATCCGGTAAATCGTAATCAATCTTTTTCCCGTATTTGTCGCCGGAGATTACAAAGCGGTGATTCAAGAGGCCTTCCCGACTTATATACTGTTCCTCGATCTCTTGCCCATACCGTTTAATTATCTCCTCTTCCAGGTGCCGCAGATTTACCGGCTCTTCAAATTCCAATTCCACATCTTTAAAATCAGCCGGAATCAGACCATAAATATGCAGCAGGAGCTTAGCCATAAAGTTCTCCTATGACATAATCCAGACCCAGGTCTTCCAACTTGGCCTGGGAAGGTTTGCCTGCAGAATCCCATCCTCGGGCTTGATAATACTCCTGCAGTTGTTCTTCCAAGTTTGGTACCAATCCTTCTACTGGTCCCCCTATAGTGGAGCTTAGCACTCGGGGAGGAAGAGTATCGTCGGCACCACTGCTTCCAAAGCGACTATTGAAGGCTCTTTGTAGATTAAATATCCTTTCCCCTATTTTTAATATATCTTCGCCGGTATAGGAAAAGCCGGTAGCCGCATTTATAGCCCGGGCCAGATCCGAGGCACTCAGTGAATAAAAAGTAAATATGCATACGATAGCCGAGTGCACCGCTGTTGACACATCCTGCACCGCCTTGGCCAGAATCCCTTTCCCGGAGGTGGCATGACGATCCTGTATCTCATTTATTCCAGCCTCAGGAATGGGATTTCTTCCCTCAAAGGCTCCCAAATATCCATGACAGTGGCACCCGCCCCGGGGTGAGGTGGCATAAGTAGGACCAAACCCGAAGAAGGCCCGGGGATCATGCATGGGCAGTTCCATTCCCTTTACATGAATGGCAAATTCCTCTGAACCCTGACCAATGACCTGGGCTGCCTTTTTCACCCCTTGCCCCAGCAGCTTACCTATACCTTCCTGGTTAAGAATAAGTCTTAATACTGCCAGCACCGCCTCGGTATTTCCCCAGGTCAAATCAATACCATTCAGATCTTCCTGGCTCAACATACCTTTTTCATAAGCTTCCATGGCAAAGGCTATGGAACTGCCACTGGAAATAGTATCAATACCGTACTCGTTGCAAAGCAGGTTCATATAGGCAATGGATTCCAGGTCATCATTTAGCAGCATGGAACCAAATGATCCCAGGGTTTCATATTCCGGACCGCTGCCTTTCATAGCATAGGGTCCTTCTTCAATTTCTACGTAGCGGGCACACTGAATAGGGCATACATGGCATTCGGGAGAATGCTGGCGCAACATGGTACTGGCCATAGTCATGCCGCTTATTTTGCCATAGCCTTCCCAATTGCCCAACTGCCAGTTCTTAGTAGGGGCATCTCCGGATTGGGTAGCCAGTCCCATGGCTACTCCGGTACCATAGGTTTTTAATGAGTTGGTGAGGGGATGCTCCACTACCTTGCCGGTCAATTCCCGGATCACCTTCCGCCATGCGTCTGGGTCCGCAGCCTCAAACTTCCGGTCGCCGGAGACAAAAACTGCCTTGAGCTTTTTGGAACCCATAACGGCACCGGCACCGCCTCGTCCAGCGGCACGTCCACCGTCGTTAATAATACAGGCCATAGGTACCAATTTCTCCCCGGAAGGGCCTATGGCAGCAGCACTGCCCTTAACCTGGGATTCCTTCTCAATAAGCTGGATGGATTCAGATATGGTCTTGCCCCAGATCGAAGCAGCATCCTTTATTTCTACGGTGTCATTATTGATATACAGGTATACAGGCTGATCTGATTGACCTTCAATAATTATGGCCATATAGCCGGCTCGTCCCATATAATAACCGAATTTTCCCGATGAACTGGAATCCAACCATAAACCGGTCAGAGGGGAACGACAGGAAACATTATAGCGGCCTGAAGTGGGAAAATAACCTCCATTCAAGGGACCGATTGAAAAGAATAATTTGTTCTCTTCCCCTAAAGCCGAACTGCCGGCCGGGATTTCATCATACAGATATTTTGCAGCCAGGCCTGATCCGCCCAAATAATCACGCAGGTACTGTTCAGGAATACCTTCGACCCCAATTTCTCTTGTGCTAAGATTTACTCTAAGTAATCTGCCTTGCATAAGTATTACCTCCTCTAAATTGGCCATGCTGTAGTGCTAATTGTAATATTAGGATTTGAGATCCTCCGGCTTTATATATCATTCTTTAGTAATCTGTCTATAATAACATGTCTAATCGAGCCCCTTGCCAACCGGTATGGACCTCCATAGTTAGCTGCTGTATTATTATGCAAGAACAATGCCATAGCCGCTAAAAGCTTCAAAGGGCTCAAACTGGCATCAATAGCGGCTTAAGCGATAGGCCGTCTGTTACTCATGATAGCCTTAGTGCGCCAAAAAAGAACAATGTTATATTAAGATACAAAACAAACCTAAGGTTCTTAGTTGGCGGGCGACCACAGGTCGCCCCTACGGGTCTGGCTTTAGCGCCTAAACATTTGTTTAGATCAGGAATTATTCATGCTTAAAGCAGGCAGAAACTTTATCCGGAGTAAGATTTACCTTATAATGGACTTGTCTGGATCGAAATTCAAGGAGATCCTGATAAAAGGGTTTGGGAGATTTAGGGAAACGAATACTATGGAAAAAAATATTATTGAAATAATAGAAACACAAAAGGGCTTTTTTGGCAGCGGAAAAACTAGAAACTTGCATTTTCGTCAAGAGGCCTTAAAAAAGCTGGAAGCAAGGGTATTGGACCTGGAAGGGGAGATGCTGGCAGCTCTTAGCCAGGATCTGGGCAAATCTCACTTTGAGGGCTATAGCACCGAAATAGCACCCATACTGGGGGATATTAAATATATGCGCAAAAACCTGAAACGCCTGGCTCAGCCCCGCCAAGTACCAACCCCCCTGGGTTTAACCGGGGGATCCAGCTGTATAATACCCCAACCCTTGGGAGTAGTACTGGTTATGGCCCCCTGGAATTATCCCCTCCACCTGCTTATCCGGCCACTGATAGGGGCCTTGGCGGCCGGCAACTGTGTGCTCTTAAAGCCATCAGAACATGCCCCTGCCTGCTCTGACCTATCCCGACGATTAATCGAGGAAACTTTTCCAGCCCAGCATGTAGCCTTAATAGAAGGAGGGGTGGAAGTAGGTCAGGCTCTCTTGGAACAAAAATTCGATCATATATTTTTTACTGGCAGCAGCAGATTGGGCAGGATAGTAATGGAGAAAGCCGCCCGCCATTTGACCCCGGTTACTCTGGAATTGGGGGGCAAGAGCCCCTGTCTGGTAGAGCCCGACCTAAATCCCAGGCTCAGCGCCCGCAGAATTATGTGGGGTAAATTCATTAATGCCGGACAAACCTGTGTAGCACCGGATTATCTGCTGGTAAACCGCCGGATTAAAGAAGATCTAATCGAAGAAATGCAACAGGCTATCACCAGTTTCTATGGGCCCGACCCCCGATCCAGCCTGGATTACCCCCGCATCATTAACCAGGACCATTTCCAGCGCCTCACGGGCTTAATGAAAGCTGGCCGCATTATCTGCGGAGGGCAGACTGACCGGGAATCCAAATATATAGCTCCCACTCTCATCGAAGGAGTGAGCTGGGATGACCCTATTATGGGGGAAGAAATATTCGGTCCCCTGCTCCCCATATTGGAATACCAGGACTTGGACCAGGCCTTGGCTATAATCAATGAAAAGCCCAAACCCCTGGCCCTCTACCTGTTCAGCAATGATAAAAATATCCAGTCCAAGATCCTCAATGAAACCAGTTCCGGGGGAGTTTGTATTAATGATACCTTAAGCCATCTGCTGCCCCATCACCTGCCTTTCGGAGGCGTAGGTGAAAGCGGCTTGGGTTCCTATCATGGTGATGAATCCTTTTTCTGCTTTTCCCACCGGCGCAGTGTTTTCAAGAGTTCAACCCTGCTGGATCTTAAACAGAAATATCCTCCCTACCGGCTGTCTCTGAAGCAACTCAAGAAGCTGATGAAGTTTATGTAAGGCTCAGAAATAACTTTTACCAGGAGATTTATGATTACTTCTTTTCGATATCTATAATAGTTTTATTGGGCATACATACGGCGATATCGCCAAATTTGCTCAACCACCCGGTATGAACACATATCTGTTCGGGACAGTCTGATTTTTCAAACCTTATCCGGTCTTTTTCTACTTTTATGATATTATGGTAATTCCCAGATACGGTTATGGTACGGGGCTCTTTTACCTTACTCAGATCTATGCGTTCAACAACCTGGTTATTATGAACAATAACGGCTATTAGCCGCTCTCCTTTTCCCAGTATATTAAAAAAAAGTAATAAAGCCAGGCTGATTACTGCGATTATTCCAATAAGCAAGATATCATTCTTTTTCATCCCCAATTACCTACTTTCCAAGAAATAAATCAGCGGCGGAAAGAAATCAAGATTTTTCTATATATTTTAGCAAAGCTTTTAATAAAAGCCCGGTTATTATTCCGCTGGGTATGGAAAAGAGCAGCATAAAAGGCAAATAGTAAAAGATGCCGGGCTGGTTGATGATCAAGGCGGCCATTAACAACTGACCTACGCTGTGGGCAATGGCTCCCGCAACACTTACTCCTATCACGCTTAAAACCGGGAAAACACGAAGTAAGATTACCATCATACAGGTGGCTACCATAGCCCCGGTGAAACTCAGGAAAAATCCTACCCCGAAAAGGCTGCCGTTCAAAAGTGACCCTAATATGGTGCGTAAAACCACTATATTTAAGGCAGTTTTGAAATCGTAAAGAATTAAAGCCAGTAAAGTGATGATATTAGCCAAGCCCAGCTTCACCCCGGGAATAGGAATAGGATTGGGCAATAGACCCTCCAGATAATGAAGAATTGTGGCTTGGGCTACCAGCATGGCAATTAAAGCAATCCTTTTGGTAGACACTAGAATTTTCCCTTCTGGCTGGAAATAATTCGGATCAGCTCTAATCCAGCCTCATGCAAATTATTTATCTCGCTATTGGTCTTTATGCCCCTGGCATTTAGGGCGTAGGCCACTTGAAGATAGTCAGGAAGCTCCAAGCGGAATTTGCTCAGTATATCTATATGGTTTAACAGTTCCGGTACTTCTCCATAAAAAACCAGGTAACCTTTTTCCAGGATGGCAATTTTATCGGCCAGGGCCAAAATATCTTTCAGATTATGGGAAATGATTATGGTGGTTTGGGTTTTATTCTCCTGTCGGGCTTTAATAATATCCAGCATTAGCTTTTGCCCCAACGGATCCAAACCCGCCATAGGTTCGTCCATAACCAGAATCTCAGGTTCCAATGCTAAAATCCCTGCGATAGCTATCCTTCTTCTCACCCCTCCGCTGAGCTTAACCGGTGATAAATTTACCATGGAGTTAGGAATTAATCCAACCCTTTTAAGAGCCTCATAGACCCTGCTTTTTACTTCCGATTCACTTAAATCCAGGTTGCGGAGGCCATAAGCAACTTCATCATAAACATTGGATTCAAATATTTGCTGTTCCGGGTATTGAAAAACCAGCCCCACCTTTTTCCACAGATCATTTCTTAATGCTTTGATACTGGTATCGATACCGCAAACCGTTACCCTGCCTGTAGTTGGATATATTAAGCCATTGAGCAGCTTGGCCAGAGTAGATTTGCCCGATCCGTTGCCGCCAAATAGGCCCAGCAACTCACCTTGATTTAATGAGATATTAATATTATTCAATGCTTGCTGCTGATAAGCGGTGCCCGGTAAATATATATAGGATAGATCTTTAATATCAATTATTTTTGACATATCTTTTCTACCAGTTGGGGGATGGTCTCAAAATTATCGTCAATTCTATATCCTTCTTCCTCTAATTGCTGTATTAATTGATAAAGACCAGGGGGGTTCAAACCGACAGCCCCCAGTTTTCCCATATCCCCGTAGACCTCTTTCGGGGTTCCCTGCATATATATGGAACCTTCATTCAAGACAATTAATCGCTTGGCGTCCATTAGGTCTTCTGGATTATGGCTGATTAAGATGATAGTCATATGGTTCTCTTGATTTATCATTCGCAGGTGTTCCAAAACCTCCCGCCGGCTAAGAGGGTCCAGCATAGATGTAGGTTCATCCAGGACCAGGTAACTGGGCTCCATGGCCAAAACAGAAGCCAGAGCCACTTTTTGTTTTTGTCCGCCGGAAAGCAGATGTGGAGCATGATTCCTCATCTCCTGCATACCCACGATTTCCAAGGCCCAGCTCACCCGCTTATGCACTTCACTAGGGGATAAACCTAAATTCTCCGGACCGAAGGCGATTTCTTCCTCAACTATCGGACAAATCAACTGGTTGTCCGGGTTTGGGAATACTATACCCAGCAATTGCCGAATTTCCTTGAGTTGTTGGGGAGAATCGGTATCCATACCGTTTATTAAAACTCTGCCCCTAGTAGGTTTAAGCAAACCATTTAATAATCTAGCTAGGGTTGATTTCCCTGATTGGTTTAAACCTAAAATACCAATGTATTCACCCTCATGTATAGTGAAGTTAATACTGCTAAGGGCAACTTTATATGAGTCAGCCGTTTTAAATTCTTTGCTGACATCGATTAATTGGATTCCATCCATGATATTTCTCCCTGGTGTCAGGCACCAACTTATCAACTTATCAACCACTACCAACCACAATGATCAGGGAACACAAGCGAGTATGAAAATTTGTAGCTATGCCCGGGCGGGCGGTCAAAGACCGCCCCTACATATTATCAAATAAGCAGTCCAGCTAATAAAACAATTGCCATAAAAATTATCAGGTAAATATCCACCCTGTCATATTTTAAGGTTCGCATCCGATATTGATTGGGATTTCCCCCATAGCATCTGCTGTCCATGGCTTCGGCTAGATCCTCGGCTCTTAGCATGGAGGAGGCCAACAAGGGTATTAAGATGGCCAGGTAACTTTTCAGATTGCTTAAAATCTTCGGTGAATCAAACCTTGCTCCTCTGGATCTTTGAGCATCCTTGATGCTAAGAGACTCTTCAACCAGGGTAGGTATAAAACGAAAAGCGATACTGATAATGGTGGTAAAATACTGCACCGGAATCTTAATCTTGTTCAATGGCAATAATAAAAATTCCAAACCCGCTGATAATTTCATGGGGGTGGTAGTCATTAACAGGAGGATGGAACCCAAGAATAATATCACCAGACGCAACAAATTGATTAACCCTATCACCACCCCTTCCCGGGTAACACTTAGGGCTCCCACTTGAAATACCGCTTCCCCCTGGGTAAGGACTGCTTGAAAAAGAAAAGTAATCAGGAGTAGATACCTTATGCCCCGCATACTGCGCCATATTGAACTCAAGGGGGTTCCAGAATATTTTATGGCAACCAGTATCAAGCCCAAGAAGGCCAAAAGATACCAGAAATTATGGCTGCTTAATATGCCAATTACAATAAAGGTGCAGCAGATGATCTTGGTCCTTGGGTCCAATGAATGTATCAGTGAATTTCCATGCACATATTGTCCCAGTTTAATATCATTCATAGTCCATCCCCTGCAAAGCTAGTATATGACATGAAGGTATCTCCTGTATAAGCATCTCAGTCCATTCCTGCTGTATACACCCTCCTGCTTTTTTGACCCAGGAAGGATTAATAACTATGAAGATGGTTGAAAATACAAGTGAGTAGTAAACTAAAATGTCAATAAAATAAACTGGCTAGAACTGCCATATTGGACCTGTATTTCAAAAATATATTTGCGTACTTCTTCTAATTGAAAGTATAGCATCAACTTGTCTTTATTTATCGGAAAATAGTTATTTTTATGATTCCCCTGCAAGAAGTTACATTTCGCGGATTTGGATAAGACAAAGGAAACGTCAGACTGGCTTACTTATGGAAGGATGTGCTTCTGTTGTGAAGAATATGGCACGAGGCCTTGTAGATAGGTTGATTGAGGAGTTGACTGTGAATCTAATACTCTATTTATGTCGCGCCAAGAAGCCCTAAAATAGGAACTGGATGGCACTCACCAAGAAATAACCATATAGCAGATTGTAAAGCTGTCAGTAATGAGGAAAGATAAACATATGTTTATCCTTCCTCATCGAACTTGTTCCCTCGGCCTTAAAAAACCAAACATTTGCTTAAATGGTATTTTCTTCAGAAAGCACGGCTAATCGACATTCTTTACTATTTCCTCCAAATCCTTTCTCTTCATGGAAGCGTCAGGATTGCTAGGATAGCCCAATATGATCATGCTTACCACATCAAGTTCCGGGGGCAATTGAATGATTTCTTTCACCTTCTCTGTTTCATACAAAGTAAACCAAAGGGTTCCAAGCCCCAAGGCATGGGCAGCCAGGTGCATGTTCTGCACCGCCGCACAGCAGGAATAGGCATAGCCCTGACCGCGCCCGGGCAAGAACTGATCGGCTCCGGTTTTCTGGGGGTCACCTGCAACTACGATTATTATAGGGGCTTCGCTCATAAACTCCAGGCTAAACTTGCTGACCCACTTCCAGCCACTGGCCTGAAAAATTGTTTGTAAAGTCTCCTGGCTCGCGGCCTTTAAATTAGCTATTACATCAGGATTCTTTATCACCCAGAACTGCCAGGGCTGCAAATTCATCACCGAGGGAGCCCAACGCCCGGCATCTAAAATGGCCTGCAGCTTTTCGTCTTCAACCGGCCGGTCCAAAAAACTTCGGTAGGATCGCCTTCCTTTGATGGCCTGAAGAACATCCACACTAACTCCTCCTCTTGATTTAATATGGGATTTTGCATAATCCGAGGAATATAGCCTGTATATCTTGTTGAGAAGACCAGCCATTTTTAAGTACTGTCCTGGTATATGATCATATGATGGATATTGCAAATAAAACTACACAAAACCCGTTACTATTATTTTACTTATTTAGGGAAAGAAGGATAGGTCTAAATTAGTCGATGAACTTCATTTCAGAAAGACCCTACTGCTTTGCTTCAGTTTTTTCCATCATCGCTTCCA